>JAMXLI010000192.1 GCA_024281115.1 Terriglobales bacterium | reverse complement strand
CGCAATTCGCGCACGTTGCCGGGCCAGGAGTAGCGCATCAGCGCGTCAATGGCATCGTCGGTGATCTCGCGCGGCCGGCGCCCGTAGGCAGCCGCAAACTCTCTCAGAAAGTGGCGTGCCAGCAGCGGAATGTCCTCCTTGCGCTCGCGCAGAGGTGGCACCGAAAAAGGGATCACATTGAGGCGGTAGGACAGGTCCTCGCGAAAATTACCGCGTGAAATCTCTTCCTCCAGGTCCTTGTTCGTGGCCGCGATGACGCGCACATCCACGGTGACGGACTCGTCTCCACCCACCGGCGTGAAGCGCTGCTCATCCAGCGTGCGCAGCACCTTGGACTGAGTCTTCAGGCTCATATCACCTATTTCGTCGAGGAAAAGGGTGCCGCCATGGGCTTTCTGGAACTTGCCTTCCTTATCGGAACTCGCGCCCGCGAAGGAGCCTTGCCGGTGCCCAAAGAGCTCGCTCTCAATCAGGTCCTCGGGGATGGCGGCGCAGTTCACCTCCACGAACATCTCGTTTTGGCGGGGGCTCTGGCTATGGATGGCGTGCGCGGCGAGCTCCTTGCCCGTGCCGGATTCCCCGTAAATCAACACCCGGCCGTTGGTCGGCGCCATGAGCGCGATCTGCTGGCGCAGCGCTTTCATGGGAATACTGTCGCCCACGATCAGCTCCTGGCCGCGAAGCTGACTCTTGAGCTCGCGGTTCTCACCGCGCAACTTGCGGGCGGCGATCGCGTTCTTCACCAGGATCAGCGTTTTTTCGAGCGAAAGCGGTTTCTCCAGGAAGTCGAAGGCGCCCAGCTTGGTGGCGCGCACAGCAGTTTCGATCGTGCCGTGGCCGGAGATCATGATGACTTCCGCACCCACATCCGCTTCCTTGATCTTCTGCAAGGCCTCTAGGCCATCCATGCCTGGCAGCCAGACGTCCAGCAGGATGACGTCGAAGCTGCGGCGGCGAAGCAGGTCCAGGCAGCTCTCGCCGCTGTCGGCGGCCGCGACGCGGTAGCCTTCATCCTCCAAAACGCCCTTCAATGATTGGCGGATGCTGGACTCGTCGTCCACGATGAGGATGCTGTGCGGATTCATGCCGGGCTGGAGGCGCCAGTTTCCAGGGCCAAGGGCAGTTCGAGCACGAAGCGCGCGCCCACCGGTTCATTTTCTTCCACGCGGATGGAGCCGTGGTGGTCCTCCACGATGCGGCTGACAATGGCCAGGCCCAGGCCAGTGCCGCGTTTCTTGGTAGAAAAATAGGGCAGGAAAAGCCGCTGCTTGAGTTCAGCGGTGACGCCTGGCCCGGTATCGGCGACCACGATTTCGACCGCCTCGCGGCCCGGTAGCAGCGCGGTCGAGATCTGGATTTCCCGCAGCAGGGAATGTTGCGTCGCTTCGGCGGCATTGTCCACCAGGTTCGCCAGGGCGCGCTTCAGGGCTTCCGCGTCAGCCATGACCGGGGGCAAATCGGGGGCCAGGGAAGTGCGCACCCGCAAGCTGTCGAGGCGGCCATTGAACAAGGCCAGGGTGCTCTCCACGATGGCATTGATGCTGGCGGGCTGCGGCCGCGCCGTCGGGAAGCGCGCCAGGGTGGCAAATTCGTCCACCAGCATGCGCACCGTTTCCACCGCCTCCGCGATGGTCTGAGCGCAGCTTTGGATTACCGTGCTGGAGGAGGCGTCCGCTACACCGCCTTTCTCCAGGTGACGCCGGATGCGCTCGGCGGAGAGCGCGATGGGAGTGAGCGGGTTCTTGATCTCGTGCGCGACGCGCCGGGCCACCTCGCGCCATGCGGCCTGCTTTTGCGCCTTCAGCAGGTCGGATAGATCCTCGAAGACGATCACGTAGCCCAGACGCTGGCGGTCATGCTCCAGGGCAGACACCGTGACCGCCAGATTCAGCGTGGCGCCGTCCACGTTGGATTCCATCTGGGCGGTGACTGTGCCCATGCGATCAGCCCGCCGCAGCACCGGCTCCAAGTCGTCGAGGATCTCGGCCGGGAAGATTTCGGCCAGTCGCGCGCCCACCAGGATGCGGGGGGCGCTGGCGCCGCGACCCTGGGGATTGAAGATCCGCAGCAGCGCGGGATTGACGTGCGTAACGCAGCGCTGGGCGTCGAGTGAGAGCACGCCGGTGGGAATGCTCTCCAGGATGGTCTCCATGTGCTGCCGCCGCTGCTCCAACTCGTTGTTCGCGTCGCCGAGTTCGCGGCTGGAGGCGACAATCTGCCGCCGGCTGTTCTCCAGTTCCTCCGCCATGCGGTTAAAGGATTCCACCAGTTCGCCCAGTTCATCGGAAGCGCGAATCTGCACGCGGTAGTCCAGGCGTCCGCGCGAGATCTCGCCGGTAGCGCGCGCCAGCGCCTCCACCGGACGGGTTACGAATTTCGAGAGAAACAGCGCAAACCAGGTGGCGGCAAACAGCACCAGAACGGTGAGCAGCAGCAGCATGCCCATGTAGGTGCGGCGCACCAACTTGCGTTGTTGGGCGAGCTCAAGATAGTGCTGCTGGCTGGCTTCGATCTGTCGCGCGGTGTCGCTGAACTCGGCGGGTAGCGGCATGGCTACCAGGATCAGGCCGTTGGGCGCCACCGGGGCGCTGCCCAAAATGAATTCTGAGCCTTGCAGCGAAAGATGGGCGGACATTTGCCGCTGGGCGCGCAGCACTGGCAGCTTTTCCTTGAGGATCGGCCAGGCTTCGGGCACGTGGTAGGCGGCCTCGGCATCGTTGTTGCGTAGCGCCAGGACGAAGCCGCCTTGCAGAGTGGACTCGTGCTCGCGAAACACACTTGCCATGGGGGCAAAATTGCCCGTCGCAAAGGCTTTTTGAGTTTCGGGAGCAGCAGCGAGGGAGTGCGCCTCGGCGCGCGCGTTCTGCGCCACGTAAGCTGACAGCAGCTTGGCGATCGCTTCGGTATCCTCCCGCACTTCCTCCACGGGCCGGGAAAACCATTTGTCGATCGAGCGGTTCATCAAACCGTAGGCAAACAGGAAAAGAAAAATAACGGGCGCGAACGAAAGCAAAAGCGCGCCCACCACCATTTTGGTGCGGAACTTCGAGCCGAGTACGCCGGTCCGGCGTTCTGCGCCCAATTTGAGCAAGGTGCGCAGCAGGACGAAGGTGAGTACCACCAGCAGCAGGAAAATCAGTGCCGACAATGCGGCGAACACCAGCGGGCTGGCGCCCGTGGGCATGAATGGCACATTGAACGAAGCCTGCGAGAGCACCAGGAAAAAAGAGACGAACACCCCCGCGATCAGCAGGACTACGAAGGTAGTGCGCCGCGGGCGCTCGTCGGGATTGCGAAGGTCGGAGGGCACGTGACTGCAGACTTCACGGATGCGATGCCAGCGTCCTGAGTCTCGGGCACATTATATTCTGCGGGCCTGGGCCTTTCCCCGCGCCCCCGGGGCGTCGGAAGGAAGCCGGCAGGGGAAGCCGGCGAGCGGACATTCGTGGCAATGCGGCACCGCTTTCCAGCAGAAGTTCTTGCCTACCAGCACGATGAGACCGTGCATTTCGTTGAACATCTGGGCCAGAGGTGAGCGTCGCATGCGGCTGGCACGCGAGGGTGCGTGAGCCGCGTCAATGGCCGAATGGCCTGGCTCCGTGCTGCCTGCATGGGCGAGCGGCGCCAGGGCGCTTTGAAACAACAAGCGGATTTCGTCGTAGGACGCTTGCGGCTGCGCCAGTCCGTGCCGCTCGAGTATGCGCCGGGTGTAGGCATCTACGACGAAACTTTCGTGTCCGCCGGCGTAGAGCAGGATGGAATCCGCGGTCTCAGGGCCGATCCCCTTGAGGCCTAGTAGTTCCGTTCGTAACTTAGGGGTGGGCTGCGCAAACATCCTGGCCAGGGACCCTCCATACCTGCGGTCCAGGTAGCCAACAAAGTCCTTCAGGCGTTGCGCTTTCTGACGGTAGTACCCGGCAGAGCGGACCAGGCGCTCCAGGCTGGGCAGGTCGGTTTGCCGGATGCCCTGCAGACTCAGGCGTCGGGCCTGCCGCAGCTGAGCGAGCGCCCGTTCGACATTGTTCCAGGACGTGTTTTGGGTCAGGAAGGCGCCGACGATCACCTCGAAGCGGCTGCGCGCCGGCCACCAATGCTGGGGTCCGAAGGCACGGCTGAGTGCGAGATAAAAGGCGCGGAGCTGCGCGTCAGGTTCGAGCTGCAGGCCATTTGGCAGCGCGCATTGCGTTGCCGGAGCCGCGGGCTGCGACTCGGGAGTGGAGGATGCGCCGAGTGACAAACTACGGCAGTCGCGGCCCGTATTGAAAAGCTGTTCCATTCTGAATCT
Source organism: Terriglobales bacterium (assembly GCA_024281115.1). GTDB lineage: Bacteria > Acidobacteriota > Terriglobia > Terriglobales > Acidobacteriaceae > JAMXLI01. Next base: position 8,924 of record JAMXLI010000192.1, on the reverse strand, counting down.
TCAAATAAGCCGAGCGCCAAGTGACCGTTGCATGAGGAGTTTGCGCCGGGGGCGTGCAACGCGCAGTACAGGTACCTAAGTTACTTTGCAAAAGCCCCATCTGAATTGACAATTTTCGTCATCGCGCAATACTCGAATCTCCCCCGAAGAGTTGCGCGCGTGCGGCCTCCATCCCCCGGAGTTCGCGTCGTTACCACACCGAACAGGATCGCATAGGAGTCTGAGGCATGTCTCAGCGGCTCGGTGACCTTCTGGTCAAAGAGAAGGTCATCACCCCGGAACAGTTGGAAAAGGCGGTGAAGGTGCAGAAGGACAGCAACTGCCGCCTGGGCTCGGCGCTGGTGAAGCTGGGCTTCCTCACCGACGAAGAGGTCACCAACTTCCTTTCGCGGCAATATGGCGTTCCCGCGATCAATCTCTCCTACTTCGAAGTGGACCCGGCGGTGGTGAAGCTGATTCCCGTGGAAACCGCCAAGCGCTATCAGATTCTGCCCCTCAGCCGGGTGGGCGCCTCGCTCACGATTGCCATGGTGGACCCGACCAATGTCTTCGCCATGGACGACATCAAGTTCATGACCGGCTTCAACATCGAGCCGGTCGTCGCCTCGGAGAGCTCGATCGCGGAAGGCATCGAGAAAGCCTACGGCGAGGGCGAGCAAGAGGGCCTGGAAGAGGTGATGAAGTCCATGGAGGAGATCGGCGAGGCCGACGTCGAACTCCAGTCCGAAGAAGAGGAGATGGAGCTTGCCGACCTGGAGCGTGCCGCCGACGAAGCGCCCATCGTCAAGCTGGTGAACCTGATCCTGACCGACGCGGTGAAGCGCGGGGCCAGCGACATCCACATGGAGCCCTACGAGAAGGAATTCCGGGTGCGCTTCCGCATTGACGGCGTGCTGCAAAGCATCATGTCGCCGCCCCTCAAGCTGAAAGATGCCATCACCTCGCGCGTGAAAATCATGTCGAAGCTCGACATCAGCGAGAAGCGGCTGCCGCAGGACGGCCGCATCATGCTGAAGATGAACATCGCCGGCCGCAAGAAGCAGCTGGACTTCCGGGTCAGCACGCTGCCCACGCTGTGGGGAGAGAAGATCGTGCTGCGGCTGCTGGACAAGGAAAACCTGCGGCTGGACATGACCAAGCTGGGCTTTGAGCAGGAGTCGCTCACGAAGTTCGAGAAGGCCATTCTGAAGCCCTATGGCATGGTGCTGGTGACCGGGCCTACTGGTTCGGGCAAGACCAACACGCTGTACTCCTCCATCTCCCGGCTCAACACGCCCGACACCAACATCATGACCGCGGAAGACCCGGTCGAATTCCAGTTGCAGGGCGTGAACCAGGTGCAGATGAAAGAGCAGATCGGGCTTAATTTCGCGGCCGCGTTGCGCGCATTCCTGCGGCAGGACCCCAACATCATCCTGGTGGGCGAAATCCGCGACTTCGAAACGGCTGAGATCGCCATCAAGGCGGCGCTTACCGGTCACCTGGTGCTCTCCACCCTGCATACCAACGGCGCGCCCGAAACCATTACCCGCCTCATGAACATGGGTATTGAGCCCTTCCTGGTGGCCACGGCGGTGCACCTGATTTGCGCGCAGCGCCTGGTCCGGCGCATTTGCCAGGACTGCAGCGAACCCTTGGAGGTGCCCTACCAGGCGCTGATCGAGGAAGGTTTCACGCCGGAAGAAGCCAAGACCGTGAAGATCAAGAAAGGGCGCGGCTGCGCCACCTGCAACAACACCGGGTACAAGGGCCGCGTCGGCTTGTACGAGGTGATGGAAGTGGACGAGGAAATCAAGGAACTTGTGCTGGTGGGTGCGTCCTCGGTGGAGCTGAAGAAAAAGGCCATCGAGCGCGGGATGTTCACCCTGCGGCGCAGCGGATTGATGAAAGTAATGAGCGGAGCCACGACGCTGGAAGAAGTGGCGCGCGAGACCATTCACTAGGGAAACGAGGACGAGAATTCCATGGCGGTAACACTCAGCGACCTGTTGAAGAAGATGCTGGAAATGTCCGGCAGCGACCTGCACATCACCACCAACTCCCCGCCGCAGGTGCGAGTGCACGGCTCGCTGCGCCCGCTGGACATGCCCGCTATGTCGCCCGCCGAAACCAAGCAGCTGGCCTACAGCGTCATGACCGACGCGCAGAAGCACCGCTTCGAAGAAAACCTGGAACTGGATTTCTCCTTCGGGCTGAAAGGGCTGGCCCGCTTCCGCGCCAACTGCTTCAACCAGCGCGGCGCGACCGGCGCCGTTTTCCGCGTGATTCCCTTCGAAATCAAGAACTTCAACCAGCTCGGGCTGCCCGCGGTGGTTACCAAGCTGTGCGAAAAGCCGCGCGGGCTGGTGCTGGTGACGGGTCCCACCGGATCGGGGAAGTCCACCACCCTGGCCGCCATGATTGACAAGATCAACAGCGAGCGCCACGAGCACATCCTCACCATTGAAGACCCCATTGAGTTTGTGCACCAGAACAAGAACTGCCTGGTCAACCAGCGTGAGGTGCATTCCGACACCAAGACTTTCGCCGACGCGTTGCGCGCCGCGCTGCGCGAGGACCCGGACGTGGTGCTGATCGGCGAAATGCGCGACCTGGAGACCATCGAGGCGGCCTTGCGCATCGCCGAAACCGGCCACCTGACCTTTGGGACGCTGCATACCAACACGGCGGCCTCCACCATCAACCGCATCATTGACGTGTTCCCCTCGTACCAGCAGCCGCAGATCCGAGCGCAGCTCTCGATGGTGCTGGAAGGCATCATGTGCCAAAGCCTGCTGCCCAAGATGGACGGGCACGGGCGCGCCATGTGCATGGAGATCCTGATCCCCAACCCCGCGGTGCGAAACCTGATTCGCGAGGACAAGATCCACCAGATTTACTCGGCCATGCAGTCGGGCCAGGACAAGTTCGGCATGCAGACCTTCAACCAGGCGCTGGCTACCGCGTATTTCCAGAAGCAGATTTCGCTGGAAACCGCCATCCAGCGGTCCAGCTTGCCGGAAGAATTGCAGGAAATGATCAATCGCGGGGCCGGGTTGCTGAACCGCCCGACCGCCGCGGGCACGATGATGTCGAAGGCCGCGGTAACGGCCAAACGCTAAAGCAGTTTGTCAGACCCGGGGACCGCGCCGCGGGGCGCCCGGCACCAACGAGTCGAAGAGGACGAACCCATGCCCGTATTTACGTTCAACGGCACCAACGCCTCCGGCGAAAAAATTACCGGAGAACGCGTGGCCGGCAGCAAGGAAGTATTGGCCGCGCAGTTGCGGCGAGAGCGCATCACCCCGCGCGCCATCAAGGAAAAAGGCAAGGAGTTTGCCCTGCCGACGTTCGGGTCGGGCAAGGTAAAGACCAAGGAGATCGCGGTCTTCTTCCGCCAGTTCTCGGTGATGATTGACGCCGGGTTGCCGCTGGTGCAGTGCCTAGAGATCCTGGCCGCCAACCAGGAGAACCAGGCCTTCCAGAAAACCCTGACCGGGGTGCGCGGGGCTGTGGAAGGCGGCGCCACGCTGGCCAATGCCATGCGCATGTTCCCCAACACCTTCGACGACCTCAGTACCAACATGGTGGAGGCGGGTGAGGCGGGCGGTATTTTGGACACCATTCTGCAGCGCCTGGCGCAGTACGTGGAGAAAGCGGTCAAGCTGCGTTCAGCGGTGAAATCGGCCTTGATCTACCCCGTGTCGGTTATCAGCATCGCCGTGCTGATCGTGGGCGCGCTGCTGAAGTGGGTGGTGCCCATCTTCGCCAACCTGTTCGCCGGACTGGGCGTGGCTTTGCCGCTGCCCACCCGCATCGTCATGAACCTGAGCGCTTTCGTGGGTCACTTCTGGTGGGTCTTCATCGGCATGGGCGTGGGCGCGGTGTTCGGGCTCAAGCAGATCAACAAGCATCCCAAGGGCAGATACGTTCTGGACAGCATCCTGCTGCGCATGCCGGTGGTGGGCAACCTGCTGCGCAAAATCGCGGTGGCGCGCTTCACCCGCACCCTCGGAACGCTAATCACTTCCGGCGTGCCCATCCTGGAAGGCTTGGCCATCACCGCCCGCACCTCGGGCAATGCCGTGCTGGAACAGGCGCTGATGAAAGTGCGCCGGGCCATCGAGGAGGGCCGCACCATTGTCGATCCGCTGAAGGAATGCGGCGTGTTCCCCAACATGGTGTCGCAGATGATCGGCGTTGGCGAGGCCACGGGCGCCATGGATGCCATGCTGCAGAAGATCGCCGACTTCTACGAGGACGAAGTGGATGCGGCCACGAAGGACCTGCTGGCCATGCTGGAGCCGATCATTATCGGCATCCTGGGCGTGGCCGTGGGCGGCATCGTTATTTCGCTGTATATGCCGCTGTTCTCCATGATCGCGAAACTGGCGGGCTAAGCACGGGGGCGGGAGTATTCCCGCCCACCGCGAACAGGATCAACGCGTGTCTACTACTTTCAACGAGCGCTCCTGGCTGGCTTGGCTGGTCAAAGTACGGGTGATCATCATCACCTTCCTGGTCGGCATTGAGCTGGCCATTACCCGGCTCACGCCCACACCGCTGCCGGAGCGGCTCTTTATCGGCGTGGTCCTGCTCTGGTACGCGCTGGCCGTGTTTTTCATTCTCCTGCTCTCCTTCTGGCAGGAGTCCCGCGCGCAGTCGCTGCTGCAACTGCTTTCAGACCTGGGCATGGCCACCCTGATCGTCTACTTCACAGGCGGCGTGGACAGTTCCTTCAATTTTCTGTTTCCGCTGATCGTGGTGGTGGCGGCCATTCTGCTGCCCCGTACCTGGACGTATTTGACGGCCGCGCTGGCCTTCGTCCTCTATGGGACGGTGGTGGAGTGCACGTATTTCGAGGTGATCCCTGCGTACTCGGCGAGTCACCCGGCATGGAAGACGCTGCAAGCAATCATTTTCATCAACCTGTTCGCGTACCTGGCCATTGCCTACCTGGCCAGCCAGCTCAGCACCAAGCTGCGCCAGGTGGACACGCAACTGCAGGACACCAGCGGCGCGCTGGAGAACTTGCAGGCCTTGCACGAGAACGTGATTCGTTCGGTGAGCAGCGGCCTGCTCACCACCGATCTCGAAGGACGCATCACGCTGGCTAATCCCGCCGCCGCCCGGCTGCTGCAGACCTCGGAGGCTGCTTTGATCGGCAGGTCCATCGTCCAACTCTTCGTGGACCGGCTGCCCTCCGTGGCAGGGGACGACGGCCACGCCGAGGTGCGGTCCCGCACCCCCGCCGGGGACATGAAAACATTCAGTGTCAGCGTGTCGCCGCTGGTGGTTCCGGAGCGCGGCGAACTGGGCTGGGTGTATACCCTCGACGACCTGACGGAGATACGGCGGCTGGAACGCGAGGTGCGCCAGCGCGACCGGTTAGCGGCGGTGGGACGGCTGGCGGCCGGCATCGCCCATGAGATTCGCAACCCGCTGACCTCCATCGCCGGATCTGTGCACGTGCTGTCGGGCATTTCCGCGCTCAGCGACGAGCAGCGGCTGCTGGTGCAGATTGTGACCCGCGAATCGGACCGGTTGAACAACATCATCTCCGATTTCCTGGCGTACGCGCGCGAGAAGCGCTACCAGTTCGAGGAGCAGGACCTGCTTCCCCTGCTCAAGGACACGCTTACCCTCATCGAGAGCAGCAAGCCGGCAGGCATCCGCATCGAGCGCGATTTCCAGCCGGTGCGGGCCCGGGCAGCGGTGGACGGCGACAAGATCAAGCAGGTGATGTGGAACCTGTGTTCTAACGCGCTGCGCGCCATGCCTGCGGGGGGCACCTTGAAAGTTTCGCTGCTGGCGCAAGGCGACGAGTGGGCAATCACCATCGCCGACACCGGCCAGGGAGTGCCGCCTCAGCAACTGGAGAAGATGTTCGAGCCATTCCAGTCGCGCTTTGAGGGAGGAACCGGTTTAGGCCTGGCCATCGTGTACCAGATCGTGCAGGCGCACGGAGGCAAGATCGCCGTGCGATCCAGCCCCGGCGAGGGAACGCAATTCACTCTGTACTTGCGGCGGGCTGCGGTGCGCGAGGTAGCGGCCAGCGTCCCCGTGGCGGAAGCCGGCCGGAGCGAATTTCCGGCGCGCGCCGCTCGGGCGGGAGTGGGAGGGGGCGGGCTGCATGGGTAATATCCTGATCTGCGACGACGAGCGTTCCATCTGCGAGGTGCTGGACATCGCCTTGCGCCGCGACGGCCACCGCATCGAGACCGTGAACTCCGGCGACGCAGCCAAGCGCAAGATTGATGGGGCCCTCTATGACGTGAGTGTGACTGATATCAAGATGCCGAACACCGACGGCATCGAGGTGCTGCGGTATGCCCACCAGGTTTCGCCCGATTCGGCGGTGGTGCTGATTACCGCGGTGGACGATTTCGAAGCTGCGGTGCAGGCGGTGAAAGCGGGAGGAGCGCTGGACTACATCCGCAAAGGCCCCGGCCTCGTGGACGACCTGCGGCTGGCCATTGCGCAGGCGCTGGAAAAGCTGGCCCTGCGGCGGCAGAACTTCGCCTACCGGCGCGATGCCGCGGCCCGCAACTCGCTCGACAACATCATCGGCGTCAGCCCAGCCATTGAGAAGCTGAAGCAGACGATCCGCACCGTGGCTTCCACCAGCAGCACCATCATGATTCATGGGGAGAGCGGCACGGGCAAGGAGTTGGTGGCACGGGCGGCACACGCCTGCTCGCCGCGCAGCGCCGAACCCTTTGTCTCCATCAACTGCGGCGCATTCCCGGAGACCCTGCTGGAAAGCGAGCTGTTCGGCTATGTAAAGGGCGCGTTCACCGGAGCGCAGCAGAACAAGCGCGGCCTCTTCGAGGTGGCCGACGGGGGCACCATCTTCTTAGACGAGATCAGCGAGATGACCCTCGCCATGCAGGTGAAGCTGCTGCGCGTCTTGCAGGAACGCTGCGTGCGGCCGGTGGGAGGAACCAGCGAGATCCCGGTCGATGTGCGTGTGATCGCGGCTACCAACCGCGACCTGGACCGCATGGTCAGCGAGAACCTGTTCCGCGAGGACCTGTATTACCGGTTGAGCGTCATTCCCGTCACGGTGCCACCCTTGCGCGAGCGCCGCGAGGACGTGCCCATGCTGGCGAATCATTTCCTGAAGAAATACTCGCCGGCGGCAGGCAAGAGCATACTGCGGGTGCGGCCGGAATCGCTGCAACTGCTTGCCGCTTACGACTGGCCGGGCAACGTGCGCCAGTTGGAGAATGCCATCGAGCGCGCGGTGGCCATGGAGAGCACCAACGAACTGCAGGTGGAACTCCCGGCGGAGCGCCCGAAAGCCAGGGCGGCTGCGGCTGCGGCCGGCGCTGCAGCGGTGCTGCCCCTGGGAACGCCCATCGGCCCCGGGCCTTTGCCGCCCGAGGGCGTCCACATGGAAAGCTATGTGGCCGATATCGAGCGCTCGTTGTTGCAGTCCGCGCTCAAGCAGTCGGGAGGAGTGCAGACTCGGGCCGCCGAGCTGTTGAAGCTTTCCTACCGCTCCTTCCGCCATTTAATGAAAAAGTACGACATCTAGGACCGCGGGTTGGCAGGGCCGAAGATCGCCCGGCGCGCCCGTGTGTCGGCAATTAGGCCGCGATTCTGGTGGCGCCGCCGGGCATTTCACCGCGCCTGCTTGCCAACGATCGTACTGCCCGCGAAGACAAGCCGGGCTGCGTCCTATCCCCGCCCTCGGCTACACTCAATGGCGTCCATGCCGTATGCGCTCAAGTTCCTGTGGCGGGCGACGCGGGGGCACCGCCTGGCGCCCTGGCGCAGTCCCTACCTGCTCTGGCGTATCGAGACCTACTGCGGCGTAAAGGTGCAGCAGATCGGGTTCCTGGGATTTTGGGGCTTCGCCTGGCGAGAGCGCGCCAACCTGATGCGTTTCCTCAAGTGGACGGGTGAGATGAAGCGGTACGCGCAGCCGGTGTTGCCGGAGCGGGAGCGCTGAAAAGCACTCCCACGAAGCCGCGAAAGGACCGCCCTTTATGCGGCAACTGCGGAACGTCGCCGGCGGCGGCTGCCTTCGCTGCCGGGCACGGCAGGGATGGGCTTGAACCGGTAGGCGATGATCATGGCGATCATGCGCAAGCCAAGCAAGAATGCCTTCCGAAAGCTCCCCGTGATTTTTGAGGTGCCCTGGCGCGAACCATAGTTGATGGGGATCTCCACGCAGCGGAATCCCTGGCGAACAGCGATGACCATCATCTGGGGCGAGAGGCTGCTGCCGCCCACTGTCAGGTGCGGAAGAATGGATTGCAGTGCCGGACGCGTGAAGAACTTGAAGGTGCAGCCTACGTCGGTAAGGCAGGGACCGTTGTGCAAATATTCCAGCAGCTTGGCCACCGCCCAGTTTCCGTAACGAAGGAAGTGGCCCATATTGGCGCCATCCCACACGCAGGATTTCGAGGTGCGGGTGCCGAAGATTACGTCGAATTCCTCGGCGTAGGCGAGAAACTTGTAGACATCGGCGGCATGGAATGTGCCGTCGGACTCGGAGATGAACACATAGTCGCAAGCTGCCGCCTGCAAAGCGGCGCGGCATGCAAAGCCGTAGCCCTGGCGGGTTTCGCTGACCACGCGAGCGCCCGCTGCCCGGGCGAGAACGGCGGTTCCATCCTTGCTGTTGTTATCGGCGACTATTACCTCGTCCACCTCGGGGAGAGCGCGAAAGGCGCTGACCGTGGAAGCGATGCCTTCCGCCTCGTTATAAGCGGGCATAACTACGCAGACTGACTTGCCTTTATACACAGGCGGCTCCACGACTCCGGTAGATTCCGTTCCACTTCGATTGCGGTAAAAGCTTTGGCCTGGCGGACGCCGACGCTCCGTACCCACCGCGCCATGGATTCCAGCCCCCGCTCCAATCCCACCTTAGCAACATAACCGAATGTCTGCTGCAGCTTGGAGTGGTCGCTGAAGGCGTGCTGCACCTCTTT
>JAMXLI010000191.1 GCA_024281115.1 Terriglobales bacterium | reverse complement strand
CGGTGATCCGCGCCAGTTGTAATCAATTGCCGGAGCGTTCGTCGGGTCGTGCCGGCTCTCGCGATACGAACAGGTTCGCAGAGGATTGATCTGGCTGCCGGCAATCTCCGCTCTACAGCGTTTCCCCGGCGCCGGCAGTTCGCGAGAATGAAGCCGCGAGTCTCGCCTCGTTGGGCTCGATGGCGCCCAGCTCCCTGACCACCTGGAAAACACCATTGCGCGCCTGGGCGATGTACATGTTCATCCGTGCGTGATGCTGCCCGGGCACCATTGCAGCCGGGCCACCCGGTCCCTCGGCGATTTTGGCGTGGTCGAGCGCCGCGATGACGGCGTCCTGATCCAGCGAACCAGCCTCGTTCACGGCGGCCTCCCAAAACTTGAGGCCCCGGTACATGCCTGTACTTGCGCTGCCTGCAGTGAACATCGAACTGCCCGGATAGAGTTTGTTGTAGCGTTTGAGCAGGGCCACGCTGAAGGGATCGCTGACGGTCTGGTAATAGTCCAGGCACCCGTATACGCCTTCCACCTGGGCTGGCGGCAGGATGCGGAGCAGGTTCTCCTCAAAGTACGTGCAGACCAAGGTTCCGCCCCGTTTCCGGAAGCCCGCCCGATGGAGCTGCTCCAGGAAAGGCATCAGCCCGGGAGGAACGATGGTGTTAAACACCACGTCAGTCCCGCTCGACATGATCTTCTCCACGATGCCCGCGTATTCCCCGTGATCGAGCGGAAAATATTCCTCGCCTTCGATGCTGCCGCCATTCGCGGTTACCAGTTCGCGAACCTTGGTATTCATCACGTGCGGCCAGATATAGTCTGCTGACGGCAAATAGAATTTCTTCGCTCTCGTCTGCTGCATCAGCCATGGAATGAAAGGGTCCAGCTGCTGCGCCGGCACCGGGCCGGTGCAGAAGATGAGCGGGTCGCATTCCCGTCCCTCGTACTGTTCGGGGTAGATGTAAAGCTTCTTGCCCTTGACGACCGCCGCCCGCTTGATGGCCTGACGCGTGGAACTGTAGATCCCGCCCAGGATCACGTCCACCTTGTCATGCTCGACCAACTTGGCGGCTTTGGTTTCTGCCAGCGTATCGGAGGTCGCGCTGTCTTCCACGAGCAGTTCGACGCGCCGCCCCAGCAAGCCGCCCGCGGCGTTGATATCGCCGATGACCATGGCCGCCACGTTTGCACTGGCGATTCCGAGCAAGGAGAGCGGGCCCGTCAAATCCATGATCACTCCCACCCTGATGGTTGGTTGGCTCACGAGGTGCTCTCCTCTCGAAATCGGTCGTCGCCATGAAGCTGCTTGCGCCCGGCATTATAACGGCCGATTACCTGCATCCCGGCAAAACGTTTAACATCTCATCTATTCGGGCGGCAGGGCTTGTAATCCTGCGCCCGTCCAGGAGGCGAACGGTTGCGCTCGGAGTGTAGGCCGGTAACGAAGTTGCCGCACGTGAGCCGCCTGTTCGCCGACTACGTTTCCCAACCCGCCAAACTGAAATCCTTTTTTCCCGCGGCCCCGGAGTCGCCCGTGCCGGCGAACCTCCGGCAGAACCTCGACTACCCGCTGGAGCGACGCGAACGCGTAGCGGCTGTGCTGGAACGCCAGAACCGGACCTGGGATGCGCCCGCGGCCACGCTTCGCAATATCGCCCGGCTGCGGCAAGGAGCCATGTGCGCGGTGACCGGGCAGCAGGTGGCGCTCTTCGGCGGGCCCCTGTACTCGCTGCTGAAGGCTTTGACCGTGGTGAAGCTGGCGGAGCGGGCCACCGCGTCAGGTCAAGATTGCGTGCCCCTGTTCTGGCTGGCTACCGAGGACCACGACCTGGAGGAAGTGGACCACGCCGTCATTCCCGCCCTGGACGGGGAACTGCACCGGATTGCGCTTGCCTCCTCGGCGCTGAAAGGAGCGCCGGTGTGCGATGTCCGCCTCGGCGAGGACGTGCCGGCCTTGCTCGAGCGGGTGCGCGAACTGTTGGGCGGCGACTCGGACGCGCTGCAGCTGCTGGCCGACGCCTACCGCCCGGGAGAAACGCTGGGCGGGGCATTCGCGCGGCTGTTCACCCGCCTCTTCGGCCGCTGGGGGTTGGTGTTGCTCGATCCCTCCGACCCCGAGTTGCACCAGATCGCGCAACCCGCCTACAGCGCCGCCATCGAGCAGGCGGAGGAAATCGACCGGCTGCTCCTCGAGCGCGGTAAACAACTCACTGCCGCCGGGTACCACGAGCAGGTTAAGGTCACCGAACGCAGCACGCTGCTGTTCGCGGAAGAGCAGGGCGTGCGCACCGTCATAAAGCGGGCAAACGATGGGCACACGGACTTCCGCATCGGCCCGGAAAAGATTACGCAGGCCGGCCTGCTGCGCCGCATTGCCCAGGAGCCGGCGCGCTTCAGTCCGAATGTGCTGCTGCGCCCGGTGGTGCAGGATTTCCTGCTGCCCACGGCGGTATACAGCGGAGGGCCGGCGGAAATCGCCTACTTTGCCCAGGCGGCGGTCGTCTACGAGAAGCTGCTGGGCCGCGTAACGCCGATCGTCCCGCGTTTTAGCGCGACCCTGGTCGAGCCCAAGGCGGCCAAGTTCCTGGGACGCTACGAGTTGGGTGTGCACGACGTTCTGCAGGGGCCGGAGCACGTTCGCCAGGCGATCGCAGAGCGGGCCATGGCGGCGGGCTTGCGCGACGCCTTCCAGCAGGCCTCAGACTCCCTGACGACCTCTCTGGCCAGCCTGGAGTCCGAACTGGGGAAGCTGGATTCAACCCTGGTGGACGCCGCCCGTCATGCCGGGGCCAAGATGAAATACCAGCTGGAGCGTTTGCAGAAGCGTGCCGATGCCGCCCAGTTGCGGCAGAGCGCGGTGCTGGACCGGCATGCCGCCTACCTCAGCAACCTGCTCTTTCCCAACCAGGAGCTGCAGGAGCGGGAGCTGGCAGGAATCTACTTTCTGGCGCGCGACGGAATGGATGTTCTGGCCGGGCTGCACGAACTGGTGGAGAAGGGATGCACCGACCATCAGGTCGTATTTCTCTAGCGGCGGGTCGGGGCTCCACAAAGCGCGCGGGCGGGTTTATCATCGGCGCATGGCCAAAGCGCCTGCACCATTCGACGTGACCTGTCCCTGCTGCGGAGCGGTGCTGAAGGTGGACGCCGCCACCAAGGGCGTAATCTCTCACACCGCGCCGGTGCGTCCCAAGACCTTCAACGACATTGAGGAAGCCGCTCGCGCCCTCAAAGAGCAGGACAGCCGCCGCGAATCGGTCTTCCGGCAATCCGTGGAGGCCCACAAGCACCAGTCGGACCTGCTGGAAAAGAAGTTCCAGGAAGCGTTGCGCAAGGCCAAAGAGAGCCCCGACGAAGGCAAACCGCTGCGCGACTTCGACCTCGACTGAAACCGCCCGGAGGACGGCGCGCTTCCTCCATTTTCGGCTTTAGCCCTGGTCTACACCCGCCCCCGGCGAACCCGATTACCCGCGCTCGATCTTGACTGCCTGCAACGTGATGTCCTTGGCCGGGCGGTCCTGCGCGTTGCGCTGCACCCGCGTGATCTTATCCACCACGTCCTGCCCCTCGACTACCTCGCCAAAGATGGTGTGATTGCCGGTGAGCCAGGGCGTGGCCGCCACCGTAATAAAAAATTGCGAGCCGTTGGTGTTGGGGCCGGCATTGGCCATGGCCAGCTTGCCGGGCTTATCGAATTTGTGCGGCGAGCCCTTGGTTTCGTCCTCGAAGCGATAGCCGGGGCCGCCCATGCCGGTGCCGCTCGGGTCGCCGCCCTGGATCATGAAATTGGGGATCACCCGGTGGAAGATGGTCCCGGAATACAGCGGCGTGTTCTTGCCTTTTTTGCCGCTGACGTGGTCATTCCAGTCCCGCTTGCCTTCAGCCAGGTCAATGAAGTTCTGCACGGTCTTGGGCGCGTCTTTTTCAAACAGACGGCAAACGATGTTGCCTTCGCTGGTTTCAAAGACGGCATAGGTACCCGGTGGGCGCGACATGAATCCTCCTGAGGCGGTGATTTCAGTTATTGCGGTTTGCTGGCCGGCGGTTTGGCCGCGGGTTTTCGCGGGGTGGCACGACGAGCGGCGCCGGCCCCGGTCGCGCCCGCCTTCACAATGTCAATATGCGTGATGCGTATCGGCTTCGCGGGCCGGTCGTTGGCGTCGCGCGGCACCCCGGCAATTTTCTTGACCAGGGCAATGCTGGGCTCGTCGCACTGACCGAAGATGGTGTGGTGACCATTGAGGTGCGGCGTCGGAACCTCCGTGATAAAAAATTGCGAGCCGTTGGTATTAGGACCCGAATTGGCCATGGCCAGGCGCCCGGGCCGGTCAAAATTCAGGCCAGGCACAATTTCATCTTCGAAGCTGTAGCCGGGATCGCCTTCCCCCGTTCCTGCCGGGTCGCCTCCCTGGATCATGAAGCCGGGAATCACGCGGTGAAAGATGGTGCCGTCGTAGAGCGGCACGCCATGCTTCTTGGCATGGCTGACCGGGTTGGTCCAGTCCTTGGTGCCATTGGCCAGACCAATGAAATTGGCCACCGTCTTGGGCGCCTTGTCCGGAAACAAAGCGCACCGCAGGGTGCCGGCGGTGGTGTGGATGACGGCGGTGGACCCAGCCTTGGCGGCGCCGGCAGCTCTGGCCGCCGGTTTCCTGGCGGCTGGCTTCGCGGCAGGCTTGGTCTGGGCAAACAGGGAGGCGCACACCAGCAAGGGCAGTATTACGCGGAAGAATTTCAACATAGCCGATCTCCTGTGGGATGGAAGCGACAGGCGCATCTTCGGGGAAAGCTGAGATGGTTTCACAAATGGTGTGGCGGATGCAATCGCGGAGCGTGCCGCGGGGCACAGCGCGCCGTCGGAGCGGGATGGTCGCCTTCGCTAAATCGCGGTGGTCAGGTTAAGGGATGGTGGTCTGGGGCGCAATCGCCGCGGCTTCAC
>JAMXLI010000190.1 GCA_024281115.1 Terriglobales bacterium | reverse complement strand
CGAACCGGTGAAATGGTGAGGGAAACGCTCAGCACCGTCCCGTTCTTAGCTTGGCGTCTGGTCTCGTAATGCTCGATGCGCTCACCAAGGCGTAGCCGGCGCATGATCTCTGGTGTGTCATCGGGGTAGCCGGGCGGCACCAACGAGGAAACGTGGCGTCCGACCATCTCCGCCGCCGTGTAGCCGTAGACGCGCTCCGCTCCCTTGTTCCAGCTGTGAATGATCCCGTCCAGATCCTTGCTCAGAATGGCGTCGTCGGAGGACTCAACGATGGCCGCCAGCTCGATCCGCGCCTGGTTGGCGGAGGATTCCTGCCCCAGTTCCCGCCGCTCGCGCCCGGCTGAGTGTTCAGCCGGCGATGATCCCCCCTCAGCCTTGCTCGGCTGACGGGCGGACTTGGTGAGAGCGCGTCGCGAGTTCTTCATGGGAACGCCTGGCCCAAACGGCCATTTAGCTTACACCAAAACGTCATTTGGCCGCTGTGGACAGCTGTGCAACTTGCGCCCGCGTTTTCGGCATCGAAATGCTTTTTGGTGGTCAAAGGCCGGGAGCGCAATGCTTCACTCGTCCACCTGAAGCAGCCGTGACGGTCCCATTCGTAGTCTCTCTGGGAAAACTGACGATGATGACGCAGCGAAGAACTGTGTGATGACAGCCAAAGCGACCCCATCCAGAGCATTAGCTAAAGCCCCAACCGGGGTGCCCGGATTGGATCAGGTGTTGAACGGTGGTGTTCCGCGCGGGCGCAACACGCTGATTATTGGCGGCCCCGGCTCCGGCAAGACCCTCATCGGCATGGAATTTCTTCTGCATGGAGCGCGCGACTTCGGTGAGCCCGGCATCTGCATGTCGTTCGAGGAAACCGAGCCGCAACTTAACAGCAATGTGGCTTCCCTCGGCTATAACTTGAAGGCTCTGGTCCGGGCCGGCAAGCTGTTCGTTGACTATGTCTATATCGAACGCAAAGAGATTGAGGAGACCGGCGAGTACGACCTGGAAGGTCTGTTCATCCGCCTGGAGCACGCCATCAGGCGCATCAAGGCCAAACGGGTGCTGCTGGACACGATCGAGGTGTTGTTCTCGGGGTTGGGCAATGAGGCCATCCTGCGGGCGGAATTGCGTCGCCTGTTCCGCTGGCTGAGCGATCACGGCCTCACCGCCATGGTGACGGCGGAACGCGGAGACGGAGCGCTCACCCGTTACGGCCTGGAAGAGTACGTTGCCGATTGCGTTTTGCTCCTCGACCACCGCGTCAACGGGCAGGTCTCGACCCGGCGTGTGCGCGTGGTCAAGTACCGCGGTTCGGCGCACGGCACCGACGAATATCCTTTCTTGATCGACCAGAAAGGCATCTCGGTCTTTCCCATCACCTCGCTGGGCCTCACTCACCAGGCGAGAAGCGAGCGCATTTCCAGCGGTGTCGCCGGCCTGGACAACATGCTGGGGAAGCAGGGCTTTTATCGCGGCAGCAGCGTTCTGGTAACCGGCACCGCCGGCACCGGAAAATCCAGCTTTGCCTCCTTTTTTGCCAACTCCGCCTGCGCCCGCGGCGAACGCTGCCTCTACTTTGCTTTTGAGGAGTCCCCCAGCCAAATTTTGCGCAACATGCGCTCTGTGGGACTCAACCTGGAGAAGTGGATGAAACGCGGGTTGCTGCGCATCCACGCCGTTCGCCCCACCAGTACCGGACTGGAAGGCCACCTGGCCGTAATGTACAAGCTCATTACGGATTACAAACCCTCGGTGGTTGTAATTGATCCAATTACTAACCTGATCAGCATCGGCGAGTCAGTCGCGGTCAAGGCCATGCTGACCCGCATGATTGATTTCCTGAAAACGGAGGGCGTCACGGCCCTGTTCACCAACCTCACGCTGGAGGGCAGCATGGAGCAGACCGTGATCGGTATCTCTTCCTTGATGGACAGCTGGGTCCTGCTCCGCGACGTGGAGCGGGGAGAAGCGCGCCGGCGGGTGCTTTATCTGCTGAAGTCCCGGGGCATGGCGCACTCCAACCGCATGGTCGAGTTCGAACTCAGCGAACGAGGTATCACGCTTCATACCGACGCGCTGGCGCTGCAACAGAGGACGAGCGCATGAACGCAAAGGCAAGTAAGAGCGCCAAACGGCCGAAGGCGGGGCGGCGGCGAAAACCAATGGCGTGGGAGTTGCGCCTCTATGTTGCTGGTACGACTCCCAAGTCGGTTGCCGCCTTCGCTAACCTGAAGGGAATCTGTGAAACCCACATGGGAGGAAAATACCGTATTGAAATAATTGACCTGCTGCGCAACCCGCAGCTGGCAAGCGGCGACCAGATTGTGGCGGTGCCGACGCTGGTGCGCCGTTTGCCACATCCGGTCAAAAAGATCATCGGCGACATGTCCAACACCGAGCGGGTGCTGGTGGGGTTAGACCTGAAGCCGGCACGCCTGAGCCGTGCCGTCAGCCAGGCCTGATGAATGCCGCGCTCCCGGCCAGCAGACCGCATAAGGGACCGCTGGGCGGCGCGCGCCCAGGATGAGTTCCAGCAGCAACTGGCTGAGGAGAGCGGCGCCACCTATGTGCTCAGGCTCTACGTAGCAGGGACAAACCTTCATTCCGTGCGCGCCATCGAAAACACTCGACGCCTGTGCGCTGCGTATCTGCGGGGCAAATGCGAGCTTCACGTGATTGACCTATACCAGCAGCCGGCGCTGGCGCAACGTGACCGCATTCTCACTGTGCCCGTTCTGGTGAAGCTGTCCCCGCCGCCCGCGGTCAGGTTTGTGGGCGACATGTCCGATACCGACAAAATTCTGCGCGGTCTGGGCATTGTGCGGCGCAAAACCGGGAATCAGTAGTGGCGCAAAGGAAATACAAAACGAAGAATAGCGAACTCGAGGAACTACGCCGCCAATTGCAGGCGGCGCAGGAGACCTTGGAAGCGATTCAGTCCGGCGCGGTGGACGCGGTAGTGGTCTCCAGCCCGGGCGGGGACCGCCTCTATACCTTGACGGGCGCCGAGCACGCCTACCGGGTCTTCGTCGAAGCCATGAACGAGGGCGCGGCGACGGTTTCCGCCGATGGCACCATTCTGTTTTGCAATCGCCGCTTTGCGGAGATGGTGCGCAAGCCCCTGGACGAACTGATCGGCAGAGCTGTCCTCGAACTGGTTCCCGCCGCCGAACGCAAGGCTTTTGAGGCATTGCTGCGCAAGTCATTGGAGAGCAGCGGCAAGGCCGAAACCAGCCTGCTTGCTGTTGGCGGCGAACTCGTACCCGTTTACATCTCCCTGCGCAGCTTTGAAGATTTCGGCTCGCGTGCCGTGGGCATGGTAGTCACCGACCTGAGAGAACAAAGGCGCAACCAGGAGATGCTGGCGGCAGGCAAACTGGCCCGCCTTATCATGGAGCAAGCCACGGAAATCGTGGCCGTTTGCGACACCGAGGGGCGCGTCTTGCAGGCCAGCAACGCGCTGGAACAGACCTGCGGCGCCAATCCCCTGTTTCAACCCTTTGACAGCGTGCTGCCCCTGGACCTGCACACTCCCGGCAACGAGATTCCGCCTCGCCGTT
Organism: Terriglobales bacterium; assembly: GCA_024281115.1. GTDB lineage: Bacteria > Acidobacteriota > Terriglobia > Terriglobales > Acidobacteriaceae > JAMXLI01. Next base: position 753 of record JAMXLI010000190.1, on the reverse strand, counting down.
TCACGGTAGCCGACCTTTTCGCCGGCCACAGCTTCCGCGGTGTCGAGGTGAGCTATCAGCCGCCTCAAGCCGACCGCCGCCACTTTCTGCTCAGCGCTGCGCCAGTGGTGCTGGACGGCAGTCCTGCCGGCTGCGTCATCACTTTATTCGACATTGATGAGCGCAAACGGGTGGAGGAATCCTTGCGCCGCTCCGAAAAACTGGCGGCCACCGGCCGGCTCGCGGCCACCATCGCGCACGAGATCAACAATCCACTGGAGGCGGTAACCAATCTTCTCTACCTGATTGAAACCGTTCCCGCCCTCGACCGGGAAGCCCTCAACTACGCCACCTCCGCCGAGGAGCAACTGGCGCGCGTGGCCCACATCACCCGCCAGACGCTCGCTTTTTACCGCGAGTCCCGCCAGCCCCAGCCCCTGCGTCTGCGGGAATTAACCGACTCCATCCTCTCTCTGTATCGAAGCAAAGCAGAGCTCAAGAATATTCAGGTGCTGGAGGACCTGCGCTTTGAAGGTGAAATCCTGGGCTTCCCCAACCAGGTGGCGCAGGTCATCTCCAACCTGTTTCTGAATGCGCTGGAGGCCTGCCCGCCCGCCGGGAAAATCTGGGTCAGGCTCTACCCCTCCCGACAATGGTCAAACTCACGCAAGCCGGGAGTTCGCGTGGTCATTGCCGATAACGGTCCCGGCGTTGCTCCCCGGGATCGGGCCCGCCTGTTTGACGCGTTTTTTACCACCAAAGGCGAGCAGGGAA
>JAMXLI010000189.1 GCA_024281115.1 Terriglobales bacterium | reverse complement strand
GGCGAAATGACCTGCATGAATTATTACCCGCGCTCGGCCACGGTGCGGGCGGCCACCGACTGCGTCATGCTGGAGATGTTGCGCAACGTGCTCGACATCATGCAGCGCAACAAGACCTTCCGGGCGAAGCTGGAGCAGACCTACAAGGAGCGCGCCCTCGATTCGCACCTGCGCAGCGTGCCCATCTTCTCCACCCTGACCCCGGAATTTGTCCGCGAACTGCGCCCGCGAGTGGAATTGCGGCGCTACGCTCCCGGCGAGGTCATCTGCCGCCAGGGCGAGCCGGCGGACGCTTTCTACCTCGTCCGGCTGGGCTTCGTGAAGGTTTCCGAGCAGCGGCCCGGCGGCGACCTGGTGCTGGCTTACCTGGCGCGCGGCGGATACTTCGGAGAGATCGGGCTGCTCACCGGCGGCGGCCGCACCGCCACCTGCACCGCGCTCGATCACGTCGAGGTGGTGCGCATCGCGGCCGACGACTTCCAGAAAATGCTGGAGCGCTTCCCCGAAGTGCGGCGCAACCTGGAGGCGGTGGCCCGCGAGCGCGTCGAAGAAAACCGCCACCGTATTCGCGAGTTGCAGACCGTTCCCGTGGACCAGTTCCTGAACCAGGGCCTGATGGAGGCGCAAAGCCTGCTGATCCTCGACCTGGAGCGATGCACCCGCTGCGACCAGTGCGTGCGCGCCTGCGCCGACGCCCACGACGGGGTCAGCCGTCTGATCCGCGAGGGCCTGCGCTTTGACCACTACCTGGTCGCCACCTCCTGCCGCCAGTGCCGCGATCCCTTGTGCATGGTGGGCTGCCCGGTGGGCTCCATCCGGCGTCGCAACTCGCTGGAGGTGATCATCGAGGACTGGTGCATCGGCTGCGGGCTGTGCGCCAACAACTGTCCGTACGGCAACATCAACATGCACCCCTTCCCCGTCGAGATGGAGGATCCGGCGCACGCGGGACGCAAGATCGCCATGACCAAGGTGAAGGCCACCTCGTGCGATCTCTGCCACGATCACGCTGAGCCCAGTTGCGTGTATGCGTGCCCGCACGACGCCGCGCACCGGGTGAATCCTCCGGAATTTTTTGCCAGCATGCTGGAGCAGCCGGCGCCCACCCGGCAACCCTGACGCCCATGCTGATTGACCGCACACACCGGAAATGGTTTGTGGGCACGGCGCTGGGCCTGGCCGTGGCGGCCGCGGTCTACGTGCCCTATGCGCTCTCGCCCGGCGGCCCCAGCGGCGGCAGCACCGTGGGGCTGGTGTACGGCAGCGTCGGTTCGGCCTGCATGCTGATTGCCGGATTTCTCGGGCTGCGCAAAAAGTTCCCCATCTGGCGGGTGGGACGGGCGCAGGCCTGGATGCGCGCGCATTTATGGCTGGGATTCGCCGCCTTTCCGCTCATCCTGCTGCACGGCGGCTTTCACTTCGGCGGACGCCTGACCAGCGTGCTGATGTGGCTGTTCATCGTGGTGTTTGCCAGCGGCATCTTTGGCGCCGCTCTGCAGCACTTCATGCCGCGCAGCTACACCGAGCGCCTGCCCATGGAGACCATCTACGAGCAGATTGACCGCGTGCGCGGGCAGCTGGGGGAAGAAGCCAGCCGCCTGGCGGCGGGGGCCTACGAAGCCCTGGCCGGGGAGTTGACCCGCGCCACCCAGCGCCAGCGTGCCGTGGCCGCTTCGGCCGGCACCGACTGGGACATCACTTTTGCGGACGGCCTGCAGGCCAACGAGCAACTGGCGGCGCAGATGCGCGAATTCGTGGAGTCGGAGCTGGTTCCTTACCTCGGGCACAGCGGGCCGGGGCACTTCGCCCTGGCCGAACCGACGCGCGCGCGCGGCATGTTCCAGCACCTGCGGCTCCTGCTGCCCGCCAATCTCGTTCCCACCGTGGACGACCTGGAGAACATCTGCGAAGAGAAGCGCCAGCTGGATCAGCAGCGGCGCATTCATCGCCTGTTGCACGGCTGGTTGCTGGTGCACATTCCATTGTCATACGCCCTGTTGCTGCTGGGCGCGATTCACGCGGTCTTTGCTCTACGGTATTAGGACGAAGGCATGATCCGGCGCACACGCACCACCAAAACGCTGGCCAAGCGGATGGACCTGCAGTACTTTGCCCGTCCCTATCCCTTCCGGCGCTGGCGTTTTCTGCTGTCGGTGGCGGCGCCTGCGTTGGCGCTGGTCTGGCTGGTGGGGCACTATGCCACCGGGCGTCCGCAGAAGGTGTACAGCAGCGGCCCGCTTTCCGCCTCCCACGCCGTGTTCAGCAGCCAATGCAACTTGTGTCACCTGCAGCAGGCGGGGTTTCGCGAAGAGGTGCAGGACAAAGCCTGCCTGGGCTGCCACGACGCGCCGCTGCACACCGCCAAGCAAAGCTTCACGCCTGCCTGCGGCTCATGCCACGTCGAGCACAAGGGATCGCTGCAACTGGCGCGCACGGCGGATAATCTCTGTACGCAATGCCATTCCAACCTGAAAAACAAGCTCCGCCAGGGCACCACGGAATTCGTGGCGGATATCGGCGGCTTTGACCGCCACCATCCCGAATTCGCGCCCCTGCGCCGCGCTAACGGCGATCCCGGCCAGGTAAAGCTCAACCACCACGCGCACCTGCAGGCCAACCTGGCAGGGCCGCACGGACCGGTGCAGATGCAGTGCACCGACTGCCACCGTCCGGCCAACCGGCCCGGCACGGCGGCGTGGCCGTACGCCGGCGGACCGGAAGTGAAGGCTGTGGCGGCCACTTCCTCGGCTCCCGCCGCCCCGGGCGATCGCGGCTGGCGCGATCGTGCCTACATGCTGCCCATCAAGTACGTGGACCAGTGCGCCGGCTGCCACACCAAGGACCTGCAATTCGACAAGCGCCTGCCGGACGCCGTCCCGCACGATAAGCCCGAGGTGGTGCACAACTTCCTGCTCACCAAGTACCGGGCCTACATTGCCGCGCATCCCGGGGCCCTGCGCGAGCCGCAGCCGCTCATGTACCCCATTCCTGCGCGCAATCCGCGCGAGCCCCAGCCCGTGCCGCGCAACCAGGAGGAATGGATCACCTACCAGGTGCAGGGCGCGGAGCGCTTGCTCTGGAATAAAGGCTGCAAGCTGTGCCACACGGTGCAGGCGGCCGGGGCCGCGCTGCCGCAGATCGCCAAGTCGAACATCCCGGCGCGCTGGCTGCCCAACGCGCATTTCGACCACGACGCCCACCGCATGATGGAGTGCGACTCCTGCCACACGCGCGCGCGCAACAGCCGGGAGACGGCTGATGTCCTCATCCCGGGCATCGCTTCCTGCCGTCAGTGCCACCGGGAAGGCGGGCCGCGGGTGGAGGCTGCCGAAGGCCGCTGTTTCGAGTGCCACGATTACCACAAGTGGGTGAACGAGCAGCCGGTCAAGGGTAAGTACGATATCCGCCAGCTCCGGGCCGCCCACTCCGGATTCCCCAGCCTGCTGGCCGGCGAAGCCTTGGCCTCCAAGTAGAACGCAGCACCAGTAACTGGCGCGGCGAGCGAGCAGCAGCCCTCCACGGGCAGGTTGCTCCCGCGCCTACCGGGGAGAAGCCGCTTCTTCCCTTTCTTCCTTCTTTGCGGCCTTTTCGGAGCTGGGCGCGCCCGGCGGATCGTCGGTCACGGTATAGAGCTTGCCGTCGCGCAGGTACATGCGCTGCAACTCCTGCTGGTTGAAGGGCCGCGCGCCCCGGCGTCCCAGCACGGCGAGCTGGTTGCCGCTTTCGTCCACGGCGCGGTCGCGGTCGATTCCCTTGGAAATCGCCAGCGCCGGCCCCTTGGTGTGCCGCCAGGCGATCAGGCGCGGGGTGGGCCGCGGGCTGAATCCCAGGAAATTGGGATTGTCGGAGGGCGACATGAGCTGCAGCACCTTCAGGCCATTCTTGCCGTCCGCCAGGTAGGCAATCAGGTCGGAGCTGACCATGCCGATCTTCACATCGTTCAAGTCGTTGATCTCGCCTTTGGCGTTGAATACCTGGTCAAGCTTGGGTTGCTCGGGCTTCTCTACGTCCACGATCACCAGGCCCTGGCTGCCGCCGGAGATGTACGCATAGGTGCGGGCGACATAGATGTTGCGCGCATCGGGCAGGCGTACCAGCGCGTTCTCCACTGGCACCGGCTTGGCCAGGTCGGTCGTATCCAGCACCTTGAGCCCGTCGCGGTCCACCACGAAGGCATAGCGGAACTGCACCGCCACTCCGCGGGGCTGATTCAGGAAGGGCGCGCCGATCTCCGCCGTCACCACCGGCTTGAGCGGGTTGTCGAGGCTGACCACCACCAGCCCGCGATCGCACAGGATGTACGCATAGACCCCGGCAATGGTGATGCGCCGCGCGCCGCTCAGAATGCCGTTGGGATTGAAGGCCAGCGCGCGCTGCAGGAAATTGTTGCGCGGGTCGCCATCGAGCAGCGTTTGCACCCCGGGATTGCGGCTCTTCAGGTTGGGATTGCCCACCACTACCAGCCCTTCATACTTGTCAGCTATGTACAGGAAGCCGTACACGGGATGCACCGCCTGCTCTTCGTTCTGCGGCGCGTGATTGCGCAGCGGGTCCACCCCCAGGGTGGTGGGTGAAGCCACCGCGGCGGCGTACTTCGTGGGCAGGAAAAAGCGTTGTCCCAGGGGCGAGACCGGCGCCGTGGTCATGCGCTCGGAAAAGTCCTTGTCGTCCAGGTTGGCAATGTCGTACACGCGCAAGCCGCCCTTGCCCATGGCAGCATAGAGATATTCGCCGCGGGCCTGCACATCCAGCACCTCGGAGCCGACGTGCTCGTAGGCTTCCTTCAGCTCCAGTTTGTTGTCCACGTGTTTCTTGTAGTCCGCGGGCCAGGCCAGCTTGTGCAGTTCGCTGCCCAGCACGGCCGGGGGCTCGTCATGCTCGGTGACCGCGACCGCCTCGTAGCCGTCCTTGCCATTGGCCACGTACACGTAGCGGCCGATAAAGTTCATGAAGTTGGTGCCTTCGAGCAGCAACTGCGCCATCCAGGCGTTGTTATCTTTACTGGCGGAAACGTGGCAATCGGTGCAGGTCTTGGTCTCCTTGGCGCGCACCGTGTGGGGAACGAACGTGCTGAACGCCTGCCCGCTGAAACCCTCAGCCGAAACGGTCTGCTGCTGGTAGTACAGCCAGTCGCGGTCGGCATTCTGGGAACTAACCAGGATGGCACAGGCGGAGCGCGCCGGCGCCACACGGTGCCCGGTCACCGTCCCATCAATCGCCAGCGTGTAGATATCGTCGCGCAGCACCTGGAAGCTGTAGAACGTCCAGTTGCGGGTGAGCAGGCCTTCGTTGTGCAGCATGGGCATGCGCTGGTTGGCGCTCATGCCCAGGTGGCAGCCGTAGCAGGTGGGCGCCCACGAACTGTGGCAGGTGTAGCAGGTCATGCGGCTGTTGGGGTGGGCCAGCCGGCTTGGGTCGCCCGGCACGTCGCCCCAGGTGGCGCCGTCCTTCTGCATGGTCTTGGCCAGACGCGATTTCTCGTTGAAGTGGGGAGCGCCCGGGGTGATCGTGTCCATCACCTGCACCACTTCCCATTCCTTATCGGGATCCACCATCGAGCGCTGCCACAACGCACCATCGCGCCAGTAGAACTGGGCCTGCTTCCACGGAGTGCGCAGTTGGCGGAGCCGGCTACCGCCGGCGGGGGCGGCAATGCCTGAGGTCACCAGGTTGGCTTTGCGCTCGATGCTGCCGTGGCAATCCACGCAATCAATTTCCACGGCGTTGCGGGTTTCGCCGTACAGCTTGCCGTTTCCGTGATTGTCCTGGGTGAAATGGCAATCGATGCAGTGCATCCCCTTTTCCAGGTGGATGTCTTTCAGGTGCACCGCCTTGCCGAACTTATCGGGATCGTCCGGCGCCACCAGGTTGCCATCGGCATCCAGCAGGTTGCCCTTGCGATCATGCTTGTAGACGGCGCGGAAAATCCATCCGTGGCTGTGAAAGTCGGCGAACTGCGTGTGCTTCAGCTGCGCATTGAATTCCTTGTCGCCCACGTGGGAGAGGAAGTTCACATCGCTCCACTTGCCGCGCACTGCCGCGCGCTCGGGATTGCGCAACTGCACGCGGTATTGGTCCTTGGCGCTGGGATGGGCCTGCTTCTCCGGCCACATCTTCTCGCCGTCCATCTCGTTGTCCCACCAGGTGTAGCCAAAATACGTGGTGACCATGTTCGTTCCGGGATGGATGTGGCACACCATGCACTGGCTGGAGGGGATGGCGCGGGTGAACTCATGCTTCAGCGGGTGGCCAGGCTCGTTCTTGGGAATCGTGGGATCGTTGCTTTGGCTGAAGCCCGAGTGCCCGAACCCGGCATAAGGCCCGGAATGGTCGGGCGAGCGATCGTTGGCGTAAATCACGTGGCAGGCGCTGCACCCGCCGGCGCGATAGTCGCCAGGCTGGTCGTTGGTGCCCGGCATATAGAGCAGCGGGTCGAGCAGGCGCGTCTTCTGCAAGCCCAGGAATACGGGATCGGTGCGCAGTCCGGTGCCAAATCCGCGATCGCTCAGCTTCACGTCCGGACGGCCCGGGTCTTCCTCGAGATTGGGATTGCCAATTTCGCCCTTCTTGCGCCCGCCGCGCTCGAAGACGCGCAGCACGTTGCCGGGCTGCGAGATTTCCCAGCGCTCCAGCGGGTAGAGATAAGGCAGAACTCCCTTGCTGTGGGTTTCCTCGGGCGTCGGCGGCGGATAGGTCCGCAGCACCTGCGGCTTGCCATCCATGCTGTAACTCTCGCCAAAGCGCGGGTCTTTGAACGGCACCGCCCCGTTGTTGTAGAGGGCCGCGCCCCACAGCATGGCCCCGTGGCTCATCATGCTGGTGCGGACCTTCTGCACCTCGGAAAGGTGGCAGCCGGAGCGGCCGCAGGTCTTTTCTGCCACCCGCAGGTCGCCGGGATTCACGAACTGCACGTAGGCGATATCTTCCTTCAACCACTGAGTGTAGCTTCGCACCGGGTTGCCGGAGGAACGCTCATTCTCCGCAAAACGCGCGTGCGGATGAGCGCGCCGCTTGGCGTCGTTGTACGCCGGCGTGCCCATGGCGGTGCCCGGCGGCACGGAGACGGAGGCATCACCGGTGTGGCAATCCAGGCAGCCCAGGCGCAGGGTCCCGGTGGAGTGCATGGTCGGGCTATCTTCCGAAGTGTGGCAGCTCACGCACCCGGAAGACTTCTGGTCGGCTATCTCCTGCGACTGCTGCAATAGGGTGTGCTTGGGCTCGGGCAGCTCCGGCTGGGAAGCTGCCTGCTGGCCGGCGGCGGCGGCCGAAAGCGGGGCGGCGGCGCCTCTGGCCGCGTGGCGTGGCGCGAACATTGCCACGAGCACTAAGAGGAACGCCAGCGGAACCAGGGCATGCGCGACGAAGCTACTGCACCATTTCCCCATGCTCAGAAGACCAGGATGATCTTGGCGAAACCGCTTAACAGGGTTTTGCCGTTC
>JAMXLI010000188.1 GCA_024281115.1 Terriglobales bacterium | reverse complement strand
CAGAACAGCAGCGAGCCTTCCTGGCCCGACCATAGCGCTGCAAACTTATAGGGCGCCGGCAAATCCCGGTTACTGTGATGAAAGATGTAGGCCAGCGAGAAGTCGTTCTGGAAGGCGGCCGTCACCAGCGCCAGCGCCGCCAGCGTGACGGCGAAAAAGGTGGCCACTCCGGCGCGGCGCGCCGTTTCGCTCAATCGGTCGGAAATGAAATCCCGGCGCCACAGGGCCAGCGCACCCACAAGAAAGCTGTAGAGGCTGAGGCCCAGCGCCAGCAGCAGGGTGAAACTTCCTAGCTGGGGCATTGGGGAGCTACTCAGAGTGTCATTCTTACAGAAAGCTGGGGGGGAGGCAATAAGGCGGAATCCGGCAGCGTCTCGCTAAACCCTCTGCAGCCGCTGCCGCACCTGGTCCACCAATACTGGCGGCGGGCAAGGCTTTTGCAGGAAGGTAACTTCCATTCCCGAGTACTCGTCCTCGGCTTGCGCCAGCCCGCTGATCACGATTACCGGCAGATTCGGGTCATTCCGACGCAAGGCGCGCACGAACTCCGCTCCGCTGCCTCCCGGCATGACGTGGTCGGTCACTACCAGGCCAAATTGCTGATCATCCTGGGCCTTGGCGAGCAACTCCAGCGCGGCCTCGCCCGTGGACGCGGTCGAGACCGCAAAGCCCGCGCTCCGCAGCACCATGGCGCGAGCCTGCAGCTGCGTGGGGTTGTCGTCAATGATCAGGATCTGGCGCATTCCGCTTTGCCCAGCACGGGCCCGTAGGGCCGCTGGCCGTCCATTATGCACTACGGCTGTTCAAGCGCGCCCGGACCTCCGCCTCGGCGCGCAGCCAGTCCTCGTGCGCGCGCCCATGCTCGCCGCCCCGCTCCTGGTAGAGCTCGTAAGCGCGTTGCCGGATTTCCTCCTCAACGTTGCCATTGGCGTGCCCGGCTTTCTTTCCCTCGGGGGCAACATTCTCCACGGAGCCTTTGCGATCAATCGGGGTGATGTTCGTGGCTGCGGGCGCCGGGCCTGAAGTGCTGGTGCGACCTGTCTTTGCTTTTGCCATGTGCTTGCTGCTCCTAAATTGGAAAATTCCCCGCAGATTCCGGCTTTGCGGATGCAATCGAAACACTGCTTGGTCAGGGTGATGGAGATACTATAACCCGGATTCAACGGCGGGAGAACCTGCGGCGTGAAATTTCTGGGACGTTGGAGCCACGGGTTACCAGAATGAATACGCGAACTGTCGTCGATGAGTTAGTGGAAATCGTGCGACTCGGTTTCCGCCGCCGTGATGTTTACCGGAAAGACCTTTTCCGCCTTCACTGAAACCAGGTTGTCGGTATTTTGCAGTTGTCCTTCGATCATAAGGAAGCGCTCGCGCACTAAAGTCAGGCGGTTCTTCTCGAAAAGGTCGGGCGTGACAATGGCATTGGCAACTCCGGTTTCATCTTCCAGGCTGAGGAAGACGAATCCGCGCGCCGTTCCCGGGCGCTGTCGTGCGATGACGCAGCCGGCCACGCGCACGCGCTTGCCATGTGGAAGTTGCGGCAGTTCGATCGCCCTGCGCACCTGCAGCGCCTGCATCTGCGCCCTCCGGTACGCCATGGGGTGCGGCCCTACCGTCATGCCGGTTCCGCGGAAATCCGCTACCAGGCGCTCTTCCACGTTCATGGGCGCGAGCGGCGCCTCTCCTTCTTGCTCTACTACGCCTTCCAGCAGCGGCCCTGGACGCCGCACCGCGCGTTGCACCTGCCAGAGCGCGTCGCGGCGATGCAGCTTCAGCCGGACATCATTTCCATCAGCGCGGAGACACTCAACCATTGTTCGCGAGCCCGGCGTTCGGTTCGCGGTCGCCTCGGCAAGTTGTTGGTTTACTGCGGCAGCTCCGGCCTCGCGCCGCAACGCATTCAGCGCGCCGATCTCCGCAAGCGTCTGCAGCTCGTTGACGCGCAGTTCGGGAACGCGCTCCACCAGGTCTTGAATGGAGCGGAAGGGTCCTCGCTCCCGCTCGCGCAACAAAGCCCGGGCCGCGTCTTCGCGCAAACCACGCACGTACCGCAGCCCCAGACGCAGGGCGAATCTCTCCCCCGTCGCCGCCGGAGCTGAAGAAGAAGAAGCTTGCGCGCCCGGCTGGCAGGCGTCGGCCGGAAATCGGGCCGATACCTGCGAGTCCGCCGTCGGCTTCTCCTCAGACTGCAAGCGGTCGCCGCGATGCTCTTCCAACCCGCACAGCCATTCCGATTTCGTTACATCCACCGGGAGCAGCTTCAGCCCGTGGCGTTGCGCGTCCTTCACCACGGTGGAGGGGTGATAAAACCCCATCGGCTGGTTATTCAGCAGCGCCGCGGTAAACGCCGCCAGGTAATGGCACTTCAGGTAAGCGCTCGCATAGGCCAGCAGCGCGAAGCTGGCGGCGTGCGACTCGGGGAAGCCATAGAGCGCGAACGAGGTAATGGATTCGACGATCTGCTGCTGCGCCAGGGGCGCAATCCCGTTGCGGGTCATGCCCGCGCGCAGCTTCTTCTCGATTTCCCGCATGCGCTTTTCCGAGCGCTTGAAGCCCATGGCGCGGCGCAGTTCCTCGGCTTCGCCGCCGCTGAATCCCGCCACTACCATGGCCATGCGCAGCAGTTGTTCCTGGAACAGGGGCACGCCCAGCGTGCGCGCCAGCACCGGCTCCAGCGAGGGATGCGGATAGCTCACCGGCTGGCGCCCGCGCCGCCGCTCCAGGTACGGGTTCACCATGTGTCCCACGATGGGCCCCGGCCGGATGATGGCGACTTCCACCACCAGGTCGTAAAAATGTTCCGGCCGCAGGCGCGGCAGGCACGACATCTGCGCCCGGCTCTCCACCTGGAACATTCCCACCGTGTCCGCCCGGCGCAGGGCGGCGTACACCTGGGGATCGCCCGCGGGAAGCTGCGCCAGGTCCAGAGGCTCGCCATAGTGGCGAGGCACCAGCTCCAGGCAATCCTCCAGCACCGCCATCATGCCCAGTCCCAGCAGGTCCACCTTGATAATCCCCAGGTCGGCGCAATCTTCCTTGTCCCACTGCACCACCACTCGTCCGGGCATGGAGGCGGGCTCCAGCGGCACCACCGAGTCGAGCTGTCCCTGGCAGACCACCATGCCGCCGGAGTGCTGTCCCAGGTGGCGCGGCATGTCCTGCACCCCCAGGCAAAGCTCCAGGTACTTGCGCATGCGCGGGTGGCGCAGGTCGAAGCCCGCCTGGCGAAACTGGTTTTCCAGCGTGTCGCCCGCGTCCTTATATTCCCAGGAGCCGATCAGGCCCGAGAGTCGTTCCAGTGTTTCCGCGTCAAAGCCCAGCACCTTGCCCATCTCGCGCGCCGCCATGCGCCCGCGGTAGGTGATGACGTTGGCGGTCATGGCCGCTCCCAGCTTGCCGTAACGTGCGTACACGTACTGGATGACGCGCTCGCGCTGGTCGCCGGAAGGCAGATCAAGGTCAATGTCGGGCCACTCGCCGCGTTCCTCGCTCAGAAAGCGCTCGAACAGCAGGTCCATTCCCACCGGATCGACGGCCGTGATGCCCAGGGAATAACAAACCGCGCTGTTGGCCGCCGAGCCGCGTCCTTGCACCAGGATTTTTTCCTGGCGGCAGAAGCGCACAATGTCCCACACGATCAGGAAATAGCCGGCGAGGTCCAGCCGTTCGATCAGCGCCAGCTCGCGATCCACCTGCCGCCGGGCGCGCTGCCGCAACTCGCGCGATCCGCGGCCGTAGCGCTCGCGAAAACCCTCCTCCGCGCGCCCGCGCAGAAACGAGTTCATGGTTTCGCCTTCGGGCGCGGGGTAGCGGGGAAACTCGTAGCCCAGGTCGTTGAGCGCGAATTCCAGCCGGTCAGAGAGCTCGCGAGTGTTGGCGATGGCCTCCGGCAGGTCGGCGAAGATGCGCGCCATCTCGGCCGGCGCTTTCAGGAGGCGCTCGCCATTGCGGGCGAGCAGGCGTCCCGCCGTTTCCAGCGTGCGGTGATGACGCAGGCAGGTGAATGCGTCCAGGATCTCGCGCTCCTGCACCGCGTGCTCCGATCCTCCCAGCGAGCGTGCGGGCGCGGCGTAGGCCACTCCGTTGGTGGCCAGCAGCGGCAGGTTGAGCTGGCGCGCGATCTGGACAGCGGACTGGTTGCGCGCCTCCTGCTCGCGATGAAAGTGCCGTTGCACTTCCACGTACACGTTGGCGCGCCCGAAAAGCGCCAGCAGGCGCTCCACCTCGCGCCGCGCAGCCTCGTGCCCGCCGCGCGCGAAGGCTGCGGCCAGCGCGCCTTCCTCGCCTCCGGTCAGGCAAATCAGCCCCCCGGCATGCTCTTCCAGGTCGGCGGAGGTGGCGGCGATCGTCTCGGCTGGCGCATCTTTGGGGCCATGCATTTTCATGCGCGTCACCAACCGGCACAGATTGCGATAACCCGCTCGGGAGGCGGCGAGCACGGGGACCCGCATGACGCCCGCCTTTTCCTCCGCCAGGAAAGACGTGATCTCCGCCCCGATGTGCGCCTTCAATCCCAGCTTTTTCGCGTGCAGGTGAAAGCGCGCGGCGCCGTAGACGCCATCGCGGTCGAGCAGCGCCATCGCCGGCATGCCCAGGTCGCTGCTCACCTCCGCCAGTTCCTCGGGAAGGGACGCGCCTTCCAGAAAACTGAAGGCGGAACGGGCATGGAGCTCAACGTACATGGGACGCTTCAGTCGTAACTGCCGTAGACAAACCACAGGCCGCTCGCCAGGTCGCGGAACATGCGGCACAGGACCGCGCCCTGCGCGGTTTCGAGCACCACGTCCCACTCCTCGCGCGCCCAGGCCTGCTCGTTCCACCATTCCCCGGAAGCGCGCCAGGGGCCCGCGGCCCAGGCAATTTCGCCGCGCAATTCGGCGGGCGCGGACAGCCGCACCGGCGTGCCGGCGTGCAGCGTCACCAGCGCGCGCAGCGGGGGACGAAAGACGCGCAGCGCGGTCACAGGGCTTTGCCGTTGCGGTCGCGGCGGCAGCGCGGAGGAAGCGGGCGCCGGCGCAAAACGCCGCAGGCGGAACCCTTCCGGACGGTGCGTATCCAGCAGTTCGGCAGCGCCTACCCGACCCTCGCCCACAATCCCGCTGATGCGCGCCAGCGTCAGCTCCAGCTTCTCCGCTTCCGGGGCCGGCGGCAGGAACAGCCCGCTCTGCGCCGCCCGCGGGCGGGCCGGCTCCAGCGCCAGCCAGATCCGGGTGACCGGCGCTCCCGGCGGATGCGCACCCAGCTCCAGTTGCAGCAGCTTCAGAAAAATTTTCGCGTTCAGCATGGGAACGGGAAGATGCAAGGCCCGCCGGTATTCCCCGCGCGTAGGCGGCGGCAGGGCGGGGACCGTTTCTTCCGCCGCACTGCCGGCAGCTGCATCGCGCGGCTTCTGGGCGCGCTGCGGCCCATTTCCCGACGAAGCCGTGGAGCCGGGCGCGGCATCGCTGTCCTCCCGCAGGCTGGTGTCCAGTTCCAGCCGAATGCGCAACTCGTTGGTTGCCAGCGCCCGCGCCGCCAGCCGCGCGCACAGGTTTTCCAGCATGTGATGGAGGGTGAAGGCCAGCGGCTCGAGCAACGCGATGGGATGCTCCAGCTCCACCGTCTCTTCGAAGTTGAGCGGCGGATCGGCGGGCGCAAGCGCGCGCCGCGTTGCGCCGCGGGCGAGCTGTTGCAGGCGCAGTCCCTGCTGGCCCAGCCGCTCGCTCAAGGCCACCGAGGGCAGCGCCGCCAGCGCTCGAAAGGTGCGCACGCCCCAGCGCTCCAGCGTCTCTCGCAGCAGGTGCGCTTCTTCCGGCGTGAGCGCGCCCTCCCGCTTCCGCGCGCCGCGCGCCTGCTCCGCCGAACCAGTCCCATTCAGCAACACGTCCAGCGGTAAGTCGCCCAGCCGCTCCGCCTCGTTCTCTTCCGCAATCACGGTGACCCCGGGAAAACCGATGGCGGCATGCATGGCGGCATCGGGATTGGAGGCGACCGCCACCTGGGTTTCCAGTCCGATTTCGGCGGCGCGCCGCGCGATCTCGCGCGCCACTTTTGCCGGGGGACCAAACAGGCGTTCCACTCCGGTCAGGTCGAGAATGACGCGGTCGGCCGCCGTGTCCTCCACCCGCGGGGAAAATGACTGCGCGCAATCGAGCAGCGCGGCATGCGCCATGGCTTCGGCGGCCGCCGAGCGCGGCCGCAGCTGCAACCCCCGGCAGGCTTCCGCCTGTAAGCGCGTCATGCCGTTTTCCGCGCCCGCGGCCCGCGCCTTTTCATTGGTGGCATACACCCGCACCAGCGGAGGCGTGCCGGCGAGCACTGCCACCGCCTGCTCGCGCAGCCGCGATTCGGCGCGCACCACCGCCTCCACCGGAAAGTCGGGAACGAAGATGCAGGCAAACACCATAAGAATCGAAGATGGCTGCGATGGCGGCGATTCGGCCGAGGCGCTGATTCACTGCGCCGGTTGCATTTCGAAGGGCTTCATCCTGCCCACGCTGTCCGGCTGTCAAATGCGGTAACCGCCTGCGCAGGCTTCTTGTGGCCGCGCGCATGCACCAGTTCCGCGCTCACCGCCAGCCTTCCCAGAATGCGCGCATGCGCGGGCAAAGCAGGGCAGGGAAATGGCGCGGCCGCGGCAGTCTCCGCGCTTGCCGGCGCCGCCGCGCCGCTTTCCTCCGCATACGGGAGAGTCAAAATGCCAGCCAGGCGGACATGGGCTGCTTCAGGAGCGCAGCGCAACTCCTCCGTGACTTCTGGGAATGAGGGCCCGCGCCG
>JAMXLI010000187.1 GCA_024281115.1 Terriglobales bacterium | reverse complement strand
GGCAAGTCCAGCTTGTTCAACCGCCTGGTGGAGCGCGAACGCGCCATCGTAACCGCCACCCCGGGCACCACGCGCGACCTGGTCAGCGAAACCGTGGCGCTCGAAGGCATCCCGGTCCAGTTGATCGATACGGCAGGCATCCGGCGGGCGCTCGACGAAGCCGAGACCATCGGCATTCGCAAATCCATGGAGGCGCTGGCCGATGCCGATCTGGTGCTGGTGGTCACCGACGCCTCGCAACCGCTCACTTCTGACGACCGCGAACTGCTGGCGCAAGTCGGTTCCCGCCGTGCCATCGTGGTAGAGAACAAGTCCGATCTGGCGGTCGGCGCGGCTGGGAAGCGTCACGAAGTGCCGAGCGTGCGCACCTCGGCGCTGACCGGCGACGGCATCGCGCAATTGCGCCTCGCTATCCTGCAGCAGGTGGGCGGCGATAATGCGGTGCAGGGCGAGAGCGGGTTCCTCACCAATGCCCGCCACCGCTCGCTCGTGGTCCGTGCCGTCGAGGCGCTTGCCGCCGGCGCCGAGGCGGCGGTCCACGGCATCCCGCATGAGATGGTGCTGCTCGATCTCTACAATGCCTTGCGCCCGCTCGACGAGATTACCGGGAGCACGACCACCGACGACATTCTCAACCTCATCTTCAGCACGTTCTGCATCGGCAAGTAGCGTGGTAAAGTGACCCGGCGGAGGCCCGAGCATGTCCTGGGTGGTAAAGCTGGAGGATGAGCTGGGGGAGCGCGGCGACTGGGTGATGCTGCACGGCGTTGTGCCCGCTTTTGAGGAGCGCGAGTTCCCCCTGCTGCGCTGCATTGACCCGTACGGGCGCACCATCTTCAACCACCTGCAGATGGAATCGTTCCTGCAAGAATGGGAGCGCGTCCAGGAGCGCGCCCGCGACGATTCCCAGGCCAACGCATGGAAAAACATCCGGCAAATGGCCGAAACCTGCCGCAAGGACCGTGATCTCTATCTCAAGTTTGTAGGGAACTGAGTCGTGAACCTGCTGAGCGATGTCGAGGTGCGGGTACTCGGGGCTCTGGTAGAGAAGGACATCACCACGCCGGAGTACTACCCGCTTTCCCTCAACGCGCTCATTCACGCCTGCAACCAGAAGAACAACCGCCATCCGGTGACCAGCCTGGAGGAAGGCGCGGTGCGCGACGCCTTGTCGAGCCTGCAGGACAAGGGGCTGGCCGGCCCCGCGGCGGGAGCCGACAGCCGGGTGACCAAGTACGAGCACCGTCTGCAGGAGGTGTTCAACTTCGGGCGCCCGGAAATCGCCGCCTTATGTGTGCTGATGCTGCGCGGTCCGCAGACTCTGGGGGAGTTGCGCGGCCGCGCCGAGCGCATGCACCACTTCCATGATCTCGACGAGGTGCAGTCGGCGTTGCAGCGCCTGATCCAGCGCGAGCCGCCCCTGGCCAAAGTCTTGCCCCGGCAGCCGGGCACGAAGGAGGCGCGTTACGCGCACCTGCTGGCTGGCGAAGAAGCGCAGTGGCAGCCAGTGGCAACAGCCGAGCCTGGGGCCGGCGTTGCTCCGCCCGTGCCCGACCGGATCAGCGAGCTCGAGCACCAGGTGGCTTCGCTGCGCGAGGAGATCGCGGGCTTGCGCGAAGAACTCGGGGCTTTCCGCAAGCAATTCCAGTAGCAGCCGCACCGGCGCGTGTGGCCGGGATCTCCGGGGCGGCTCTCGCCGGGCCGGTGATTCTACTTCCCCACCTGCGCCAGCGCCTCCCGGAACAGCACGTCGAAGGAATCGCTTTTCGTGCTTTTCTTGGCGGTGGCCAGCGCCCGTTCGGCGGCAGCGCGCTGATAACCCAGGTTGACCAGGGCGGAGAGCACGTCCTCCTCGACCGGCGTGGCCGCTGCCGCAACCACTGGGGCGGCGCCAAAATCCTCCAGCTTGTCGCGCAGTTCAAGCACCATGCGCTCGGCGGTTTTGCGGCCGATGCCCGGAATGCGCGTGAGGCGCGCGATATCGTTGCCGCGAATCGCGCCCACCATCTCGTCGGCGGGCATGCCGCTCAGGATGGTGACGGCCAGCTTGGGACCGATGCCGCTCACCGCGATCAGGCGCTCGAACAGCTGCTTCTCGCGCGTTCGGAGAAATCCGAACAGCGCGATCGCGTCTTCGCGGACGTGGGTGTGGATGTGCAGCGCGACCTCGGCGCCCGCGTCCGGCAACTCGGAAAAGGTCGGCACGCTGATGGCGACGTCGTAGCCCACGCCGCCGGCTTCCACCACCGCCTGGTTGGGACGCTTGGAGAGAAGGCGGCCACGCAGGTGGGCGATCATGCCTGCATTGTAGCCGGGAGTTCCACGCCCGGCAGTTAACGCGCCGGTGCCGCGGCGGGCGGCCGGCTCAGGTCATAGAGAAAGACGGTGGCGCCATTTTCATAACGAACATCCAGCTGCGTTCCGTCCTCCTCCAGAAAATGCAGCGCGTAAAGCTTCTCGTCCACCCCGTCCACGGGCGCGTCGTGGGTAAATAGCAGCCACACGCGCTTCTGTCCCTGAAGTTTCGAGAAATCGTCGCGCAGGAAATTCCAATTGTGCAGAAAGGCGCGGTTTTTAAAGCCGGCGCGGAAACACGATCCACGGACCACGTTCAGATCGTTCAGGCGATAGAGTTCCTGGTAATAGTCGAACTGGTGCTGTGCGTAGCAGTAGATATAGAAGACATCGCCAGGTTGCCGGCGTGCCAGCGCGTATTTCAGCACCGCCTTAAACTCCTCCGCGCGTATGGGCCGGACCACGTATTCCGCGGTGGTGAATACGGGTTGCAGCAGCACCAGGACCAGCAGGATGCATCCTGCTGGCAGAGTGCGAGGCGAGATCTGGCGAAGGGCCTCCACCCCGGCGGCGGCGAGGATGAGCACCGCGGGCGCGGCGAAGAGGAAAAATCGCAGCAGGATCGGGTAGCGATGCAGCATGGAGGCCAGCAGAGCGACCACCAGGGGCGAGATCAGCACCCAGAAGCCAAGGCGTTGCCGCCGGGCCATGTGCCAGCAACCGGCGAGGAAGGCAAACAGCACCACTCCGGCGAGGGTCAGCGCCCAGGGTTCCTGCTGCCAGCCAAAAATGACCCGGATCAGCTCGTCAAGCTGAGAGAAGTGCCGCGGCGGAAGGTGCAGGAAGGGATAGGTGTTCAACAGGCCCGGATTGCTGCTGCTGGCGCGCAGCGCGATAACGTAATCGGCAAGGAAGCTGGCGCTCCAGGCCACGAACATGGGCAGCAGCGCAGCCAGCCGCGTCCACGCCCGTTGCGCGGCACAGTAAACCGCCAGCGTCCCTCCGATCCCCGCCAATACAAAGACGGCCGGGTGCGACAGCCAGACGGCAGCGGCCCCGGCCAGCGCGAACAGCGCCATCCGGGCAGCCGACCCCCGCCGCAGCACCGCGAAGGCGACGCTCCAGAGGAGCGCGGCGACGGCTACATCATTTTCGTAGGGTTTCAGTTCAGTGGCGTAATAAATGAGCGAGGGATGGAAGGCGACCAGCGCGGTGGCGAGCAGTTGCGCGCGCCGGCCGAGCACCTGGGCCGCCACCCAGGGGGTGAGCAGCAGCACGCCGGCGGAGGCCAGCAGGGAGACCAGTCGCAAGGCCTCCTCCCCTTTACCGAATCCCAGTTGGCAGAGCTTCTCCAGCCACAGCCATCCGATGGGCGCCACCAGCGAGTAGCTCAGCTTCTCTGCGAGCTGGTGAAAGGAGCGGTGCAGGATGTTCTCCGCCATCATGGCTTCGTCCAGCCAGAGAGAGCGGTTGTGCAGGTATTGCTCCAGCCGCACGGCGAAGCCGGCCGCAATCAGCAACCAGACGCCGCGGCTGTACACCGGCGTGAGCGGAGCGACATCCGTTTGTTGGTTCTGCCACTCAGGCGGATGCGGAGCCCCGGCAACGTTCGGAAAGGCGGCTTCGGCGGACATCGTTTTACTTAAACCGCATCTCGTTTCGCACCGGCGCGGTGGGGCGGAAGATCCCGTAGAGAAAGGGCATGTCCACGAACAGGCAAACCAGCATGACCGCGGTGCATGCTGCCACCGCCGCCATCAACCCGCGATCGCGGTAAAGTTTTTCCGGATGCTGCGCCGGGCTGTCTTCGTCAAAGCCGATATTCAGGTACCTGGACATGACCGCCGCCACCAGCGGGAAGCTGAGGACGAGTTCCAGCCGGTAGCGCATCACGAAGGCGCCAAAAAACAGCATGGCAGTCGAACCATAGAACATGATCGCCACCAGCATCCGGCGCTCGTCCAGCAAGGCCAGGGATTTGCGGTAGGCGGCCACGCGCTGGCGGTCGCCCAGATTGCGGCATTCCGCGAAGCGCTTAATGGCCATGAAGTAGCAGCCAATCATCCAGTAGCTGAGCAGCAACGAGGCGGGCGGGATGGAGGAGGAGCTGGCGATGAACCACCCGGCCAGCAGACGCAGCGGATTGTTGACCGCCTCCGAGAGCACGTCAAGATACGCAATGTCTTTGCTGCGCACGGGCGGTATGTTGTAGATGCAGCCCATGAGCCAGAGCGCGCCTGCGGCAAGCGCCAGGGGAAACGAAACCCAGGCGGCCAGCGCCAACCCCACAGCGGCCAGAGCCAACCACTCGCCATAAGCCCACGGAATGCTTACGCGGCCGCAGGGCACAGGGCGGGTGCACTTGGTGGGATGCACCCGATCGAAGCGCGCATCCATCAGCTCGTTCACCACATAATTGCTGGAGGCAACCAGGCAAATGGCAGCCAGGCCAAGTACGATGCGCAGCGTCAGGGCGGGCGCTACGTGCTCGCCATCCATGCTGATCGCCACCACGATACCGGGCAGAACGAAAACATTCTTGAACCAGTGATCGAGCCGGGCAATCTGGACATGGCCGAGCAGCGAGGGACGGGCCGTTTCCGGGAGCTGGGTGTGGACGGTGCTCACAGGATTTTGGCGAAGATTATAGCCGTCGAATCATGCAGGTTCACCGGGACAATTCGCTGGTAGAGGCGTCCCAGCATCCCGGGCCGGCGTGCCCGCCGGTTCACGGCGCCCAGCGGCAGATAATGCGCCAGCCGCTCAGCCAGGTATTCGACGCGGAAAAACCACTGAGCGCGGAATCGTCGAAGGCTGCGCAATCCCGCCGCCGCCGCCAGCGCGTCGAGGGAATTGCGGCTGAAATAGCCCACGTGCGCCACCCGGAAATGCCACCAGCGCTTGCCTAGCAGGCGGGCGGCAAGGCTGCGCACATCGGGTGTAACCACCAGCACGATGCCATCGGCAGCCAGCGCCGCGGCGCAACTGCGCAGCAGCCCCACGGGATCGGACACGTGTTCGATTACATCCACCAGCGTGATCACGTCGAAGGTTCTGCCCGCCAGCCGAAGGTGCGGAAAGGTTCCCTGGAGCAGCTCGACCTGCCGATTCTTGATTGCTGCCTCCACCAGCGAGCGGCTGGGCTCTACGCCGACGGCCTCGAATACCAGGCTGCGGGCCTCCCTCACCAGGAGGCCGGTGCCCGCGCCAATATCGAGCAGCGACCGCGCCGCCGGGCGCTCTTTTCTGATCCGGGCCAGTAGCCAGCGCATCTGCAGGACGCGGGTATCCTCGCTGGCCACGTAATCGGGATCGTTGAGCTGCTCATAAAGGCGGAGCAGGGACTGCACTTCCCCGGCTGCCGCGAAAATAAATCCGCACTCGGAGCAGCGGCGCAGCGCCAGCGTCGCGCCGTAGTGCGAGTCGGTGATGCGGAGATCTTCGGGTTGCAGCGGCCGCTCGAAGCTGCGCGATTTCCACGGAACGGTGCGCTCCGAGCCACAGATCCAGCATTGCCCGGCGGAGGCGGACTCCTCAGGAGCGTTCGACGGCTTCACGGAGCTGTTCAAAGTTGCCGATCTCCCACCAGGGTGTCCCAGGTCGCGGTCTTGGGGTTAGGATCGCGCAGGCGATGCCCGCCGCCTGCGCCGCCGC
>JAMXLI010000186.1 GCA_024281115.1 Terriglobales bacterium | reverse complement strand
CGCTGGAAGGCTGGATTGAGCTGCGCCTGCTGAGCGAGCCCGATTTGGCCGCGCTGGAATACAGCCGCTGACGCCCCGAAAAAAAAGCCCGGGAGATGAACTCCCGGGCCCGATGTACAGCATGGTTTGTGGTTGAGGCTACTTGCCCGCTCCCGCCGCGCCCGTCAGTAACGGCCGTTCCAGTTCCATGGTCAGCTCGGTTCCTGCGGGAAGCGTGGCCGAGCGCGTCTTGGCCAGCCAGTGAATACCGCTGGCCGTGGCGCCGATTCCGGCGCCGATCAAGCCGCCCTTGGCGCCCCCGGCCAGGATGCCGATGCCCAAGCCCCCTCCTCCGCCGATCAGCAGCTCGCGAAGATCGCTGCCGTCATGCCCCGGGCCCTTGAACTGGCCTTCTTCGTTTACATCGGAGCCGTCGCGCAGATTGGTGTCCACCAGGACGGCATTTAAGGGAAAACGCTCGCCGCTGGGCAGTACGACCACATCCGGACGAATGCCGATGGTGGCTTTGCCCGCGATGCGGCGGTGTTCCCGGACAGTGGTGACATGGCCTTCTATCGTCGATCCCGCCGGGATCACCACCTTGCCATGATCGAGCACCGGCCTGGTCACCGCGCCGGTGAACAGGTCGCCGCGCTTGCTGGTTGAGGTGGAAAGGGTTTTCTGCAGCCGCACGCTGAGCGGAGTGCCGGCCGGCAGCGACAGGTTGGTTTGTCCCAGGGCCATCGCGCTCATCAGCCCCAGGCCGAGCAGCAGTTTCTTCACAGGACCTCCTTGCATGTGGAACAAATTTTTGCGCGCATCGGCCCACGCGCTCCCTGGCGCGAGCGGGCGCGAGGTGCGCCGCTCATTGCCCCGCCTCTTGCAGCGCCGCGAAAATCTCCTGCAGCGGCGCGCGGTCGCGCTGGTTCTCTCCGCGGTAGATGAAGCGCAGTCTGGCCTTGCGGTCCACCACCAGGGTCGCGGGGTGCGCAATGTTGAAGGCGTCGGTTCCCAGCCGGTGATATAAGCCGTAGCGCTTGGTCACCTGCCGGTCTTCGTCCAGCAGGAAAGGGAACGAGACGGGCTGTTTGCGCAGGAACTCCTCCGGCTTGAACAGTCCGCCGCGCTTTTCCGCGGCGATGTACAGCAGTGAACCCGCGGCTGCGATCCTGGTCTGGTGCGGCTCGAACTGAGCCATGCGCGCGCGGCAGTTGGGTCACCATGTGCCTCGCAGGAATTCCAGGATGAGGGGTCCGGCAGCGAGCAGCGCGTTCAAGGAAAATGTGCCGTCGCGATTGGCCGCTGTCAGCCTGAAGTCCGGCGCCTGGTCTCCCACAGCGAGCGTTTCTGTGCGGTCGCGCATCCCTGCCGCGACTCTACGGGACACGTGCGTCCGCGACAATTGACGGAACGAATACCGGGAATCACCGGCGATACGGGGAAGCTTCCGCGGCGCTGTGCGCTGCGTCACCGGAGCTGCCCGTCGCGCTTCGGTATAATCGCGCTTTTCCGGCAAGAGCGGCTGCGAGCGCCGGCTCGAAGCGGCCCATTGCGGGCAGGGAAGCGAGGAAACTATGGAAGTCATCACCCAAATCCAGGAGATTCGGGGGCGCGAGATCCTCGATTCGCGCGGCAATCCCACGGTCGAGGCCGAGGTGCTTCTGGCCGGCGGGGCGCGCGGCCGCGCGGCCGTGCCTAGCGGCGCTTCCACCGGCGAGCACGAAGCGGTTGAGCTGCGCGATGGCGACAAGGATTTTTATTTGGGCAAGGGCGTACGCAAAGCAGTGGAAAACGTCAACGGCGAGATCGCCTCCGCCCTGGCCGGAGCGGATGCCGCCGACCAGCGCGCGCTCGACGACCGCATGCTCGAGCTCGACGGCACCGAGAACAAGGGCCGCCTCGGCGCTAACGCCATTCTGGCGGTTTCCATGGCAGCCGCTCGGGCCTCATCCACTGCTTTCAGTTTGCCCCTGTATCGCTATCTGGGCGGAATCAATGCCAGCGTGCTCCCCGTGCCCATGATGAACATCCTCAACGGCGGCGCGCACGCCGACAACAACGTGGATTTCCAGGAATTCATGGTCATGCCGGTTGGCGCCGAGTCTTTCTCCGAAGCTCTGCGCTGGGGTGTCGAGGTCTTTCACACCCTCAAGGCCGTGCTCAAGAAGCGCGGCTACAACACCGCCGTGGGCGACGAGGGCGGCTTTGCCCCCTCGCTGAAGTCGAACGTGGAGGCCATCGAGCTGGTGCTCGAAGCCGTGCAGCAGGCTGGCTACAAGCCGGGCGAGGAGATTGCGATTGCCCTGGATCCAGCCACCAGCGAGATGTTCCAGGACGGCAAGTACATCTTCAAGAAATCGGACAAGTCCGCCAAAAGTTCGGAGGATATGGTGCGCTACTGGAGCCAGTGGGCGCGCGATTATCCTATCGTCTCCATCGAGGACGGGCTGGCTGAAGACGACTGGCAGGGCTGGAAGCTGCTGACGCGGGAGCTGGGCGGCCGCATTCAGCTGGTCGGCGACGACCTGTTCGTCACCAACACCGACCGCCTGCAAGAGGGCATTGAACAGGGGGTGGCCAATTCCATTCTCATCAAGGTGAACCAGATCGGCACCGTCACCGAGACCCTGGAAGCCATCGAGCTGGCGCGCCGCAATGGCTACACCAGCGTGGTATCGCATCGTTCCGGCGAAACCGAGGATACCTTTATCGCCGACCTGGCCGTGGCCACCGGCGCCGGCCAGATCAAGACCGGGTCGGCCTCCCGCACCGACCGCATCGCCAAGTACAACCAGCTCCTGCGCATTGAGGAGGAGTGGGGCGAAGGCGCCCGCTTCCTCGGCCTGGAAGCCCTGAATTATCGCGGCGCCCTGGCCGAGCCGGCGCGGGCCTGAGCACCAGCGCAAGCAGCGGGGGCACAATAAACCACGTTCGCTGAGAGCCTGGAACAGCGGCCCGGCCCGACTCTGCATCCAATCACCGTCCGGATACGGACGGCTATGGCCTCCAACCGTCATCACGCGGCGGAACTGCTTCGGCGCGGTCTGCCGCCCAGCCAGATTGCCCGGGAGATGAAGATTCCCGTCGGCGTCGTGATGGCTTACCTTTACCGCCAGGTGGGTGAGGGCGAGCTGCGCCGCTCCGACATTCTGTTCACGCTCGATATTCGCGCCCGCGAGCAGGTAGAAAAGCTGGTCGAGGAGCGCGGTTCCACCGTGGCCTGGCGCCTGCGCCGCTGGCTCAAGGCAGCCGGGGTGGAAGTGGATCCCGACGACCTGGAAATCTACTTGAAGCTGCGCGACGCCCGCGTGGACCTGGGCGACATGTACGAGTTGATCCGCGACCTGGAACTCACCCTGCACCGCTTTATCCGCGAGCGCCTGGAGCGGCAGTACGGGGAAAACTGGTGGCGCGAAGGTGTCCCGCTACACGTGCGCGAAGATTGCGCCGTGCTCAACGAGCGCGACGGCGAGCCCGCCACCGATCTGTTCTGTTACACCACGATCATTCACCTGCTGAAGATTTTCGACCAGAACTGGACGGCATTCTGCGAGCACCTGCCGGGCAAACTGCGCGCTAACAAGCAGGAGTTTCTGGCACGCCTAAAGCGGCTGAATGCCATTCGCAACATCGTCATGCACCCGGTGAAAGCCCTGCCTTTAACCGAGGACGATTTCTATTTTCTGCGCCAGTTCCACGCCCATTTCGCACCTGCGCTGCACCCCATGGACACTCCGCCTGCCGCGCCCGAGAGCGAGCTTCCCGCATTGCGCGTCGGCTGATCCCGCTTACCGGAATGGCACTGTCTGCCTCTGATTTGCTACCTCCAGCCATGGGCGCGGCGGCGCGGCCATCCCTTGGCCGCTATAATCCGAAGTTCCCGGAGCGTGCCTCTCATGCCCACCCGCCCCAAGCCGCTGGTCCTGATCATCCTGGATGGTTGGGGCTACCGCGCCGAGAGCCATGCCAATGCCATCGCACTGGCCCGCAAGCCCGCTTACGATCGCCTGCTGCGCGAGTATCCCAACACCCTCATCCACACCAGCGGCCCGTTTGTCGGTCTGCCCGAAGGGCAAATGGGCAACAGCGAAGTGGGCCACCTCAACATTGGCGCCGGCCGCATCGTGCACATGGACATCACCCGCATCGACACGATGATCCGCAACGGCGATTTCTTCAGCAATCCCACCCTGCTCAATGTCATGAAACAGGCCCGCAGCGGAGGCCGACAGTTACACCTTTTCGGGCTGCTTTCCGACGGTGGCGTGCATTCCCAGCAGGCGCACCTTTACGCTCTCCTGAAAATGGCCCGCCAGAACGGGGTGGACCGCGTCTTTGTGCACGCCTTCATGGATGGTCGCGACACGTTGCCCACCAGCGGCGCCGGCTACTTGCAGCAGCTCCAACAGAAAATGCGCGAGTACTCCAGCGGGAAGATCGCCAGCGTCAGCGGCCGCTACTACGCCATGGACCGCGACCGGCGCTGGGAGCGCATTGCCCAGGCCTTCAATGCGATGGTCGAGGGCAATGGGGCAGCGCCGCCCTATGTGGACCCGGTCGAAGGCGTCAAGGATTCCTACAACAAGGGCGTCACCGACGAATTCGTCCTTCCTTTTGTCTGCATGGACAATCGCGGCGATCCCCGCGCCGTCATCCGCGATGAGGATGCCTGCATCTGCTTCAACTTCCGGGCCGATCGCGCCCGCCAGATTACCCGCGCCCTGGCCCGCAACAGCAATCTTACCCACGAGCACGGTGAGGAACTGCCGGATGCCGCCGCCCTGGATGCCGTTCTCTCGCCCACACGCGTGCCCCGCGACCTGCATTACGCCTGCATGACGCGCTACGACAAGCAATTCACCCTGCCCGTGGTGGTGCCTCCGGAGCCGCTCGACAACATCCTGGCCAACGTCATGGGGGAAGAAGGTCTGCGTAACTTACGCGTGGCTGAAACCGAAAAGTATGCGCACGTCACCTACTTCTTCAACGGCGGCGTGGAGACCCCGTTCCCGGGAGAGGAGCGCATCCTGGTGCCCTCGCCCAAGGTCCCCACCTATGACCAGAAGCCGGAGATGAGCGCCGAGGGTATCGCCAGGGAAGTGGTGAAAGCCGCGGAGAAGGGAAGCTTCGACCTGATGGTGGTGAATTTTGCCAATGCCGACATGGTGGGGCACTCCGGCAAAATCGAGCCCACGGTCAAGGCGGTGGAAGTGGTGGATGCCTGCCTGGCCGAGATCGAGCCGGCCATTCGCGGGCTCGGTGGCGCCCTGCTCATCACCGCCGATCACGGCAATGCCGAGATGATGATCGATCCGGCTACCGGCGGCCCGCACACCGCCCACACCACCAACCCCGTCCCCTTCATCGTGGTCAGCGGCGAGGAGCGGCGCTTTTCGCTGCGCCGCGATGGCTCGCTGCGCGACATCTCACCCACTATTCTCGGGATTCTGGGGTTGCCCCAACCCAAGGACATGACGGGCCGGGACCTGCGCGTCCCGGTGGCAGCCGCTGCCCGCTAGCGGCAGCCCCGAATGGGATCCTGACTACACGGCACCGGCACCCGAGGACCGCGGGTCGCTTGACGTCCTGCCAAGCTCCTACTTCACGCGATCTACGCTGGCCACGGAGAGATTTATTCTCTGACGGCGAGCCGCCGGATTGCGCGCAAAAGGAAGAAGGCGCCCCGAAGGGCGCCCGTGCGCGGCTGCCATTTAGCCCAGAGAGCTGGACACTTCCGAAAAGATGTTATTGGATTTGCCGCCGATCAGCTTCACCGTGCCCACCACGATCACCAGGATCACGGCCAGCATCACGGCATATTCGGCGATGTCTTGCCCTTCGTCATTTGACCAAAGCTTGCGAAGCATCTGCATGGTTCCTGCCCTCCAGGCGGTTAGCGGTTGTACTGCGGGGGAGGCTTGCCGTGGCTTCTGCATCCGGCGCCGCGCGGCGTCTCAGCGTAACTTCTTGCGCAGGCGCCTCAATTCCACAAACGTCAGCGCCGTGGTCATGCAAACCACGCTGCCAAATAGAATCTGTAGGCCGAACATTGTGTCCATGACACCTCCTTCGGCGCCGGTCCGGTTGGGGAAGCCTCTCCGGCAGCCGTAACTATGCCGCTGGCCTGGGGGCAAGTAAACGTTACCGGGGTCCGCGCCAGGGCTGGAAACCGCCTGGGATTGCTCTGGCCGGTAGGACAAGGGGAACCCTAGCCAAAGCGCGATGGGCCTCGTAGGGGTTTCAGGCGCCGGCAGGATCCGCCGTTTGCCTGCACAATTCGTCAGGCTTGCCCAGGCGGTACAAGACCACCGAGATTCCCATCTGCAGCCACACCACCGGCATCACCTCGCCGTCACCCAGCGTGTATTGCACCAGGCAACCAACGTAGAACGCTATGGCGGCCGCCAGCATGCCCAGCGCGAGTCCGCGTTCAAACCGGTCTTGCCCTTCCTGGCGCAACAGGCGTGCCAGCTGGCGAAAGTAAGCGAGCATCAGCCATGTCCACAGGGCCAGGCCGAGGAGGCCGCAATTTACTGCCACCTGCATGAAGGTGGAGTGAAAGTGGCCGTGCTGCTGCGGAAATTGCTGGTAAGCCTCCAGGTGGAAGCGATTGTCTTCGCTCCGCTCGGCGTCCAGGCCAATGCCGAGCAAAGGATGCTGTCGAACCAGCCGCAGCCCGTCGCGCCACATCAGCAACCGGTACTCCGTGCCCGCCTCGCTGGCATTGAACATGGAGACGTGGCGCTGGTTGCGCACCCAGGCGGCGCTGACTGCCAGCGCCGCGATCATTCCCGCCGCGGCCAGCGCGCGCGCTTTCCAGCCCGCCGCCACCCACACCGTCGCTACGCATCCCAGCAGCAGCGCGATCATGTAGGCGCGAGTCGCGGTCGCCCACAGGCTGAAGCTCAGCGCCGCCAGGGCAAGCACCAGCAGGACGCGCACCACCGGGCGCTCACCCCAGCCCGCCATCGCCAGCCCAAAGCCCAGGGCCGCCACCTCCATCAGCAATCCGCCATAGGGAATTGCGTGGTAGAAGTGGCCTTGCGCGCGCGGCGGACGCGCCCCGGTCACCTGCCCTCCGGCATGCAGCCACGACAGCAGGTCGGCGCGTTGCACAGCCGTATATACGTAACGCACGCCGCCGGGAAAGGGCCGAGCCACGCGCATTTTCAGGACGGAATCTTTGCTCGTGTTGGCCAGTGCGCGCTCCCATCGGCGAGGGCTGCGGGTGGGGTGACCGTTCACTTCCCGGATGATGTCTCCTCGTCGCAGCCCGCCGCCAAACAATTGCGGCGAAGGCGTGCTGGCCAGCTGCACGCCGAAGCCGGCAGTAAATTGCCAGACAGTTTGCACGGCGCTGAGGGTCGTCGAGAACATCAAGGCGGCGATCAAGGCCTTTACCTGGCGAGTGCTGGTGAGGTTGGCAACCGCCAGGAAGAAGATCAGGAACAGCCCGTACCAGCGCAGGCGCTCCCAGCTCAACCAGGGAGAGTAAGAGAGCAGCGTGGCCGCCCCGCTCGCCAGGAAAAAGCAAAGCAAAGGCAGGACCAGCGGTTCAGGCCGTACCTTGAAGCCCTGCAATGCCAGCTTGAGGATCCATAACCCCAGGCCCGCCTCGAAGGCGAGCCGCGTCGCCGCCGTGGAAAAAGGCCCGCTTGCCACCATGACCAGCAGCGCCAGAAAGATTGCGTGCTGCAGCCAGGCAATCCAGAACGCTCGTGTCGCAAACGCTGGCCCGGAGGAATGAAGCTGCGGCGCTGCTGCCGGATGGTGGGAGTCTTCTGAGGGTCGCACTTCAGACGGGCTCAAGCCGCACTCGAATTATCGCGTGCCGGGGCGGCGCGATTATACTCTGTCCGGCGGCGCTTCCCGTTTTGCGCAGGCGTTGCATCACGTTGCGTCCTTGGCCCATGTCGCTGATCGGGTCGCCGTCCGGTCCCCAACTCCTCGATGCATTCGCCGGCCACCGCAAGCTTCGCTGACCTAACCTCGCGCAAGGATGTTCTGGTTTTGGCCGCCGGCTTTGGCCTGCTCACTGGACTGGTGGAAGGCCAGCTCTTTTTCCATCTTCGTCACATCCGGGTTCTGGAACTGGCCTCGGCTCCCATCGCCGTTGACCTCGTGCTAGCGCTCCTGCTGGCGCTGCCCATCGTTGCCTTGCGCGGCGCCCTCACCGGAAGGCCATCGTTGTTTACCCGCGTGGCGTGCCTCTACGCCTGGCTGATGTTCTTCGACTGGCTGCGCGTCAGCTCGCCCGTATTTGAGCCGCTGCTTCCCGCGCCCGAGTTCCAGGCGATCCTCGCTCATCCGCTCGCCGAGGCTGTGCTCACCATGCTGCTCGCCCTCGTGCTGGGCCTGGCAGTGGCGATTCCCCTGTCGCGCCCGCGTGGCCGCCGCCTTCCCCGCAGGCTCCTGCCCTGGATCTCGGGCGTCGCGCTTCTGTGCGCGCTAGGTGTTCCCGTCCTGCAGCGTTTTCAGGAGAAGCGGGCAGTGGCGCGGCTAACGGCCGCCCCTGCGGGCGCCTGCAACGTGCTCGTGGTCGTCATTGACACCCTGCGCGCAGATCACCTCTCCACCTACGGTTACGCGCGCCCCACCAGCCCGAACCTGACCCGCCTGGCCGCGCAAGGCGTGCTCTTTGAGAACGCCATGGCCCCCTC
>JAMXLI010000185.1 GCA_024281115.1 Terriglobales bacterium | reverse complement strand
GCCTCGGCGGGATTTTCGCCACCCACGCGCATCTTCGAAGCGGCGGGTGCAGGCGCATGTGTGATCCCGGGCAGTTGGCTGGGGGTTGAGGCATTTTTTGAACCGGGCGCGGAAATCCTGGTCTCCGATAGCGCTGAAGACATTGTGCGGCACCTTCGAGAGATCGGCCGGGAGAAGGCCGCTGATATAGGACGCAAGATGCGGGCGCGCGCCCTCCGCGACCACACGTATTCCCAGCGCGCCAGCGAACTGGACGCCATCCTGCAGGGTTGCGAGCCCGCGTTCGCCCTTACCGGCGAAGGCTCGAATTCCTCGGTGGAGACCGTCTAAGCGCCATGAGAATCGTTATTTTCGGGCTGTCGATCACTTCTTCCTGGGGCAATGGCCACGCCACTACCTTTCGCGCCTTAGCCCAGGCGCTGGCCGCGCGCGGGCACAAGATCCTGTTCTTCGAGAAAAATACCGAGTGGTACGCCTCCAATCGCGATCTCCCCCGGCCGGCGTTCTGCGAGGTGCGCATCTTCGAAACTTGGGACGAAGTTGTTCCCCAGGCTCGCCGCGCGTTGGACAACTGCGATGTAGCCATGGTGGGCTCGTATTTTCCCGAGGGCATTCGCGCCATCGACGAGATGCTGCGCTCGCGCGCTCCCGTGAAGACCTTCTACGACATTGACACGCCCATCACGGTGGAAACGCTGCGCAGTTGCAGCGGCGCCGATTACGTGCTGGCGGAGCAGATTCCTGAACTCGACCTGTATTTCAGTTTTACCGGCGGTCCCATGCTGCGCGAAATCGAATGGCGGTTCGGCGCCAAGCACGGAGTTCCGCTGTACTGTTCTTTCGATCCGGATCGCCACCGCAGTTGGCGCGTGAACCAGCGTTATGCCTGCGACTTGAGCTATATGGGTACGTATGCGGCTGACCGGCAGGCGAAAATCGAGCAGTTGCTTTGCGAACCCGCGCGGCAAATGCCTGAGCTCCGGTTCCTGGTGGCTGGCCCGCAATATCCCAGGTCCGTGCGCTGGCCCCGCAATGTGCGGCGGATCCGGCATCTCAACCCGCGCTGGCACGCCAGCTTCTATTCCTCTTCGCGCCTCACACTCAACGTGACCCGCGACCTCATGGTGCAGGCCGGCTATTCGCCTTCCGTGCGTCTGTTTGAGGCAGCCGGCTGCGGCGCGCCCATCGTCTCCGATCTCTGGCCCGGACTGGACGTTTTCTTCACCCCCGGCAAGGAAATCCTGCTGGGCGACAGCGCCGAGCACATTGTCCGCTACCTAACCGAGATGGAGGACGCGGAATTGCGCGCCATTGGACGGCGCGGGCAGGAACGGGTGATGGCTGAACACACTGCCGCTAAGCGCGCTGAGGAGTTCGAGGAATACATCCGCGGAGCTTGCACTCGGAAAGCGCAACTCGTGCGCTCTCAAGGCGGCGCCTCTTGGGCGCTGGCCTCGCGCAAGTAAAGCGACTGGGACTACGGCCTCCCGGAGCCGTAAGACATCTTCTTTTCTGCAACTTCCATCCGAATGTCTGCCGCTCCCGGTGTGTAATTGCCGCCGTAGCCGAGTAGCGACGTACGTTGCATCATGCGATTTCTTTTCGCCATTTTTCTTCTGAGTGCGGGGGCAGCCTGGGGCCAATTGAGCGCCCCCGTGTTGGATTCGGCTCCCGCCATGTACGAGGGGCAGAAGGTCGGCTCCATCGATATCGCCACGCAGCCCCAGATCAACACGGACGCGCTGCGCTCCAGGCTTCGCCAAAAGGTGGATGAGCCCTATTCCCGGACGCGTGTGCAGCAGAGCATGGATGACTTGAAGCAAATGCAGCGCTTTAACAAAGTGCAGCTGCGGGTTGAGCCGGCGCCCAATGGGCTCAAGCTTACGTTTGTGCTCGAGCCGGCGTTTTACATGGGATTGATCCACTTTCCGGGAGGACTGAAGCTGTTCCGCTATACCCGACTGCTGCAGGTGGCCGACCTTCCCAATGATCAGCCCTACCAGCCCAGCCAGATCAAGAAAGCCGCCGACGCGCTCGCCACGTTTTTGAACCGTAATGGCTTTTTTGAAGCGTCCGTCCGGCCGGAGGTGGACTACGATCAGGCCCACCAACTGGCGAATGTGACCTTTCACATGGTGCTCAACCAGCGCGCCAAAGTGGGGCAAATCAATTTCCTGGGTCCCAGGCCGGAAGAATCGGCCAAGCTGGCGCGCGCGCTGCACAGTTGGGGCGCCCGCGTCCGGGGCGACACGCTCAAGCCCGGCAAGAAATACACGCTCGAGCGCATCCAGGGAGCCGAGAAGTACCTGCGCAGCTACCTGACAGGCGAGCACCGTTTGATCAAGCGGCTGCGGCTGCAGCACGTGCAATATCACCCCGACACGCGCCGCGCCGATCTCTTCTTTGAAGCTGGCCTCGGCCCGCCGGTCTCGGTGCGGCTGACGGGCGCCCGCCTGACCCGCATTCCGTGGCTGCAGGGCCGCAGCATGCGCACGATGATCCCCATTTTTGACGAAGGCTCGGTGGACCCGGAGTTGATCCAGGAAGGCCGGCAGAATCTGGTCAATTTTTTCCAGAAAAAGGGCTACTTCGACGTACGGGTGCAATCCCAGGTGGAGGAGAAGCCAGACCGCGTGAACGTGGTCTTCCAGGTGAACAAGGGAAAGAAGCACAAGGTGGCGGAAATCGCGGTGCACGGCAACACCCATTTCTCCACTTCGGAGTTGCTGTCGCATGTCACGGTGAAAAAGGGACACTTATTCTCGAGCGGGCAGTACAGCGACAAGCTGCTCAAGCAGAGTGCCAATGCGATCGCGGCCGTATACCGCAACGATGGCTACCAGGAGGTGAAAGTCGCTCCGCGCGTGGTGGACCGCGAACCGAAAATCTATGTTGCCTTCGATGTCACCGAGGGCGAGCAGACGATGGTCGAAGCGCTGCACGTGCAGGGCAATCAGGGCATGTCGCTGAACCAGATTGAGCCCAAGCCCTCATTTCACCTCGCGCCTGGGCAGCCCTTTTCACCGGCCCGGCTCAGCCAGGATCGCGACCAGGTGCTGGCAAAATACCTCGACAATGGCTACGCGCGGGCGGAGTTCCGCTCCAGCGTGCAGCCCGTGGGGGGCGACAAGCACCGCGTCGAAGTGACCTACAACATCAATGAGGGGCCGCAGGTGCGTGTATCCGAACTCGTTCTCCTCGGAGCGAAACACACCAATCCCGGCTATATTCGGCGCTCCGTCAATATTCACCCCGAGCAACCGCTTAGCCAGACGGCGCTGCTGGCTTCGGAGAGCAGGTTGTATGACGATGGCGTGTTCGACTGGGTGGCCGTGGATCCGCGCAAGCCGATCACCAGTCAAACGGAGGAGCAGGCCGTAGTCAAGGTGCACGAAGCCAAGCGCAACGAGATTACTTACGGCTTTGGCTTTGAAATCGCGCGCCGCGGCGGCAGCGTGCCCAGCGGCACCATCGCCGTTCCGGGATTGCCGGTCGTGGGCGTCGGCAAAAACGTCAACTTTAGTTCCAGTGAAAAGACCTTTATCAGCCCGCGGGGATCGATCGAGTACATCCGGCGCAACATGCGGGGACTCGGCGAGACGCTTTCCGCGTCAGCCTTGATCGCGCGTCTGGACCAGAAAGGCCTTATCACCTACCAGGACCCGCACCTGCGCACCACCAATTGGCAATCCATGTTCAGCGTCTCCGCCGAACGCTCCACCGAGAACCCGATCTACACCGCCCGGCTGGGCGATGCCTCGTTTCAGATCCAGCGGTACCTGGACCGCCAGCGCACCCAGACCTTGCAATTGCGCTACGACTTCAACAAGACGAGTCTGACCAACCTGCTGGTGCCGGACCTGGTGCTGCCGGAGGACCGCTCCGTGCGGCTTTCGACGGTTTCCGGCACTTACATCCAGGACACCCGCGACAAGCCGCTGGACGCGCATCGCGGTACGTATCAGACGATCGATTTCGGTATCACTCCCACGGCGCTCGGTTCCTCGGCCGATTTCATTCGATTTCTCGGCCGCCGCTCCATCTACGTTCCGGTGAAGGGAATGGTGTGGGCCAACCGGGTGCAGCTGGGGCTGGCCGCTCCCTTTGCCGGCAGCCGTGTGCCGGCCAGCGAACGCTTTTTCAGCGGCGGCGGCAATTCGCTGCGTGGCTTTCCGATTAACGGCGCCGGTCCGCAACGCCCGGTGACGGTGTGCAGCAATCCCGCCGACAAAAGCACTTGCAGCAGCATTTCCGTTCCCGTCGGTGGACTGCAGCTGTTCATCGTCAACAGCGAGCTGCGCTTTCCGCTACCCGTAATGAAGAATCTGGGAGGCGTTGTCTTTTACGATGGCGGCAATGTGTACCAGCATATTCAGCTTTCCAATTTAATCGACAATTACACCCACACTGTGGGGTTCGGGATCCGCTACAACACGCCCATCGGCCCGGTCCGCGTGGATATAGGTCACCTGCTGGAACCGGTGCAGGGCCTGCGCGCTACCCAGTTTTTTGTCACCATTGGGCAGGCATTCTGAATTCCATGCAACTCGCATCTTAGACAGATATAGGAGCGGGATACTCACGAGCAGCGGTCATGACCTGGAAACGAGTGTTGCAGTGGATCTTGGGAGGGATTGCGGTGCTGGCGGTCGTGCTCGCCATAGCCGCATATTTTGTGCTGCGCAGCGAACGTTTCCACCGCTATGTCATTGCCACGGTGGAGCGCAAAGCTGCCGAGGCGACCGGCGGCCGGGTCGAAGTGGGCAGCTATGCTGTCAGGCTTAGCCCAATTACTGTCACGGTGGACCACATTGTGGTTCACGGCACCGAGCCTCCCCAGGGTCGTCCGCTGCTGCAGGCGGAGCAGCTCAAGTTGGGCTTGAAGATTGTCTCGCTGCTCAAGCAGAAAATTGATCTTCGCGACATCGAGGTCACCCACCCGGTGGCCGCCCTGCTGGTGGACAAAAGCGGCAAGACCAATATTCCCCAGCCCAAAAACCCGGCTTCCAGCAGCGGCTCCACCAATGTGTGGGACCTGGGAATCCAGCGCGTGCTGCTCAGCAACGGCGAGATCTACTACAACGCCCGCAAAACGCCGCTCCAGGCCGAACTGCACGATCTGAATACCCGGGTGGATTATTCCGCCGCGGCCCAGCGCTACGAAGGTTCACTCTCCTACGACCGCGGCCGCTTGCAATTTGGCGACTACCGACCTCTGCCGCACACTTTGCAGGCCCGCTTTAATGCCACTTCCACCCATGCGGAATTGCAAAGCTTGACGCTGGCGGTGGGCTCCTCGCGCGCCACCCTGCGCGGCACCATCAATAACTACAACCAGCCGGTGGTGGTCGCGGATTATGGTGTCTTCCTGCACACGGCCGATTTCCGCAGCGCCCTGGGAAACGATTCGCTTCCCACCGGCGATGTGGAACTAAGCGGCTCGCTGCAGTATCACGACCTGCCAGGCCGCCCTGCATTGCAGAGCGCCAGCCTGCGCGGCCAACTGCGCAGCCGGCTGCTGGAGGTTCTGACGCCCCAGCTGCGGACCAGGATCGCCGGGGTACGCGCACAATACGTCCTGGCCAATAACAATTTCAGCGTCGAGGGATTGCAGGCCGAACTGTTGGGAGGGCGATTGGACGCCGACCTGACGGTGAAGGACGTCGCCGAGGTGCGCGACGCGCAGCTCCGGGCTTCGCTGCAGCGCATCTCCCTGGAGAATGCCAAGGCCGCCTTGCGCAGCGCCAGCGGCAATGTGCCCGTCTCCGGAACACTGAACGCGGATGCGCGCGCCCATTGGCACGGCAGCGTACAGGGTCTGGTAGCGGACGTCGATGGCGCTGTTGCGGGCCGGACGGCCGGCGCTGCCGCGCGCACCGGCGCCGTGCCTTTGAACGGCGTCTTTCACGCTTCCTACGACGCCGCCCGCAGCCTGGTCACGCTGCGCCAGACGCAACTTAGAACCCCCGATACGTTGCTGACCGCGAACGGGACCGTGGGCGATCGTTCCAACCTGCGCGTCCAGGCGAACACCTCGAACCTGCACCAGCTGGTGCAGCTGGCCGGCAGTCTGCAAACTGCCGCTCCGGGGAAAAAACCAGCGCCTCCGCCCAATATTGGTGGGACGGCCTCGCTTACCGCGCTCGTGCAAGGCTCGCTCAAGCGTCCGCAAATCAGCGGCCAGTTGTCCGCCCGCGATCTCCAGGTGGAGGACACCGCCTGGAAATCGCTCCAGGTAGGCCTGGTGGCGAATCCCTCGCGGGTCGAGCTACACGATGGAAACCTGGTGAGCGCGGTCAAGGGCAACCTGCACTTCGGCGCCGCTGTCGGTTTGCACAACTGGCAATACCGGCCCACCTCGCCCATTACCTTGAATCTCGCCATGAACCAGATTCCCGCTCGCCTGTTAACTCGCCTGGCGAAAGTCACGACCCCGGTAAGCGGCGACGTTTCCGCGCGCGTGAACCTGCACGGCACCCAGGACAGCCCGTTCGGCAACGGCTGGGTGCAGCTGGTAAAAGCCAGCGTGATGAATGTCCCGGTCAGCCAGCTTTCGCTGCGTTTCCAGGGCAACGGCCAGGCCGTGCAATCCCTGCTTCAGGTGAGCACCCCCGCGGGTAATGCCACCACGAACCTTACGCTGTATCCCCAGTCGCAGGGCTACGATGTGCGCTTGCAGGCGCCGGGTATTCGCCTGGACAAGATTCCGCGCGCGCAGGAAATGCAGGTGGCCGGCGTGCTAAGCGTTTCCGCGCAAGGGAGGGGTACGCTTAAGGACCCACAGCTCAAGCTGGAAGCCGGGATTCCGCGTCTCAGCGTTCGCCAGAAACCGGTGAGCAATCTTCGGCTGCTCCTCGATGTGGCTAACCAGCGCGCCAACGCCAATCTTACGTCCGATGTTGCGCAATCTTTCCTGCACGCCCGCGCCACCGTCGCACTCACGGGGGATAAGCAATCCAGCCTGCAGTTGGACACCGGCGGAATTGCTTTGGGGGTGCTGCTCGCCACCTACGCTCCCGGGCAGGCCAGCAATAAGTTGAACGGAACGCTGGAGCTGCACGCCAGCGCGAACGGACCTCTCTCCCAACCGGATTCGATGCAGGCGCACCTGGAGATTCCTACCCTGGCTCTCGACTACCAGGGTTACCGCCTGGGCAGCTCCGGCCCCATTCGCGCCGACTATCGTGCCGGCGTGTTGACGCTGCAGCGCACCCAGTTGCGGGGCACCGATACCATCCTTAACCTGGAAGGTTCTTTGCCGGTCAAATCGCCGGCGCCGGCGAACTTTGTCGCCGATGGCTCGGTGAACCTGGCTGTCGCGCAGATGTTCACGCCTGGCGTTACCAGTTCGGGGAAAGTCGAGATTGCCATCCATGGCTCGGGAACCACCAGCGCTCCCGGCATTCAAGGACAAATCCGCGTCCTGGATGCCGCTTTCGCCAGTGCCGACGCCCCCATCGGGGTCAGTCACCTGAACAGCACGCTGGTGGTCAGCAACACGCGCGTCGCCATCCAGAGTTTTACCGCCGAGTCGGGCGGAGGGACGCTGGACGCCAGCGGTTTCGTGGATTACCGTCCGGCGCTGGCTATGAATCTGGCGCTGACCGGGCACGGCATCCGCGTTCTCTACCCGGAGGGCGTGCGCAGCGTCGTCAGCCCGAGCCTCCAGTTGGTGGGCAATACCGATGCGTCCAGCTTGACCGGCAGGGTTGTGCTCAACAGCCTCTCCTTCACTCCCACCTTTGACGTTGCGTCTCTGGCGGGATCGATGTCGGGGGGAGAGGACGTTTCGGCCGCGCCCAGTCCTTTCGCGCAGAACATGAAGCTGGGCGTCGCCCTGCAGTCTGCCGGCGAATTTCAGGCGACCAGCAGCCAGGTGAGCCTGGCCGGCCTGCTCAACCTGCAACTCACCGGCACAGCCGCCAACCCCGTCATTGTCGGTCGCGCCGACCTCACCAGCGGCGAAATGTTTTTCATGAACCGCCGCTACGAAATCCAGCGCGCGACGGCCACGTTCACCAACCCCAACCGCACCGTGCCGGACCTGAACGTGCTCGTCACCACCGTGATCAACCAGTACAACGTGAGCATCTCGCTAGTGGGCACTCCCGACCGCCTGCAGACGAATTATGTTTCCGACCCGCCTTTACCGCCGGTAGACGTGATTAACCTGCTCGCGCGGGGCCAGACCACCGAGCAGCAGGCG
Source organism: Terriglobales bacterium (assembly GCA_024281115.1). Lineage (GTDB taxonomy): Bacteria > Acidobacteriota > Terriglobia > Terriglobales > Acidobacteriaceae > JAMXLI01. The sequence continues at coordinate 17,165 of JAMXLI010000185.1, read as the reverse complement.
GCCAATCCCGGCAATCTTGGCGCCAACCAGCTTCTGGCTTCCGGGCTGGCCAGCCAGGTGGGCAGTAACGTCCAGAAGCTCACCGGCGTCTCGAGCCTGCAGATCGATCCCACGGTGGGGGGCAACAACACGAATCCGAGCGCTCGCTTGGCCATCCAGCAGCGTGTGACCAAGAACTTCTTTTTCACCTTCTCCACCGACGTGACCTCGACGCAGGATGAAGTGGTGCAACTGGAATATCAATTCAACAAGCGCTGGTCGGCCAGCGCTGTGCGCGACCAGAACGGCAACATGGGGATCGACGCCAAGTACCACACTAAGTTTTAAACTGGAAAAGGGACGACCTTCGGTTAGCTGGCTTGCGCTGTCTGCGTCGGGGCTGTCGCAGTCGCGGCCGGCTCAGGTTCCGCGGGTGGGATGTAGTACAGGATTCGCTGGCAGGAATCGCAGATCAGAATCTGCTGGTTGGTGCGCACATCGTTGTACATCTGCGGACGCAGCATGACCTGGCAGGCAACGCACTTGTGGTCCCTCGCCTCGGCCAGGGCGTATCTTCGCAGCTTGGCAACACGGTCGTAGTGGCGCAGAGTGTCGGCGCCGATTCCGGAGCGCAGAGCGTCGCGCCGGGATTGCAGGGTCGCTAACTCCTGCTGGTCGCGCGTGGTGACGCGCCGCGCTTCTTCCTTCTCCTTCTCGATCTCGGCCGTTTCTTCCTTCAGCTCCGCTTCCGCCGATTTCAGCGTCTTCTCGTTGAGTTCGACTTCCAGCATGCCTTCCAGGATCTTGTCTTCCAGCTTGCGAATGTCCTGCTCGGCAAAGCTGATCTCGTGCATCAGCGCCCGGTACTGCTCGTTGGTCTTCACCTCGAGCGACTGGTCGCGATACTTGGAGATCTTCTGCTGGTGGTCCTGGATCTGGCTCTCCAGCTTGCGCCGGTTGGCTTCGTCGGCCTTGATGGTGGCGCGGGCCTTCTCCACCGCCGCCTTGGTTCCGGCCAACTTCTCTTCGATGGCGGCTACCCGTCGGGGCAGGGCGGCAATTTCTTCTTCAAGACGCTGGATTTCGCGATCGGCCTGTTGCAGCTGAATCAGGTTTTCAAGCTCGGCGAGCATGCAGACGGTGCACTAATTCTAGCACGCAGGGCCATTTAAGCCGATTTGCGTGGGATAGTCGCCCTCGCCTGTTACTAACGATACCTTGGATACCTGGAATCTCAGCTATTTCCCTGATATGGTGGGCCCAACGAAAGCTCTAGGATGGCTGCATGGAATTGACAGTCGAGATGGTTCGACTTTTTCTGGGCCTCACCGTGGCCTGGTTTCACGCTCCCATAGCCGACTTCATGCTCGACCAGGAACGCTCCCTGGTGGTGCGCTTTCGCCAACCGGCGCTCGGCATGGTGATCCCCGGACGCGAGACCGCTCGCAACCTTTATTTCGGCATGGGGATCGGCATCGCCCTGGTTGAAATCGTCCGCATCTGGCTCCTCACCCGCTAATCCCTCCACTGTTTCCTGTGCTGATGTGTTAAAAGGCAGCCGCGCGGCGGCAACTGCATGCGCTTAGGCATGTTTTTGCCCGATTGGACGCAACCCCCGGCGGCGGAATGCCTTCTGAGCTGTTGGCTTCTTCCGCTTCCAACGTCCTATCCTGGTTGCACTTGAGCGATACTCCATGTCCATGAGCCGCACCGCGGACTTCACCGGCACAGACATTCCTGCCGAGGTGTCCTCGCGCTTGGGCGCGACGCCGCTCGCCGATGGCCGCTGCCACTTTCTTGTGTGGGCGCCGGGCGCGGAAAAAGTCGAAGTAGTTGCCCAGGGCGCAGCGCCGGCCATGTTGCAGGCCCAGCAAGACGGTTATCATCGCGCGGTCCTCGAGGGAATTTCTGCCGGGACCAGGTACCACTACAGGCTGGGTGAGGGAAGATTGCGTCCCGACCCGGCTTCGCGCTGGCAGCCAGAGGGCGTTCACGGTCCCTCGCAAGTCTTCGATCCAAGCGCTTTCCGCTGGTCCGACCAGCAGTGGCGGGGTATCGACCTCGAGCAGTACATCTCCTATGAACTCCACGTTGGCACCTTCACCGCGGACGGGACCTTTGAGGCCCTTATTCCAGACGTCCCGCGGCTGAAGCAACTGGGCATCACTGCGATCGAACTGATGCCCGTGGCGCAGTTTCCGGGGAGCCGCAACTGGGGCTATGACGGCGCCTACCCCTTCGCGGTGCAAAACAGCTATGGCGGTCCCGCCGGCTTGCAAACGCTGGTCAATGCGGCGCACCAGCACGGGCTCGCTGTCATCCTGGACGTGGTGTACAACCATCTCGGGCCGGAAGGAAATTACCTGGCGGAGTTTGGACCGTACTTCACCGACCGTTACCGTACTCCCTGGGGTCCGGCGATCAACTTCGATGGCGAGCAGAGTGACGAGGTGGTGCGCTATTTCGTCGAGAATGCGCTCGGATGGCTGCGCGAGTTCCACGTAGATGCGCTCCGCCTGGACGCTGTGCATGGCATTGTGGATCGCAACGCCCAGCCTTTCCTGCAGCTTCTGGCAAAAGCTGTGGCTCGGTTTGGCAGTGAGAGCGGCCGGAAGGTATTTCTCATTGCCGAAAGCGACTTGAACGATTCTCGTATTCTTCGCCCGGCCCAGGAGGGTGGCGATGCCCTCGACGCGCAGTGGAACGACGACTTCCACCATGCACTGCATGCCCTGGTGACCGGCGAACGCGACGGCTACTACCAGGATTTCGGCAGCATCGCCGGCCTGGCGCGCTCTTTGCGTGAGGGCTACGTTTACAGCGGCCAGTATTCCAGCTTCCGCCGCCGCCGGCACGGTAACTCCTCGCGCGAGGTTCCCGCAGGGCGCCTGGTGGTGTTTTCCCAGAATCATGACCAGGTCGGCAATCGCATGCGCGGCGAGCGCCTGTCCGCCCTGGTTGATTTCGAGACCCAGAAGCTGTGCGCCGGCATGGTCCTTTTCTCCCCTTTTTTGCCCCTGCTCTTCATGGGCGAGGAGTATGGGGAAAAGGCCCCTTTTTTATACTTCACCAGCCATTCCGACCCGCAGTTGGTAGAGGCTGTGCGCAAAGGCAGGAGCGAAGAATTTGCCGCTTTTCGCTGGGTAGGCACGCCTCCTGACCCCCAAACCGAGGGGACCTTTTCAGCATCTAAGCTGAATCGGGACTTGCTGGACCAGGAGCCTCACCGAACGCTGTCCCGCTTCTACCAGGAATTGATGCGCCTGCGAAAGTCGTTGCCCGCCTTGTGCGAGCTGAGCAAGGAGCGGCTCGAAACCAGTATGGGGGAAGGCGCCCTTTGGCTTAGTATGCGGCGCTGGTCGGCAGCGGGGGACGAAGCTCTTTTGCTGGCGAATTTCGGCCAAGAGAAGGCAGAGATTCCCGTGCGGAGTTGGCCGGGCTCCTGGACCCTGGTGCTCGACTCCGCCGCGGATCAGTGGCGAGGGCCGGGCGGCCAGGCGCCGCGCCAGTTTGCCGGGGAGGGCGCGGTTGCGTTGCCCCTGTCCGCACGATCGCTGTGCCTGTATCGCCGGCGCTAGGAAGACCATGAACTACATTTGCATTCACGGGCATTTTTACCAGCCGCCACGCGAAAATCCCTCGCTCGAGTACGTAGAGATCCAGGACTCGGCCCACCCCTACCACGACTGGAACGAGCGCATCACTGCCGAGTGCTACGCACCGAATGCCGCGGCCCGGTTGATGGATGGCGAAAATCGCATCGTGCGCATCGCCAACAACTACGCCAAAATCAGCTTCAATTTCGGTCCCACGCTGCTTTCCTGGATGGAGGAACAGGCGCCCAAGGTGTACCGCCAGATCCTGGAAGCAGACCGCGAGAGCATGGCTAATTTCGGCGGGCATGGCTCGGCCATGGCGCAAGCTTACAACCACATGATCATGCCCCTGGCCAACAGCCGCGATAAGCAGACGCAGGTCTGGTGGGGCATCCAGGATTTCCAGCGCCGCTTCGGGCGCTTCCCGGAGGGGATGTGGCTGCCGGAAACTGCCGTGGATCTGGAAACTCTGGATTGCCTGGCGGCCGCGGGTGTGAAGTTCACCGTCCTGGCTCCCCGCCAGGCGCGCCGGGTGCGCAAGCTCGGCGGGCGCTCCTGGAAGGACGTCAGCGGCGACCGCATCGATCCCACGCGCGCCTACCAGGTGCGGCTGCCCTCGCGCCGCACTCTAAGCCTGTTTTTCTACGACGGGCCAATTTCCCGCGCCGTCGCCTTCGAGGGGCTCCTGAACAATGGGGAAGCCTTCGCCAACCGCCTGCTCAGCGGGCTCTCGGACGCGCGCGACTGGCCCCAGATCATGCACATCGCCACCGATGGCGAAAGCTACGGCCACCACCACCATTTCGGCGAGATGGCGCTGGCCTACGCCCTCAATTACGTGGAAGAAAAACAACTGGCCAAGCTCACCAACTACGCCCAGTACCTGGAGCTGCATCCCCCCACCCACCAGGTGGAAATTTTCGAGAACAGCTCCTGGAGCTGCGTGCATGGGGTGGAGCGCTGGCGCAGTAATTGCGGCTGCAACTCCGGCGGCCATGCGGGCTGGTCGCAGGAGTGGCGCGGCCCCCTGCGCGCCGCCCTCGACTGGCTCCGCGACACCCTCACCCCGCGTTATGAGCAGAGGGCCGGAGAGTTCCTGAAAGACCCGTGGGCTGCCCGCAACGACTACATTGCGGTCATCCTCGACCGCTCTTCGGAAAGCGTGGACCGCTTCCTGGCCGCCCATGTCCGGCGCGAACTCGACGATGCCGCGAAAAGCGAGGTCCTGAAGCTGCTGGAGATGCAGCGCCACGCCATGCTGATGTACACCAGCTGCGGCTGGTTCTTCGACGAGATCTCCGGATTGGAATCGACCCAGGTGCTGCACTACGCCGGCCGCGCCCTCCAGCTTGCGCGGCAGGTGTTTGCCGATGAGTCCATCGAGCCGGAGTTCACCTCCCGGCTGGCGGCCGCCAAAAGCAACATCCCGGAACACCGCGACGGCGCACTGATCTATGAGAAGTGGGTGAAGCCCGCGGTGGTGGACCTGCCCAGTATGGCCGCGCACTACTCCATCAGCTCGATCTTTGAATCCTATGGCGAGCAGGCGCGGATCTACAGCTACGACGTGGAACGCGAGGATTACAATCGCCTGGAGGCCGGCCGGCAGCGCCTGGCCATCGGTCGCGCCCGCTTCACCTCGCGTATCACGCGCGAGTCGGCCACCCTTTCCTTTGGCGTGCTGCACTTCGGCGACCATAACGTGACCGGCGGCGTCCGTGCTTTTGCCGGCCAGGAAGAATACGCCAATACGGCGCGTGAGCTTTCCGAAGCGTTTATGCGCGGAGAAACGCCGGAGGTGGTGCGCCTGCTCGACAAAGGCTTCGGCAAGAACATTTACTCGCTCAAATCGCTGTTCCGTGACGAGCAGCGCAAGATCATCAATCTCATCATGTCCTCCACCTTGAGCGAGGTGGAAGCTGCGCTGCGCCGCATCTACGACGAACGCGTCCCGCTCATGCACTTCCTGGCAAACCTGGGGATCAGCCAGCCCGAGCAGTTCCGTACGCTGGCCCAACTTGCGCTGAACAGCCAGTTGCGCGAAGCTCTGTCTGCCGAGCCCACGGACCTGGAACGCGTTCGCAATCTCTTGCGCGAGTCCCAATCCATGGAAGTTCCCCTGGCAACAGAAGAATTGGAATTCGAGCTGCGCAAGAAAGCTGAATCGGTGGCCGAGCGCTTCACCTCGAATCCTGCCGACATGGCCGGTCTGGAACATCTGGAACAGGTGGTAGGGTTGGCCCGCGCCATGCCCTTTGAAGTGAACCTGTGGCAGGTGGAGAATCTCTGCGCGCAAAGGCTCAATGGCAATTACGGGGAGATCCGCCGGCGCGCCGAACAAGGCGACGAAAGCGCCAAGGCCTGGTTGAGCCACTGGAATACACTGGCCGGGCAACTGCGCTTGCGCGTTGACTGATGCGTGCTCCCCGAATCCCGCTTTCCACCTACCGGCTGCAGTTCAATTCGCAATTCCGCTTTGCGGATGCTCGCCGCCTGGTGCCTTACCTGCACGCGCTCGGCATTACTGACCTTTACGCTTCGCCCCTGCTGCAGGCCAAGCGCGGAAGCACACACGGCTACGACGTCACCGACCCTTCCCGCCTGAACCCGGAACTCGGGTCCGACGAGGACTTCGACGCTCTGGTCCACGAGTTGCAGCAGCATGGCATGGGCCTGCTGCTGGATATTGTGCCCAACCACATGGCAGCCAGCGTGGAGAACCCCTGGTGGGTGGACCTGCTGGAAGAAGGCCGCGCTTCCATCTTCGCCTCCCACTTTGATGTGGACTGGCACCCTCCCAACCGGCTGCAGGAAAACAAGGTCTTGCTGCCGATTCTCGGGGATTCCTATTCCAAAGTGCTGGAGTCGCAGGAGCTGCGCCTGGAATTCGAGCGCGATGGATTTTTTATTTCCTATTACGACTTCAAACTCCCCGTCGCGGCGCGCACCTGTCGCATCATCTTGCAGCACCGCGTGGAACGTCTGCGGCGCCGGCTGAGCGAGCAATCGCCCGCCTTCCAGGAACTGCAGGGCATCGTGGCTGCGCTGGGCCAGTTGCGCGAGAACGCCTCCTCGCCTACCACGCCCGGCGAGCGGCGCCTGCAGCGCCAGGCCGCCAAGGACCGCCTCTGGGAGCTGTACAGCAGCTCGCGTGAGATTCGCCGCTTCATCGACGACAACGTGCGGCAGTTCAACGGCCGGCGGGGAGTTCCTGCCTCGTTTGTGCTGATGGACCGGCTGCTTTCCGAGCAAGCCTACGTGCTGTCCTATTGGCAGGACACCAATAAGGAAATAAATTATCGGCGTTTCTTCACCATCACCGACTTGGTGGGCGTGCGCGCCGAGGACCCGCTTACCTTCGATTCCATTCACGCCGTAGTCCTGCGCCTCACCGAAAAAGGCATGGTTACGGGCTTGCGCATCGATCACGTGGATGGCCTGCGCGATCCCTTGGGATACCTGCGGCGCCTTCAGGAAAAACTGGGCCGTGGCCCGGGACATTCCGCGGCAGGGCGCGCGCCCCGCCGGCCAACCTCGCCCGCACCGCCCTTTTACATCGTGGTTGAGAAGATCCTGGGAGAGCAGGAGAGCTTGCGGAGCGATTGGCCGGTTTCCGGCACCACGGGTTATCAGTTTCTCAACTTTCTGAACGGCCTATTCTTCGACGAACGGCACGGGCGCGCCCTGGACGGCGCGTATGCCCGCTTCCTGGGCCGCACCATCGATTACGAAGACCTGGTGTACTCAAAAAAGAAGCAGGTGATGGCCTCGCTGCTGGCCGTGGAAATCCGCGCACTGGGCCGCTACCTGAGCGTGCTCGCCGAGCGTGATCGCTACGCGCGTGAGCTGCCAAGGCACCAGCTTACCCTGGCTCTGCTGGAAGTCACCGCATGCCTGGAGGTCTACCGCACCTACATCCGCAGCTTTGAGCTGGCCGACGATGACCGGCGTTTCATCAAGAGCGCCCTCGAGCGGGCGCAGGGGCGCGAACCCAGCCTCAACCCGCTGGCCTTGCAGTTTTTACGACAGGTGCTGCTGCTCGAATTCGGCCCCCAGGTTCTGCCCGATCAGCGCGAAGCCACGCTGAATTTCGTCATGCGCTGGCAGCAGTTCACCGGCCCGATCATGGCCAAAGGCTTCGAGGACTCTCTGCTCTATGTCTACAACCGTTTGGCATCTTTGAACGAGGTCGGCGGTTCGCCGCCCTCGCGGGGCATCTGGCCGGCAGCCCTGCATAAGTATTTTGCCCAGCGGCAGGCGCGCTGGCCGGGCGAGTTGAATGCCACCACCACGCACGATACCAAACGTTCCGAGGACGTGCGGGCCCGCATCAACGTCCTGTCGGAGATTCCCTTGCAATGGGAGCGCCGGGTGCATCGCTGGACCCGCCAGAACCGAAACAAGAAGATGAGGGTGGGCGGCGAAGAGGTGCCCACTCGCAACGAGGAATATCTGCTCTACCAGAACCTGCTGGGCGCGTGGCCGATGGAGGAAAGTGCCGGCCTGGCCGGCTTCCGCCAGCGCATGAAGGATTACATGATCAAGGCCACGCGCGAGGCCATGGTGCACACCCGCTGGACCCGCCCCAACCTGGAACACGAAAGTGCGGTGATCCGTTTTGTGGACGCCATCCTCGACGACTCCGGGCGCAACCGCTTTCTCGACGATTTTCGCGAGTTCGAGCGCTTCGTCTCCTTCGCCGGCGCCCTCAACTCGCTCGCCCAGGTCTTGCTGAAAATCTGCGCGCCCGGGACCCCGGATTTTTATCAGGGCTCGGAGCTGTGGGACCTGCGCCTGGTGGATCCGGACAATCGCGGCCCGGTGGATTTTCAACTTCGTTCCCAGTTGCTGGAGGAGTTGCAACGCGCCGACGTGCAACGCTCCAGCTTGCCCGACGACCTGCTTCCCAATTGGCGCGATGGGCGGGTAAAACTGTACGTGAGTTACCGCGCGTTGAACTTTCGCCGCCAGGAGCGAGAGCTGTTTGCGCGCGGGAGTTATGTGCCGCTGCGCACGGGGGGCAAGCACGCGCAGAATGTATTTGCCTTCGCCCGCCTCCTGGGACGACGCCGCTGCCTGGTGGTAACGCCCAGGCTGATTGCCCGCATGATTACCCGCCGCCAGGCCCCGCTCGGACGCGCCTTGTGGGGGGGCACCGCCTTTTTCCTGCCCAAAGGGTGGCCATCGCGCTGGGAGAACCTGCTGACCGGCGAGGTCATTGACCTGAAACGGAGGCCCGGCGTCTGCTATGCGCACCAGGTCTTTTCCCGGTTTCCCGTCGGCCTGCTGGCGCCGGCGTCTCGCTAATCGGGCGCTATTCGGCGATTTTCCAGACGCGGTCCACCCGGGCCATGGCAATGCTGGCGCGCACCGGCGGCGCCTGAAAGAAGTCCACGCCGTACTTCTCGATCAGCTTGGCGCGGTCCCAGGTGTTGAAGCTCTTCACCAGCGCGCTGGAGGCGTCCACTTTCTCGCCCAGCGGGTTGGGAGCCCACTTCCAGGAGTACTCCACCAGTGCGTCGTTCGGCCCTTTCATGGTCACGCTGGAAATCTCGACCATCTGGCGCTCTGCCAGGGGCACTACATACTGGATGCCGTCGCTGGTCTTGTTCTTCTGGAACCCGGGAATGCTCTCAATCGCGCGCTCGCCCTCGGGGGTAATCTTGACCATAATCGAAGCCGGGCGCTTGTCGCTGATCTTCACGATCCCCATTTTTTCCAGCATACGGAAATGCGGATCGGTGGGTTTTTCATCCAAGCCGTAGGTGATCTTGCCCACGCGGAAATGCAACAGCGACGGACCCTGGGCGCGCAGCGTTGCATTCACAAATGTCGCGGCTTCCGCGGCGCTCAGATCCTTCTTGGCCCGCGCTTCCAGCACCACATAGGCCACCAGTCCGATCAGGGTTGCCACCAGCGCCAGTAACAGCACCAGGGGCAGCGCACTGGAACGATTTTCCATTTCCACTTCGGATTCGAACATGGCCGTTCTCCCGGGCACGCATGCGCGCCGTGCTGAGTTGAGTCTGGCTCGCGGTGGACAGGGAAGCAGTGACGGCGGTCACAGGCAGATGTGTCCCGGCCACCGCACATACCACCCGGAGCGCAGGGTTTGCTCACCCGGCCTGTGCCGCGGACGCGTTCGCTGGAGGCGTCGCGGAATTTCTGCCGTAGCCACGAGGTGAGCTAAGCGCTTCAACTCCGCGGTGTTCCCCACCTGCCGCAACTGCATCTAATTTGCGGGGTTTTCAAAGCAACGGGGTGTCCAGATGATGGGAAAACGCCTGGTAAGTCAATTCGCGGCCCTGGTCCTGCTGTGCGTCGCTGGAGTGGGACAGGCCACTCCGCAGCAGCCTGCCGTCCAGGGGCAGGCGGCGGCCCCGCTCGCGATCACGCAGGGACCGACCGTGGAGTATGCCGACGATCTATTCGCCGTCATCACCTATATGACCGGCGCGCCCGGCGAGAGCCGGGTGTACTTCGGCACTGCGCCCGGCGAACTGAACCGGGTTTCCGAAAACCGCACCATCGGCACCATCCATCGTGTAGATCTCAGCAACCTGCAACCGGCGACGACGTACTACTTCCGCATCGATAATGGCAGCGCTACTACCGGCGCCACCCACAGCTTTCAGACCACCGCGCGCGGCGCAGCGCCGCTGCGCAACCAGGCAGCCGCGCAAGTGCAGGGCCGGCCCGCGCCCAGCGCCAGCGCACCCACTCCGGTTGCCGCTCCCGTCCTGCAACCACGCTCTAGCCAGCCGGTGAGCATTACCCAGGGACCCTCCATCCAGTACGCGGACGACACCTCCGCCGTGATCACCTGGACAACGAGCGCCCCGGCTGCCAGCCGGCTCTTCTACGGTGAGAATGCCGAGACCACCACGCAGCTTGCCCAGGAGCCGGGACAGGGCACATTTCACCGCGTGCACATTGCCAACCTGCGGCCGCAAACCACGTACTACTTCCGGGTAGACGCGGGCGACAGCTCCACCGCCGTGCGCCAGAGCTTCCGCACCGTGGCTACGGGCGCGCCGCCCATTTACAACCAGCCTCCTGCTCCTGCCGGAGGGCAGGTGGCCCGCGGCCCGGCGGCGGCGGCCCCGGCAGCTCCTGCGCCAGCTGCCAGGCCCGCTCCCGTCCAGCAGCCGCTGCTGGTGCCCGCCGGTGTGGAAATTGAAGCCATGCTGAAAGACGCGCTCTCAACCCGCACGGCTCACGCCGGCGATGCCTTCACCGCCGAGGTCACGCAGCCGGTTCGCGCTAACAATGGAGCCGTCGCCATTCCCGCGGGCACGCTGATCAACGGCGAAGTGCTGGAGGCGGAATCGGGCAAGACCCTGCCCATGTTGCGCGGCAAGGGACGGCTGAGTGTGCGCTTCCGCGATCTCACGCTGCCCAACCATACCTCATACCCGCTGACCGCAACTCTGCTGGCCGTTCGCGGCAAGAACGCCAACAGCGAGGGCGAAGTGGAATCGAGTCCCAGCGGGAAGTCCACCGCCAAGGACGTGGGCATCGGCGCGGGCCTGGGCACGGTGGCAGGACTTATCTTTGGCAGCGCGCTGAAAGGCCTCGCCATCGGCGCCATCGCGGGCGGCGGCTATGTCCTGGCTACCGGAGGCAAGGACGTGGAGATTCCCGCCAATTCAGCGATGAGGCTCCGTCTGGACCAGGCCATTTCCGTCTCTGGCCCCAGGGGCGAGGCGGCACCGGCTACCCCGCCGGACCGCTGATCACACGAGCGCCAGAGCGCCACCCGCTCAGCGCACGGATTCCGCGAGCCACGCCAGGTAGGGTGCGCTGCCCTCGGCTATCGCGACCGCGACGCATTCCGGCACTTCGTAGGAATGCAGTGTGGTGAGCGCCTCCTGCAACTCCGGATATCGCTCCGCGGTGGTTTTGATCAGCAGCAGGAACTCGCGGGCAGTTTCCACCTGGCCCTGCCAGCGATAGATAGACTCGATCGGCCCTAGGAGGTTGACGCAGGCGGCCAGGCTGCGCTCGACCAGTTGCTGGCCGATGCGGCGCGCTTCTTCCTGGGATCCGGCGGTCGAGAAGACAATCCTGTGCATCGGTTAGAATCGCCTGCAAACGTCTACCTTACTCCACCTCAGCCCGGGAGAGCCATGGCAGCAACAATCAAGTTTGGCACGTCGGGATGGCGAGCGATCATGGCGGAGGAGTTCACCTTCGCCAATGTCCGCCGGGCGGTGACCGGAATCGCGCGCCACGTAGTCAGCCAGAAGAAGGAAGGAGCGCGCGTGCTGGTGGGGCGCGATCCCCGCTTCCTGGGCGAGGCCTTCTGCGATCTGGCGGTGGAGATCCTGGCCGAGCACGGCGTGACTCCCCTGCGCATCACCGATCCTGCTCCCACGCCCGCCATTGCTTACGAGGTCACACGCCTGGGAACCGATGGCGCCATCAACTTCACTGCCTCGCACAATCCGCCGGAGTACAACGGAATCAAGTTCTCCACCGCCGATGGCGCGCCCGCGCTCCCCGAGGTCACCCGGCAAATCGAGGCACAGATCGCCGCCCGGGATGGCGGATCTCCCGCCGCTACCCCGGTCTCCAACAAGAACCCGGTAGCTCAGCCTGCTGTGCAATCCGTGGATGTGCGCGCCGGGTATCTGTCCCGGCTGGCTGAAATTGTGGACCTGAAAGCCATCCACGCCAGCGGGTTGCGCGTTGCCTGCGACCCTTTCTGGGGCGCGGCTTGTGGCTATTCGGAGCAGTTATTGCGCGACGCCCAGGTTCCCGTCGCCACCCTGCACAATTACCGCGACGTGCTGTTCGGCGGCCATGCTCCCGAACCCGACGGCCCCCTCCTGGACCCGCTGCGCCGCCTGATGAAGGAAAACGGAGCCACGATAGGCATCGCCACCGATGGCGACGCCGACCGCTTTGGGATTGTGGACGAGGACGGCACCTTCATCCAGCCCAACTACGTCATCGCGCTCCTGTTCGACTACCTGGTCGAAACCCGCGGCTGGCGCAACGGAGTGGCCAAGTCCGTGGCCACTACCAACCTGATCAATGCGCTGGCCCGCCACCACAACGTTCCTCTTCACGAGACACCGGTCGGCTTCAAATACATCGGCGAGCTGATCAAAAAAGACAAGATTGCGATCGGCGGCGAAGAGAGCGCCGGCCTTTCCATACGCCACCACGTCCCGGAAAAGGACGGCATCCTCGCGGGATTGCTGTGCTGCGAGATGGTGGCACGGCGCGGCTGCTCCTTGGGTGAGCAATTGCGACGCCTGTTTGACCAAGTTGGTTCGTTTTACCCGCGGCGGCAGAACTTCCGCTTGACGCCGGACGTGCAGCGGAAGTTCACTGAGAAGTTGAAGCTTGAGCCCCACGACTTCTACGGCCGCAAGGTGGCCGAAGTGGTTCGCACCGACGGCCTCAAGCTGGTCATGGAAGACGCGTCCTGGGTGTGCTACAGGCTCTCGGGCACCGAACCGGTGGTGCGGGTCTATGCCGAAGCGCGTACCGCACAGGAGCTCGACAAGCTGATCGCCGCGGCAAAAGAATGGGTATTCGCATCAAGCTGAGTTCGGCCTCTTTGCACCACCGCTCCCGCCAGGTTGGGTCCGCGCTGTATACCAGCCGGCGGCGCGTAGCCACCCTGGGCGTGGGGCTGGTTGCGCTGTGGCTTTCGTATCATGTGGTCTTTGGTCCCAACGGGATGCTCGTCTACAGACAAAAACGCTCTGATTACACTAAGTTGCAGCAGGAAATTGAAGTGTTGCAGAAAGAAAACGCACGCTACACGCAGCAAATCAAGGCGCTGAAAAGCGATCCTCAAGCCATCGAGCGTGAAGCCCGCGAGCAATTGCGCTACGCCAAGCCGGGCGAGGTTGTCTACTTTCTTCCTGCTGGAACTCCCCCACCCGCAGCCAACACGGCCCGGAAGTAAACGTCCTTAACCCAGCTTTTTGTGAGGCTTACCGAACCGCGCCTTCCAGCGGAGAACTGGCGGTGGCATACAGTTTGCGCGCCATCCGGCCAGCCAGGTAGGCGGTTCGCCCCGCCAGGACCGCATGTTTCATGGCTTCCGCCATCAATACCGGCTCCTGCGCGTTGGCGATGCCGGAATTCATCAGTACCGCGTCTGCGCCCAACTCCATGGCGATGGCGGCATCGGAAGCTGTGCCCACGCCGGCATCCACAATCAGCGGCACTTCGGTGATCATCTCGCGCAGAATGCGGATGTTAGCGGCGTTCTGAATGCCGAGTCCGCTCCCGATGGGAGCGCCTAAGGGCATCACCGCCGCCGCCCCTGCGTCAATCAGGCGGCGCGCAAACACCACGTCGTCGGAAGTGTAGGGCAGAACGGTGAAGCCTTCCTTCACCAGGATCCGGGTAGCCTCCAGCGTGGCCTGGACGTCGGGATAGAGCGTGCGCTCGTCGCCGATCACCTCCAGCTTCACCCAATCCGAAAGCCCGACTTCCCGGGCGAGGCGCGCGGCGCGCACCGCTTCCTCGGCGGTATAGCACCCGGCAGTATTGGGCAGGATAAAAAAACGGCTGGGCCCGATGTAGTCGAGTAGCGATTCCTTGCTGCGGTCGAGATTGACGCGGCGAACCGCCACCGTCACCATCTCCGCGCCACTGGCATCCAGCGCGCGGGCGGTTTCTGCGAAGGATTTGTACTTGCCGGTGCCGACGATCAGGCGGGAGCCGAAGGAACGCCCAGCGATCAACAATGCGTCCATGGCAGCATTGTAATGGTTCGCGGGCCCGCTACTCCAATGCCGCTTCCGGGGGACGTGCGGCCCTGGGCCTCAGCGCGCCGCCTTCTTCTCCAGGGCGAGCGGACGCGCGCCGCGGGGTGGGCGACGCCCGTCCCGCACCTGGCGCACGTCAATCCTCAGCTCCTGGATGGTGCGGCTGAGGGTGTTGCGGTGCATGCGCAGCTGGCGCGCAGCCCGGCACTGGTTGCCATTGTTTTCCTGGAGTACGGTCAAGATGAAGCGTTTTTTGAATTCGCGGACCGCTTCCGAATACAGGATGCCGCTCTTATACATCTGCGTGATGAGAGCTTCCAGCTGATCTTTCACGGCCACCCTCTTTCTGCCTTGCTGCGAACTTGAAACTCGCGCCTTAACGCGGTCTTGCGGGCGGGGAAGCGGGCGACGCCGACAATCCTCGCAACGTATCTAAGCCCTGGCGGAATTGCGCGCGGACATCCGCGGGCGCCACCCAGGTCGCCGCGCGCGCCACCACCAAAAAATAGGGCGCCAGTTGCGAGTTCGCCAGCATCCTCGAACCGGGCGCGAACGTCACTACCCCCAGGATCGTCACCGCCACCAGCAGCACGCCGCGAGCCAGTCCGAACAAGGCGCCCAGAACCCGGTCAAACCACCGCAGGCCCACTTCCCGCATGGCCCACCGGGCCAAGCGGGCCACGATCCCGGCGAACAACATCACTGCCAAAAAGATGAGCAGAAATGCGGCCACATTCGCCGCCCACTGCGTTTTCGTGTACGCCGTCAACCGCACGGCGACGCGATAATACTCCCAACTGGCCAGCAGGTAGCCCACAACCGTGCCGGCCAGCGAAAAAGCTTCATAAAAAAAACCCTGGGACGCAGCCACGGCCACTGAAAAGACGATGGCCGCCAGCATGGCCCAGTCCGCGACCGTCATCGCTGCATCCGTGTCGCCCCGTTCAAACGGTCATGGCGTGCCCGGTCAGCAGCCGATACGCTTCCAGGTACTTTTCGCTCGTCCTTTGCGCCACCTCAGCGGGCAGGCCTGGGGCGGGCGGCTGCTTGTTCCAGCGGATCTGCTCCAGATAATCGCGCACGTACTGCTTGTCGTAAGACTCCTGCGCTTTGCCCGGCTGGTAACGGTCGGCCGGCCAGAAGCGCGAGGAATCCGGGGTCAGGACTTCGTCCGCCAGCAGCAGGCCGGCAGGCGATCTGCCGAACTCGAACTTGGTGTCGGCGATGATGATGCCGCGGGCGCGAGCATAGTCCGCGGCTTTGCGGTATACCCGCAGGCTCAGGTCGCGCAGCTCCTCGCTTAAGGGCTTACCCACCAGTTCGCACATCTTCTCGAAGGAAATGTTCTCGTCGTGCCCGCTCACCGCCTTGGTCGCGGGGGTGAAGATGGGCTCCGGAAGCTGGTCCGATTCCCGCAGGCCGGCGGGCAGCGGGATGCCGCACACCGAGCCCGTGGATTTGTACTCCTTCCAGGCCGAGCCGGAGATGTAGCCGCGCACCACGCACTCAATGGGCACCATGTCGGCGCGGACCACCAGCATGGAACGGCCGCGCAGCTTGTCGGCGTGGGGATGGAGGAGCGAAGGATAGGCTTTTACGTCGGCCGTGACCAGGTGGTTGGGCACGATGTCGCGTAGCAGGTCAAACCAGAACAAGGAGAGCTGGGTGAGCACCTTGCCCTTTTGGGGGATGCCGGTGGCCAGCACGTAGTCGAAAGCGGAAATGCGATCGGTGGCTACGAACAGCAGATGTTCGTTGTCCACGCGGAACACGTCGCGGACTTTGCCGCTGGCAAACAGCTCCAGCTCGCCGATATCGGTGTGCAACAGGACGGGGTCAGCAAGTTGAATCATGAATAAATTCTAGCGGCAAAAATCGTCGCGTATTCTAGCCAGCCAGATTTTTTTGTCAACCGCCCAAGCGTTATTGCCCCTTCCGCCAACCGCGCGGTTCAACGAAAAACTGTTGACAGCCGCAAGAAAGCTTGAACGGGGCTTCTGGCGCGGCCTGCGCGACGGCCAGGGACGGCCGAAGGCGTCCACACGAAAAAGGTCGTGATACGACCTAAGAGCGAGGTGGGGCGCACCCCTGCCGCAGGGAAGCGGGCACTAAGCGCCGAATCGCACCGACACCAGTTTTGACACTCCCGGCTCCTGCATGGTGACCCCATACATCACCGGTGCGATGCTCATGGTTTTCTTGCTGTGGGTGATGAGCACAAACTGGGTCTGCACGCTCATCTCCTTCACCAGATCGGTGAACCGCCCGATGTTGGCTTCGTCCAGCGGGGCGTCCACCTCGTCCAGGATGCAGAACGGGCTGGGCTGGTACTGGAAGATGCCCACCAGGAGCGCCAGCGCGGTCAGGGCCTTCTCCCCACCCGAGAGCAGCAGCACGTTTTGCAGGCGCTTGCCCGGGGGCGACGCCACCACGTCGATGCCGCTCTCGGCTGCATTTTCCTCGTCGGTCAGGCGCATGAAGGCGTGCCCTCCGCCAAACAGCTTGCGGAAGGTGAGTTGGAAGTTCTCGTTGATACGGTCGAATGCTTCCTGGAACTTGTGACGCGAAACCGAATCGATTTCCCGGATGGTGTTCTGGGTGTTCTCGATGGATTCGAGCAGGTCCTTGCGCTGGGTTTCCAGGAACTGGTGGCGCTCCGCGGTTTCCTTGTACTCCTCGAGCGCCATCATGTTCACCGGTCCCATGGATTCGAGGTGCGCCCGCATCTGGCGGTACACCGCGTCTTCCTGCGCGAGCTGCTCGCCGTCCACCCGCGGGAGGGCGGCGTCCTCCATGAGCTGCTGGCGCGTGATGCCCAGTTCGTTCAGGCAGCTCTCCGCCATGTACTGCAGGT
>JAMXLI010000184.1 GCA_024281115.1 Terriglobales bacterium | reverse complement strand
TGGCTCCAGGGCAACACCTTGGACCACAGCGCCGTGTTCCGCACCTGGCTGAAAGCGTCCAAGGCCGACCACACGTACCCCGCCTGGTCCACGCCCGGCGCGTAGTAGTGCCAGGAAATGCCGCGCTCCTCGAGCAGGTCAATGATGGTGGTGTAGTTGAAGCAGGGAAACTCGTTGCCGATGGTGCCATCCGGCTTCAGGTATTGGACCGTCGTCCCGGGAAACGAGTCGCAACCCCAGCGCGTGGCGTTGTAGTTCTTCGCCCGCGGAATGGAGATGGTGTTGTTGTTCAATGGCGATACCGTCAGCAGGTGATTGGGGAAGCTTGGTCCCCGCATGGACGAGAAGAAGTTGTCGGCCAGCACGAAGTGCCGCGCGTACGACCAGTAGTTGGGGATGTCCTGCTCCCAGAGCTGGGAGTAGGTCATGTGATCGCCTTTGTAATTGCCCATGGAGACCTGGTCGAATTGGTTCATCAGCCCGCCATTGATCGCTTTGTTCGCATCCGCCCAACCATGTCCCATGTCGCGCACGCGGTCGGGCGCGTGGCGCAGCGCAATGGCCGACCCGCTGGGCAGCTTCCCGCTGTTCGCCCCGCGGACCCCGGGAAACAGTCCGAAGTAGTGGTCAAAAGTGCGATTTTCCTTGACGATAATCACGATTTTGCAGATCGGCGTGCTGCCGCTCGGGATCCCGTTCGGACACTGCGCGCCCGCAGCCAGGTTCATCCCCAGCAGGAGAATGACTGATACGCAAACTTTGCGCATTGTTTCGCTCCCATCCCGGCGGATGGCACTTACGCTTGTTGTCGGGGCCGCGAAGGTCGGCCCAATATCAGGCTAAGCAGTGGCCGGCAGTTTCAGAACGGACATGCGTCACCTGCCCCAGTGATTCCGTGCCGAAATGGAATCCCGGAGTCTCAGCTCCAGTAGGCAGGGAAGAGAGCTCGCGCGGAGTCTGAGCCGGTGAAATACTCGAATCGTCCCGGTCTGGCGAACGTTCGCGCCCGCATCCGCTTACCTCACCCCGCTTTCAATCCCTGATGTATATTTTCCTTTCGCCATGTACATGGACTTTTACGCTACCGAGCGCTGGTCCAAGCGGCAGGTGCACTGCCTGTACCAGTCCTTGATCCTGGCCATCTCTACCCGCCACGCCGACGCGGTGGACATCAAGTTTCTGGCGGACGGCCGGCCGGTTTGGATTTCGCTGCCGCTGCGCGCCTGGGTGGAATACAAGAACCGCACCGGCAAGCAGATCAACGATCCCCTCGCCATCGAAACTGCCGGGCACTACCTGAAGAGCGCAATTGAATCCGGCGAGGACGGCGGGCGCGAGTTCTACGCCCTCACCTTGGAGGAGATGCTGGCCCACCTGGAAGCCATCCGCCAGGAAGCCGGCGTGCCGGCCTAGCACCCGGCACTCCCGCCCCCCAGCCCACGCGCTTACGCCAAGCCGCTGCGCGCCAGTTCCACCGCTTTGAGCAGCGCCTGCGCCTTGTTCAGGCACTCCTGGTATTCGCGCCGCGGATCGGAGTCGGCCACAATCCCCGCGCCCGCCTGCAGGTAGGCGCGTCCGCCCTTCACCAGCATGGTGCGGATCGCGATGCACGAGTCCAGGTTGCCGGCAAAATCGGCGTACAAGACCGAGCCGCCGTAGATGCCGCGCCGCATGGGTTCGAGCTCCTCGATGATCTGCATGGCCCTGACCTTGGGGGCGCCGGTCAGCGTGCCGGCGGGAAAGCACGCCGCCAGCGCATCCAGCGCGTGCAGGCCACGCCGCAGGCGGCCTTCCAGCGCGGAAACCAGGTGCATCACGTGCGAGTAGCGCTCCACGAACATCAAATCGCGCACGTTTACCGAGCCGTACTCGCTCACCCGCCCCAGGTCGTTGCGGCCCAGGTCCACCAGCATCACGTGCTCGGCGCGTTCTTTTTCGTCGCTACGCATTTGCTCTTCCAGCCTGCGGTCTTCCTCCTCGTTGCGTCCGCGCGGATGGGTGCCCGCGATCGGCCGGTACTCCAGCCGGCCCTGCCGCGCGCGCACCAGCATCTCCGGCGACGAGCCCAGAATGTGCGCCGTCCCGGTGCGCAGGTAATACATGTAAGGAGAAGGGTTCACCATGCGCAACGCGCGGTACAAATCGAAGGGATCGGCGCCCGGGGCAAAGTCCAGCCGCTGCGACAACACGGCCTGGAAAATGTCCCCGGCGGCGACGTACTCCTTCACCCTCTGCACGTCGCGCAGGAACTGCGCCCGGGAAACGCTGGCGTGGGTTGAGAGCGGACGGCCTCGCCTTGGACGCCGGCGCGGGCGCGCCAGGCGGCGGCCGAGCTTGCGTTCAATTCCGGCGATATCGCTTACCGCCCGCTCGTAGGCGCGCCGCGCGCTCTCGCCGCGCACGTCGGCGGCGGCGATGATGTGGATCTGATGGCGCGCATGATCGAAGGCCAGCAGCCGGTCGAAGAACATCAGCGTGCAATCCGGCACGCCCAGATCGTCCACGGCGCGGTCGCCGATCTTTTCCAGTTGGCGCACCGCGTCGTACGCCAGGAAGCCGACCGCGCCTGCCGTGAATGGCGGCAGGCCCGCGACGTGCGCCGGGCCGTGTGCCTGCAGCAGTTCCTTGGCCGCGGCGAAAATGTTTCCGCGGCGCTTCTCCCGGCGCCGCCCGTGCTCGAGGGTGATCTCCTCCCCCCGCGCCACCATCTTCATGTATGGCCTGGCGCCCAGGAAGGTATAGCGGCCCACCGCTTCGCCCCGTTCCACCGATTCCAGCAGAAAGGCCTCGGGTTGGTCGCCCGCCACCGCCAGGAACGCCGAAACCGGCGTCAGCAGGTCCGCGGTCACCGATTTGGCCACCGGCACGAGGGTGGCGTCGCGCGCAAGGCGCAGAAATTCGGAGTAGCTGGGACTGACCTCGGCCACGCCTACAAGGTACACGAAGGTTGCCGCCGTACCGCAATGCAGCGGGTGGAGAGCGGGTCTGCGGATCCGCCAGAGTTGAAGCGCGGCCTTCCGGTTTGCCTCGTGTCCCGCAAGGTCCCCGCCTCCGGCCCCAGCAAGATCGGGCGGCTGCCCACTCCAAGGCAGGTGTACCGCGGGTAAATTGACGCCGCTGTGCCGCCGGATGGAAGATGTCGGGAGCTATCCTGGGGACCAATTTAGCGCAGGCAAGGGAGCCGCATGCTGGTGCGATTCTGGGGAGTGCGGGGCTCAACCCCCACCCCGCAGCCGGAAAACATGCGTTATGGCGGCAATACCTCCTGCGTCGAAGTGCGCGTGGACGACACCTTCTACGTCTTCGATTGCGGCACCGGCTTTCGCAACCTGGGCAAGCATCTGGCCGCGCAAGCCGGAGCCGTTGAGGCGCACATTTTTATCTCCCACTTTCATTGGGACCACATCCAGGGCATCCCCTTCTTCAGCCCGTTGTACGAGAATCGCGACAGCCGCTTTCTTTTTTACTCCTCCACCCGTTCCGGCAACGTGACCTTGCGCGACGTGCTCGAGGACCAGATGGTGGCCCCCTATTTCCCCGTGGACATGAACCAGATGGCCGCGCGCCGGGAGTTCTGCGAAGTGCGCGAAGGCCGCATCGCCCTCGACGGCTCCTGCCGCATCACTGCCACCCTGCTGAACCATCCCCAGGGCTGCCTGGGATTCCGCATGGAAACCCGCAGCGGCGTGCTGGTGTATGCCACCGACAACGAGCCCGGCGACGCTTTTTTCGACAAGCAGGTGCGCACCCTGGCTGAAGGCGCCGACGTGCTCATTTACGACGCGCAGTACCTGCCCGACGAGTATGCCGCCAAGCGCCGCGGCTGGGGACACAGCCACTGGCGCGAGGCGGTGAACGTGGTCATGGAAAGCGGCGCCCGTGAGCTGGTCCTTTTCCACCACGATCCCGACCACGACGACGAGTGCATTGATCGCATCGTGCGCGAGGCCGGCAACTACTATCCGCGCGTGCGCGCCGCCTCCGAAGGCATGGAGATCACCTTGTAGCCCGCCTGGCCCGCTGTTGCAGCGCAAGGGCCGGCCCCGGTTGCCTGCCCGCGCTTGCCCTCCTTATACTGCAGTGTTTGTCCGGGGCCGTACTTTCATTCCGCCCTCCTTGGAGATCATCATGAAGACAGTTTCCCTGGAACAAGAGATCAACCCGTGGGAAGCACAAGCCGCGCGCTTTGACCTGGCCGCCAAGAAACTGAACCTCGACGAGGGCTTGTGGAAGGTGTTGCGCTATCCCAACCGCGAGGTCATCGTCCACATCCCGGTGCAGATGGACGACGGCAGCATCGAGGTCTTCACCGGCTTCCGGGTGCAGCATTCCATTGCGCGCGGGCCTGCCAAGGGCGGCATCCGCTATGCCCCCGATGTCACCCTCGACGAGGTGCGCGCCCTGGCCAGTTGGATGACCTGGAAGTGCGCGGTGGTCAATATCCCCTTCGGCGGCGCCAAGGGCGGCGTGATCTGCGATCCGCGCAAGATGTCCAAAGGCGAGCTGGAGCGCATGACGCGCCGCTACACCGCGGAACTGGTGGAGTTCATCGGGCCGGAGAAGGACGTGCCCGCGCCCGACATGAACACCAACGAGCAGGTGATGGCGTGGATGATGGACACCTTCTCCATGCACATGCGCCAGACCGTGACCGCCGTCGTCACCGGCAAGCCGCTGTCCATGGGCGGCTCAAAGGGACGGCGCGAAGCCACCGGCCGCGGCATCATGATCATCTGTGACGAAGCTCTCAAGCACCTGGGCATGAATCGCGAAGACACCCGCGTCATCATCCAGGGCTTCGGCAACGTCGGTTCCAATGCGGCGCACCTCATGCACCAGGCCGGCTACAAGGTCATCGGCATCGGCGAGGTGGGCGGCGGGCTCTACAACCCGGCGGGCATCGATATCGAGGCGCTCTGGGATTATGCCGGCAAGCACCGCACTATCCACGGCTTCAATGGCGCCGAGGTGCGCGATACCGCCGAACTGCTGGTGACCGACTGCGATCTGCTGATCCCGGCGGCGACGGAAAACCAGATCACCAGCCGCAATGCCGATCGCATCAAGGCCAAGATCATTGTGGAAGGCGCCAACGGACCCACCACCGCCACCGCCGACGATATCCTCGCCGACAAGAAAGTCTTCATCGTTCCCGACATTCTGGCCAATGCCGGCGGCGTCACCGCCTCCTATTTCGAGTGGGTGCAGGACCGCCAGGGCTACTTCTGGAAGGAGTCGGTGGTCAACGAGCAACTGGAGCACATCATGCGCGAATCTTTCGCCGATGTGGTCAGTTACGCGCAGGCGCACGACGTGAACAATCGCATCGCCGCCTACATGCTGGCCATTGATCGCGTGGCCAGCACCATCCGGCAGCGCGGCATCTACGCGTAGGAAGGCGCCCCGCTCGGCAGAGCGGGCACGGGTAGCAGAAGCAGGAATCAGTCAGGCGGAGGATCGCCGAGCGGAATTGCCACGATGGTTTTTGCCCGCGCAGGGAAACGTCGAGTGCAAGCCGCCGGCCCATCCTCCGCGCTGCGCGTCTGGAATCTCTCCGCCTGGCGCTTTCAGTTCGGGGGAGTGCCCAGGGACCGGCGCACCGCGTGCAGCAAGGCCTTGGGGCCGTCGTCGGCCAGCACCACCGCGTCGGGCTGAATGCGCCGATCACTCCGTCCAGTCTGCGAGATCGTGATCAGGGGACAATCCGGGCACACCTGCCGCAGCCGTTCCGCCAATTCCTGCACCAGGTAATCCGGCAAGGTGTAGGTAAGAATAGCGGCGTCGAACTCGCCATTCTCAATGGTGCTGACCGCTTCCTCTACATTGCTGGGCGTGAGCACGTGGAAGCCGCTGCGCCGCAAAAACTCCGCCCGATACAGCGCCAATTCGCGAATGCTGCCGAACAGAAGCACGCGGTTGCGCGCCGACTGCCGCGTGTTGCCCTGCTTGGAAGACCGGCCGCGGGCACGACGGTTGGCGCTGCGGCGCAAGTTAGGTCCCAGATGAGCCACAGTCTCGAGCCCAGGCCAGAAGAGAATTGCATCGGGGACGGCGCCCTGATGTTGCATCATGTGCGGAAACCACCTCGTTGGGGCATTCTAACCTAGGTTTCGGCGGCTGTGGGGCCGCACGCTCACTTCCCGGCATGGACCCCAAACAGTGCTCTGGCGAACATTGCCTTCTGCCACATTCGTTGCTTTGCCTTTCCCCGTGGAGGATAATTTGAGGGTCGCCCGCCACCCCGGGGTCGGCGTCTCACCCGGTGAACCTTCCGAACTACATCACGTTCACTCGCATCTTCACCGTCCCGGTGCTGATCTGGATCCTTTCCAGCTCCCGCTTTGATGGGGCCCATGGCGAGAAAGAGCTGATCGCTTCCGTGCTCTTCATCGCCGCGTCCCTTACCGACATGGTGGATGGCTTCCTGGCGCGGCGCCGCGGCCAGATCACCACCCTGGGCATGTTGCTCGACCCGCTGGCCGACAAGCTCCTGATCGCCGCCGCCTTCGTGACCCTGGTGCAGTTCAATCCCCGCATTGTCCCTGCCTGGATGGCGGTGGTCATCATCGGCCGCGAGTTCCTGGTGAGCGGTTTGCGCTCCATTGCCGCCTCCGAGGGCCTCACCCTCGCCGCCAGCGATCTGGGCAAGTGGAAGATGATGGCGCAGATTATCGCCGTCGTCGCCGCCATTCTCGATCATCGCTGGCGCACGCTCGCCCTTCCAGCTTTGGGGATCAAGCTGCCCCTGGACACGATCGCGCTCATTGCTATCTGGTTCATGGTGGCGCTGTCACTGGTTTCGGCGATTGATTACTTCGCCGCCTTCTGGTCCAAGATCGATCGGCAGGCGGTCCGGAGACGGCGACGTCCCTTTGTGCTCAGCCGCCGCCGCAAGCGCGATGTGGCCGCAACCTGAAAAACCCGTTTCCTCCCCGCCTTCCCCGCCCGAACCTTGCTCTCCGCCGTACTCGCCCGCAGAGCGCGCCTTGCTGTTGCAGTTGGCGCACCAGGCCATTACCGCCACTCTCGAGGATCGCGAGTTTCAGCCTCCCGGCATCCCACCGCGCCTGCAGGAGCCCCGGGGCGCTTTCACCACCTTGTACCTGGAAAACGAGGTGCGCGGTTGCGTGGGCTACGTGTACGCGGCAGCGCCGCTTTACCAGACGGTCATGGAAACCGCCAATGCCGCCGCCTTTCATGACATGCGTTTCCTCCCCGTCAGCCGTGAGGAAGCCGCGCGACTGCAGATCAGCATCAGCGTGCTCTCGCCGCTTGCCCCCATTCGGCCCGAGCACATCGAACTGGGCAAGCACGGCCTGGTGGTCACGCTGGGCAACCGCCGCGGGCTGCTGCTGCCCCAGGTCCCGCTCGAGCATGGCTGGGATGTGGCCACGTTTCTCGCGCAGACCTGCCGCAAGGCAGGCCTGGCGACCGATGCCTGGCAGCGCGGCGCCACCCTGGAGGCATTCACCGCCGAGGTGTTTGGGGAAGGGCCGGAAGCCGGCCCCACCTAGCTATCGCGGGCCTTAGGTTTCAAAAAAAACCGCCGGCCCTGGCAGGCGCCGGCGGTTCAGAGTTCGCTCAGAAAGTTCTTATTTTGAGCTGGCCGATTCCGGCGCGGCATCTTCCAATTCCACGCCATCGCCAATGTGCACGTCCTCCAGCGCGAAGGTAATCATGCCGGTCGCGCTGGTCGGGCTCGTGCTCAGGATCAGCAACTCGCCCAGCGAGCGCCGCGGCAGGTCGTTCACCTTTATGGCCGGCCCCTGGTGGTGTTCGTACTTGTCCCAGCGCGAGGACGCGATGTGCGCGGGATGCGCTTGCGTATCGTCGCTGTAGGAAGCGCGGAAAGAAAGCTGGTCAATCGGCCGCTCCAGGTCCGCCTCGTAGGTGCGGAAAATGCGGTAGTAGTCGCCCGCCTTCACCCCTTGCTTGGCTCCGATGGTGAGGTAGACCTTGGATCCGTCGCCCAGCACATTGTCAAAATCGCGGGCCAGCACGATGCGCCCGGTGGTCTTGTTGTTGGCAGGCGCGAATACGTCAAACTGCTGCGGCCGCCGATAGGAAAGCTGCGCGTGCTCGATGCGCGGCACCGCGAAGTCGCCCGGCACCGTCGGCTCGCACAGAAAATCCAGTTGGGCAATCGCCATGCGCTGCCGCGTGTCAATTACGTGGGCCTGCCCCAGCTCGCTGTAGGTTTGCCCCAGGCTCTCCAGCAGCTTGAGCTGGCCATCGAAGCTTTCGTAGCGGTTGGGATCCTTCAGCTCGCGCAACAGGGTAAGCTGCTGACCCACCTTGTAGTTGCTGCCGCTCAGGAAGACGACTTCGCCGTTCATGAAGTGGGTGGCATGGGGGCTGTTCAAGCCTCCGGCCACGAATACCTGGTGCGAAACCGGCTCTTTGGTCACGAATCCGGCGCAGTAGACGTCCGCCATGGATGGCTTTTGCAGGGCCACAGCCCGGCTCGCGCCAGCCGCAGCGGGCTCTTCCTGTGCGCTGCTGGCCACGGGCGCCGGCGCCTGCTGCCCCCACGCGAGTGCGCCTAAGAGCAGCAAAACTCCTGTTTTCAACATGTTCCCTCCGGTCTACACCACGCCCTGCAAGGCACACAAAGGGCGATTCAAGCGGACGGTAGCAAGCGCGGTTACCACGGTCAAGGTTACGCAGGTGATGGACAATCAGTAGGTTCCGGGGCTTCAGCGCTCAACTCTGTTGCATCCGCGGGAAGCGGACTGTAATATCGCGCCCGCGCCGGCCCCCAATGGCGGTTGCCGCCTTCAAACTCACGTGCCACGCCTGCTAGCCTCGCGTCTGCCCCGCTTGTGCATCGCCTGCACGGGCGCCGATGCCGGCGAAATGATCGAAAAGGCCGAGGCCCTGGTCCGCGAGAACCCCTTTGTTGAGTTTCGCTTAGACTACCTGCCGCGCCCCGCGACTGCCTTTCCTAAGATCAAGAAGTTTCTTGATTTTCACCCTTACGTGGTGGCTATTGCCACCTGTCGCCGCGCCGCGGCCGGGGGCAAGTTTCGGGGATCGGTAGCCTCGGAACTGGAAGTCCTCTCCAAGGCGGCCGATAACGGCTGTCAGCTGGTGGATTTGGAATTGCAATCCGCTGCCGCGCTTAAGCCAGCTCAATTGGCACGGCTGCGCGAGCGCGCCTCCCTGATCCTCTCCTTCCACGACTTCCGTGGCACCCGCAAGCTCGAAGAAACTCTGCAGAAGATGAGCGCTATCCCCGCCGACTACTACAAGATCGTAGGCACGGCCAGCAGCCTGTATGACAACGTGCTGATGATGAAGTTCTTGGAACAGCAGAGCGCGCGCCACTCCATGGTGGGTTTGTGCATGGGCGAGCAGGGGCTGATCAGCCGGGTGCTGAGCGTGCGCGCGGGCAGTGTTTTTACTTTCGCGGCGGTCAATCCAGGCGAGGAGACTGCGCCCGGGCAGGTGACCGCGCGCACCCTGCGCGACGTGTACCGCCTGGAGCAGGTGGACGCCGCCACCAAGGTGTATGGCGTCGCCGGCGACCCCGTCGCCCATTCCCTGTCGCCGCTGGTGATGAACACCGCGTTTCGGCGTGAAAACGTCAACGCCGTCTACCTTCCCCTGCACGCTAAGACCCTGGAAGACCTGCTGCAGTGCGCCCGCAATATCCCGCTCCAGGGAATGAGCGTGACGATGCCGTACAAGGAAAGCATTCTCAAGCACTTGGACAACTATGACGCGCACACGGAAAAGATTGGCGCCTGCAACACGGTGGTGCGCGGACCGGATGGCCGCCTGTATGGATTCAACACCGATGTGGCGGGGGTGGTGCGGCCGCTGGAGCAAAGGATCACCCTGAACGGGGCCAAGGTGCTGGTGATTGGCGCCGGGGGCGCGGCGCGCGCAGCCGTCTTCGGGCTGCGGGAGCGGGGCGCGGAGGTTTCCATCATGAATCGTAGCGCCGCCCCGGCCCAGAAACTGGCGCGGCAAGCGCACGCCCGCATGGTGAAGCGCCCCGATCTCAAGAAGCTTTCTTACGACGTGATCGTGAACGCCACCCCGGTGGGCATGGACAATGGCCGCGAGTCGCCACTCAAGGAAGAAGAAATCAACGCGCGCTACCTGCTGGACATGGTGTATTCGTCGCCGCAAACCCGCCTGGTGGCGCTGGCGCGAGCACGTAACATACAGATTGTGCCGGGTTTAGAGATGTTTGTGCAGCAGGCGGCGCGGCAGTTTGAGATCTGGACGGGGAAGCCCGCGCCGGTGGCGGAGATGCAGTACGTGGTGACGCGCGCGCAGGCCGAGCCTGCCAATGGAGTGCCCGCTTCCGGGCCTTAAAAGCATGCCGGTTGGGGCACTTGACCGCAGGTCAGCCAAAATTTGCACCGACCCAGTTGCGGATTTCGCTTAAAACGTTCTAAGATGATCCTCGGAACGCCGCAACGCGTTCTTCTCGTCGAAGTACCTAGCCTTTTCCCAGATTCTAAATCGTTCGGTTTCCAACTGACGTTTCACCCCCGCGCGGTCATGCCGCGTGGCGCACAGAGCGGAGACACTGCGATGGCGTGGTACGCATACTGCCTCACGGAACAGCAACTCAACAATGGCGCCCGGATGCGGCGCCCTTTTATTTTAGAGGGATTGCAGGGAGTTTCCGGGGCTCCCGTCCTCAGCTACCCCAGCGGTGAATTCGCGGTGATCGTCAGCGAATACGCGCGTCCGGGCGAGCTGGATAAAAAGGCGTTCCTGGACCACGCGCGGGTGGTGAGCGCGTGTTTTCGCAGCATGACGGTGCTGCCCTTCCGTTTCGGAACGATTTTTGACACGGACGAAGCCCTGCGGCACGCCGTGCGCGCCAATCGGAAAGCCTTCTGCGAGAGCGTGCAACGCCTGAAAGGCAAGGCGGAGATGCGCCTGAAGGTTGTGCTGCACGACGGCACCCTGAAGCCGGCTCTGCCCGAGGTTGAGCTGCCCGCCACCGTGGGCGGGGAATACCTGATCAAGCTGCGGGAAAAGGCTACGCGCGAGCGTGAGCGTCAAACCAAGGCGCGAGCGCTGTCGGTGCAGGTAAGCCGCCTGTTCAATCCACTGGAGGAAGAAGTCACCTGCAAGCGCGTGGACTCCGATGGGCTGCTGATTGACATCGCCCATCTCATTGATACCAAGGCGGTGGAGAAGTACCAGAACCGCTACGCGACAGCGGCCAAACAGCTCAAAAACTGCCAGCTCATGATCAGCGGCCCCTGGCCGCCCTACCACTTCCTGCCGGGCAAGCTGCGCACGGTGGAAAGCAGCTAGCAGCAAGCGCCAGTAGATATTTAAGCGCCTTCCGGTCCTGGAAGGCGCTTCGTTTTTTGGCGGTTCGCTTCAGGGGGGAAGTGACAAGAATAAGCAAGGTGATGCCCAGCATGGGAAATCCCTTGCAACCGTTTACTGTCTGGTTAAGGGGGTAACGCCCGCCGGGTCAAACGGCGCAAGAGTGATTAAATCAAGCAGCAGCAACAACTTTGCAGATTTTTCGGCAGCGGGAAACAGGGCAGGCAGATTTTGGCTGGGCAAGTGCATCCTAGCTGGACAACAAAAGAGGCCGTTCAACACCAATGACTTCAACCCTCTTCGTATCGTCTCGACTTCTCCAATATCCCTGTTCCGCTTGGCGGAACGGCAAGCATCGCCTTTCCTGACACTTCCTCCCTTCTTGCCTCTTTGAGTGGCCCCTGGTTGGGGCCACTTTTTCTTGGCGCCTCCGAGAGGGGGGAAAAGCTCGGGCTGGCCCGGGCAAGTGGTACTGTTACAGTTTGGAAAATCCCGGCCTCGCTTTACCGTTCCGCCCTGTGGCACTATAGGTGCAGTGAGCATCTGGAAAATCCGCGCCATCATCATCGCAATCGTTTTTATCCTTTTGCTCCTATGGGGAATGCCCCACTTCCGAGGATAAGGCGTTGACCATCGGTAAAGGCAAGCGTCCACGCCTGGCCCGTGGTCACGTCAACGATGAAATTGGCGAGTTGGTCAGGTTAAGCCGCCAGACCCCAATGCTGGCAAGAATCCCGCTGCGCGGCAGTTTGGGGCGATTGGCGGGAAGAAAGGCGGGAAGGCAAGAGCCGAAAAACTCTCGCCAGCCGAACGCAAGGCTATCAGTACCGGTCAAGTGCGCGGGTTGACGGCCTGAAAGCGCCGCGCATATGATTTCTGATTCGCCCCCCACAAGTCAGCGGAAACGCCCGGGTTGGCGTCGTCAGCATGGATAAGAAGCGGATCGAAGCTTTCAAGAAACGGCTGGAAGAGCGGCAGTCCATTCTGCGGCGCAATGTGACGCGCACGGCAGAGGACGGGCGCCGCGCCGACGAAGAAGCCACGCAGGACATCGCGGACCGGGCCGCCAGCTCTTACAACAAGGAATTTCTTTTTCACCAGAGCAACAACGAGCGCCAGCTGCTGCAGATGGTGGAAGCGGCGCTGAGCCGCATCCGCGAGGGCACGTTCGGGCAATGCATCTCCTGCGGGCGCGACATCAATCCCAAGCGCCTGGAGGCGGTGCCCTGGACCCGGCACTGCATCGAGTGCCAGGAAAAGCTGGAACGCGGAACCCTGGAAGAAGCTTCCCACTAGGCCCTCTGCCAAGCTCACGAATGAAATTGCTCGGCTGAGTCTTTTACGGCCGTTGGAGTGCTGATTCTGCTCGCAATTGCCAGGGCTTGCGAGAGTCCTAATGTTGCGCTTTCTCGTGGCTTATGGCTGAGGTCTAGGCAGCCTCGCCGCGATCGCGGAGAACTTCATCACCCTGTGCTTGATTAGGTTAGGGGTTTTTGGCGTCCGGAGCGAAGAAGGGACCTGCGATCAGCCGCGCGATCTCAGGTGGGTATTGAAGGATGCCCCGGCAGGCGTTTGGGTGGCGTTGTCGCGCGACAAGTCCCGGATTGTGGCGACCGGTTCAAGCATGAGGGTGGCCGCCGATGAGGCCGCACGCAAGGGCGAGAGTGATCCGTTCCTCATCAAAATGCCTCCAACATCTGAAGGATTAGCGGCGGGCTTGAGATAAGAAGCGCGTGCGCTTTACCTGCACAACCGCTTTTCACAACACACCTCCGCGTCCTTACCTCGATATCATCCTGAGAAATGGATTTCGCACTACGCCGAAACTATTGGCGCTTGTTGATTCAGGTGCTGACTATGGTTAGTGGGCGATTCTAACCTTTCAGTTGGAAATGAAATTGCCCCGGCTTAACCCTCTGTTAACCCGATAGCTGTGTAGAGTTAAGTCAGACATTAAGTAAATAGGCTATTTTTCCACAGGGCGCGGCAACAGTCGTTCCGCGTCGAAAGGGGCATTGGGTTCTCCAGCCAAAACACCCCCCAGAATATGGTGAGTATGGAACGGGAATACACATAACGTTTGTCGCAGCCGCTGGAACACTGTCAGTAGTAAGCAGGAGCAGTGATACTGGAGATGAGTTAAGTCCTGTCTAGCTCTCACCTGTCATCACTCTTACTCCGCGACAAGCTGCCAGCGACCAGCCCGTTTCTCAAACACGTCCACTGATGTGTGATCCGATTCTGTGAGCTTACCCGCAGTCGTTTTCTTCACGTGGATGTGAGACGACACAATGCCAACGTTGCCGAGCACCCGTATGCGAACATCCTTCAATTCCCACATGTGTTCTTGTATCTCGACCATGTACCTGTTAATGACCTGCGCTTTGTTGCGATAACCGACATCTTCGAGCCAAGACATGTCGTCCGCGAATACACGTTCCAGCCGTACTGCATCACGGTGAATCGCGGCATCGCACCATTCGTTTTCGATCCGTACAAGTTCCGCTTCCTCCGAACTACGCTGAACGTAACCCTTCACACATTCAGATGCAGCCTGCTGATTCCCGTCGAGAAGCCTCGCTTGCAACCGTGTCGATGCTTGGGGCGAATCACACAAGGTCAGACCCAGCAAAACCAACAAAGCGGCGGATTTCATTAAACTCGGCATGTCACCATCCTCAAAAACCTGTTGCGATTCTGGACGGAGTGATGGGAGCGCAACCCGAGGACGAAGCAAGCGCTACCATCCGAACTGCTGCTTATTTGGGTTTGGGCACGAAGCTGAGATCGGGTCTGTACTGCCAAGTCTCCACGTACTGTGAGCGCACCGCCCTGCGAACATCGCCCGTGATCCTCGCTGCCCGATCTTTTCCATACGTCTTTTCCATGATGCCTGCGAGGCTCTCATCTAAAGCGTGCTCGTATGCCGCCCAGTTGTCACGATCAACGAGCATTAAGAACTGTGGAGTCTCTCCACCGTCCACCAGTTGATACCAACGCAAGTGTCCTGAATATCCGGCTTTTTGCAGTGCATCTTTGGTGCTAGATTGTGCCGAAATAAAGCTATCCACTTCGTCCTGCTTCACCAACCAGCGCGTAACGGCTAATTTAGCGGAAGGTGAGAAGCCTGCGTTTGGCGCTATGCTCAGATTGGGCAAGTAACGGTAGTAGCTCTCCCACTCAGCATCCAAGTAAGGCTCAAGCCTCGCCGCAGGATCGTCCTCCTCACCACCGACTAGTTGGTCGCTTTCGTCCACCTCTTTCCAACTGTGTCCGAAGCTACAGACCATGTACGTTCCACTCCCCTCTCCCGACACAATTTGCCAAATGTAGTATGCCCACGTGTCTCCCATCTTCTGATGCCAAACCCAGTGTCGTTTGCAAGCGGTTTCATACTGCATTGTCATGCTGGGCTTTGTTTTGTTCACGTGGAAGTACGCGATGTCCCGTGAGGTCTGTGCGACGGTTGTACTCGCTATGGCGAGACTAAACAGGCAAGCGAATGAGTTAAAACGCACGTTACCTCCTGCAAAAAATTAGTGAACTGAAGCGCGGCGATGGGACACTCTGAAGCCTACTATCGACATCCGCACAAGGTTCTCGCGCATGTCGGCGGCTCGATGCGGAGTATACTCCTGCTGCCGCAAAGGTCGTGTATAGAACCGCCGTGAGGAGGTCGAATGAGAACGGCCCTCCTGTGTAATCTGCTGACAGTTTTCATGTGCCCACCGCTTGCTCTAGCTCAGACTTCTCCATCCACGACTGAACGTGCTCTGCCTGCCGAATACAGCCCTCAAGTACAGCGTGTCATCCAGTTCACGCGGGATAGAAAGCAGGCTCTCGAACGCGGAGATGTGGTGGCTTGGGGCGCACACGTCGCGGAAAAGTGCTCATTCGTAGAAGCGGGCGGGAGACTGTCCACGAAAGCGCAGTTTTCGCATTTCGAGCCATTCGTGGGGTACAAATTCTATGCAGAGGTCAGCGACATTCGAGCCGCCGATTTCGGGGACACAATTGTCCTCACATACCGGGAGAAAGACATTCGTGATTTCGGCGTTCAGCGTTCCGAAGGCACGTCCATCGACACAGACACGTATGCAAGACTGAACGGCGATTGGCAGTTAGTCTCATTCAGCGAGAATTCACTTCCATCAGACCCGCCCGTAGCCAAGCTCGATCCTCATCTTTATGACAAATACGTTGGAACATACGAAGTCAACCCAGAGGCGACTTTCACGGTCACTCGCGAAGCCGACAGGTTGTTCGGGCAATACGTGAAAGATGACAAATTCGAGTTGCTCCCCGCCAGCAAAACCAGATTCTTCAGGCGAGGCGACAGTGCGTTCTATACGTTCGTATGGAACAAGTCAGGGAAGGTGGTCGAGCACGACTACAGTGCCGAAGGGGTCTCGGTTATTAGGTACAAAAGAAAGGCAAACTAGGGAAGAATCCTCAATGAAAAGACTTCACCTGATTGTCTTCGCCCTACTTGCGTGCTCTTCCACTACAGCGGCTCAGAGCAGCACTGCTAAAGAACTCATTCAACTTGAAAACCGCTTCAATGACGCATTGGTGCAGGCCGACATTGCCGTGATCGAAGAGATCGAGACAGATGGTCTCATCTTCACGGATGCGACCGGAACAGTCACGAGCAAAGCCGACGAGATTCGCAGCCTGAAATCAGGTGAGGTCAAATTCGCCTCCATAGAGATGACCGACACACGGGTTCAAGATTTCGGCAACACCGCCGTGGTGACAGGCAAGCTCGTGGAAAAAGCCCAGTACAAAGATACAGACATTAGCGGCAACTATCGGTTCACCGATGTGTGGGAGAAGCGCGATGGCAAGTGGCAGCACGTCGCTGGTCAGGAGACTCTAGTTCCGGGCACACCAATTTCGCTGACTGGTACGTGGCGCGTGGTGGAGTTTGCCGATCTAGATAAGGATGGCAAGTGGGTGTACTTGTTTGGTGAACATCCAAAGGGATACTTTGTTTACGATGCAACCGGGCACGTGCATATCCAGATAATGAAAGTGCCGCCGCTGACACCTTTTCCTGAAGCGAACTCGGATGATGGTAAACCACCGACGCCGGAGCATGCCCTTGCTGCGTACAACTCCTATGTCGCATACTTTGGCACCTACACCGTGGACGCAGGGAAGCTTGTGATAACCCATCATGTGGAGGGTAGCCTGTCGCCGGATTACACAGACACTGACCAGCCGCGCCCCTTCAGATTGGAAGGCGACCGTCTGGAGATTGGTGATGGCAAGACGTGGCGGCGTGTGCTGGAGCGTGTGCGGTGAGATCGGGAGTGAACTTGGGGTGGAAAGGGGTGGAAAGCTCGAAAAGTGGAGCTGGGATCGGCCACTTACAGAAGCAATTCTGGTTCATAAGCTCCGTACTAGGCCGCTTACACAGCTCAAGCTCACCAGGGCTCGATTCGAGGTTCCGGAGCAGCGAATCGCGCCTTTGGTTTATCACAGGTTCGCGTAAGCAGAACGATGAGCCTTTCCCTGGTTGCGATTCCTCCTGCTCTAATCTCTCGCCTGCATCCATAATTCTTCACCGCGGCTGGAATGCCGACGGGTGCCTGCGGTGAAATCCCGTGGCCTCCTGATATGCGCGGGCAAGCGCCAGCAGTTTGCCTTCGGCATAGAGGTTTCCGACGAAGGTCATGCTGGAGGGAGTGCCATCGTCGGGGCGGAAGCCGTTAGGCAAGATGAGCGCCGGATGTCCGGTAAGGTTGGTAATGGTCAACTGGTCGCCATAGGTGGCCGCGAGCACCACGTCGAAGCGGCGGAAAATTTCGGCCATCGCTTCCATCAGCAACATGCGCACCCGGTTGGCGTTGACGTACTCCACCGCGGGGATGAGGCGCGAGACGCGCCATGTGTTGGGCCAATCGTCCTTGGCCTGGGCGGTGAGCAGCTTGTCGCGGCCACTGCGGGTGAACTCGTCGAAAGCGGCAGCGGATTCCGTCAGCAGAATGATCTGTAAGGGGTCCACCGGCAGGCTGGGGAGGTCAATGGGGGTCGCCTGCACGCCGAGTCCGCCCAGGGTCTGCAGCGCGGCACGCAGGAAAGCGGTGTCCTTGCGGGCGCGCTCGCGGTCGTGCTGGTCCTTGGCCTTTTCTTCCGGGGTCAGCGATTCCCAGTTGGCGGGGCGCGGGGGTTCCTGGTCGGCGAAATCGGCGCGCACATAGGCGACGCGCAGGGAGCGGTAATCGTAGCCGGCATCCCAGTTGAAAGGCACGTCGCGCGCGCTGCGATCCTTGCCGTCGGGGCCGTTGATCACGTCGAGCACCAGGGCACAATCCTCCACCGCGCGGCAGATGGGCCCCAGATGGTCCATGCTCCAGGAAAGCGCCATAGCGCCAGTGCGGGGCACGCGTCCGAAGGTGGGGCGCAGGCCGGTGTCGCCGCAGCGGTCGGAAGGCGAAGCGATGGAGCCGAGGGTCTCCGAGCCGATGGAGAAAGCCATGCATCCGGCGGCGATGGCGGAAGCGGAACCGGCCGACGATCCGCTGGATCCCTGATCCGGTTTCCACGGATTGCGGGTCATGCCGCCGAACCAGACATCGCCGTTCGCCAGCGCGCCCAGGGTGGTCTTGCACAGCAGGACCGCGCCGGCGGCATCCAGGCGCTGCACCACGGTGGCATCCTCGTCGATGATTTGATTTTCGAAACCGGCGGCGCCCCAGGTAGTGCGATAGCCGCGGACGGCCAGCAGGTCTTTGGCGCCCCAAGGCAGACCGTGCAGCGGGCCGCGGTATTTGCCGGCTGCAATCTCGCGATCGGCTTCGCGGGCCTGCGCCCGGGCGCGATCATCGAGAAAAGTGACTACAAACTTCAGGGTGGGATCGAAGCGGTGCAGGCGTTCCAGATACATCTCGGTAAGCGCGTTCGACGAGACCTTCCTCGTGCGCAGCAGTTCGGCGAGTTCGCGCGCGCCGGCAAAGGCCAGATCTTCGATGTTCCTGGGCGCTGAGGTCGCGCCCGCGCGGCTGAGGCGAGGCGGGCGACGGTCGCGCTCCAGGGTGATTCCCTCCAGCAGCGGATTGAAGGTCAGCGCCGGCTGCACGCTGTTGGCGAGGCGCACACGGCGAATGGCGCGATAGCTGCGCACATTGTCGCGCAGCACCGACACCATCATGGCGAGCTGGTTGTCGTCGAAGCTGACGCCGGCGATCACGGCGGCGGCCTTGATCATCTCCGGCGTGATCACCGGAACGGGCTGCGCGGCGGCTTCCGGGTTGGTTGACGTGGCGGCGGTGTGCGGCTGGGCGCTGGGCGGAGGCGCCGTCTTCTGCTGCGCCATGGCCCACAGCACTCCGGGGAAAAGGGTGGAGGTAAGTCCAAGCGAAGAGCAAACGGCCATGAAGTTGCGACGATCGAGCGCACTCATACGGAGGCGAATTATACCGGGGGCACAGCGCAGGCGCGGATGCGTGAACGGCGGCGCGAGGCGCGGTTGCGGCGGCCTGCCTCGGGGAGCAGGCTGCGATACAATACGAGCAATGTCGGAAAGGCATTTCACGTTAAATGAGGCACAGGACCTTCTGCCGGTGCTGGAGGGACTGTTGCGCACCGCGATTGAAGGCAAGCAGCAGATCGAGGTGATTGACCGGGAGTTCCAGGAGCTGGCGCATCGCGTTTTCCTGAACGGCGGCAGCTGGCTGAACATCGTGAAGCTGGCAGCGCGCAAGGCGGAGCGCGAGAAAACGGTGCAGCGCGTGAAGGACGCGGTCACGGAGATCCACGCTACCGGCGTGCAGGTGAAGGACCTGGAAATCGGACTGCTGGATTTTCCCTGCGTGGTGGACGGCGAAACCATCCTGCTGTGCTGGAAGATGGGCGAGAGCAAGATTACGCACTGGCACGGCATGACGGAAGGATTCGCCGGACGCAAGCCCATCAATGACCGGATTTTGCGCGCCAAGGGCGCATCCTGAGCCAGGCGCACGCCCCCCTTCTCCAGGGGGCGATGCGGGCTCCGCGCCGCGTTGGGCAAGGCATCCCGTTGGGCACGGGTCGCGTCCAGTAAGTCTCTTGCCGCTCCGGGTTCTCTGCTAGAATTTCCGCAGCATTCGCACATCGATCGCAGGCGGAAGTGTGCGGCGCATTGGACATGAGGCCGACCTCGAATAAGGCGCGAGTTCCCGCGATGGCGTTGGCGGTGGTGTTGGCCGCGGCGGGCGTGAGCTGCCGGGGATTTTTTGTGAACCCGCAACTCTCTTCCATCACCGTGACCCCGGATTCGCCCTCCATCAAGCCGGGGGCGACCGTGCAGCTCGTCGCCAATGGAACCAACAGCGACGGCAGCAAGACCAGCAAGCTGCCCAACCTGACGTGGACCACCTCCGATGCCTCCATTGCGACCGTGAGCACGGGCGGACTGGTGCGGGGAATCGCGGTCGGTTCGGCCACCATCACCGCCACCTCGGGATCGATTTCGGGCTCGACCACGGTCAGCGTCAGCAACAGCACCAACACCCTGACCATCGCGCCGCAGAACTCCAGCGTGAGCCAGGCCACCACGACCACGGTGAATTACACGGCGACGTCGAACGGCAGCAACGTCACCAGTTCGGCGAACTGGAGTTCTTCCAACAATGCGGTGGCAACGTTTGCCACGCCGGGAACGGCCACCATCGTGGGACAAGGCACCACCACGATTACCGCTACCTTCACGCCCAGCGGCGGCTCGCAGCAGACAGCTTCCACCACGCTCACCGTCACGCCGTAAAATTTTCCGGAGCGGCGCCGAGTCTGGGCAATTGATCGCGCTGCAGGGCGAGTGCCGCCGCGACGCATTCCTTCCGTTGCTCCATCCGTAACTCCTCCGGCGTATGCGGCCGCGCTATAGTGGCTGGAGACTCCGTGTGTTCCGATAAAAACTTTGCCGGGCGCGTCGTGCCCGTATTTCTGGCCCTGGTCCTTTTGGCAGCGCTCCTGGGCGGTTGCGGTCGCGGCCGCCACGAGCGGGAGGCGGAAAAGGCTTATGTGGCCGCACCTCAGGCCTACCTGCGCGACCGAGTGGCAGCTGTGTACAACAAGGTGGCGCTGGTCAAGAACGGCGAGCAGGTGATTGTGCTGGAGCGCGCGCGCCGCTTCGTGCATGTGCGCACCGCCGAGGGCAAAGATGGCTGGATCGAGCAACGCTACCTGGTCGGCGAGGATGTCTTCGAGCAGTTCCGCAAGCTGGCGGTGGACAACCGGGCGACGCCGGTACAGGCGACGGGGCTCACGCGCAACGACACCAACATTCACCTGACGCCGCAGCGCGACGCGGAGCACCTTTACTTGCTGAAAGAGGGGATCCGGTTGCAATTGCTGAAGCGCGCGACCACGCCCAAGGGCCCGCCTTCCGCGGTGGAGGTGAAGGTTGAACCGGGCCGAAAGAAGCCGGAGGCGCCGCGCCCGGCCATGGAAGACTGGTGGCTGATACGCGATCCCGAAGGCCGCACCGGCTGGGTGCTGGCGCGCATGGTGGACGTGGATGTCCCCCTGGAAATTGCGCAGTACGCCGAGGGACAGAGGATTGTGGGCGCCTTCGTACTGAACCAGGTGGAAGACGCGGGCAAGAAAGTTCCGCAGTACCTGGTGGTACTGACTGACAACCACGACGGCATGCCCTTCGATTACAACGCCGTGCGCGTCTTCACCTGGAACACGCGCCGGCACCGATACGAGACTGCCTATCGCGAGCGCAACCTGTTCGGAGCGTTTCCCGTCCGGGTGGGGCAGGAGAGCTTCGACAAGGAAGGCATGCTGCCGGTTTTCGTGCTGCGGGTGCAGGATGACGAGGGCAAGGTGGTGGAACGCAAGTACAAGCTGAATACCCCGATCGTGAAGCGCGTGCTCTCGCCCGAGGAAGCGGCAGCGCGGGCGGACCATCCGCCTGCCCGGCGGGCGCGGCGGCGACGTTGAAGAAACAGCCGCGCTGAGCGTTTTGCGCCGGCCGTTCGAGAGCAGGCCTGCAGCCAGAAGCGCTCTAAGGCGAGTCCACGGCTTCGATCCTGGGGAAGCGCTGCAGGCGCCCGCCGCGGTCCAATGCCTGCCGGCATTCGTCAGCGGCGCGGCACAGCTCCGCCAGCCGAATTCCGCCAAAAACGTTCGGATATTTCTGAAGGTTGCGGTGCCCGCGGGCCAGCACCGAGCGCGCCCCAGCAAGGTTCCCGGTAGAGTAATGGTGCAGGCCGACGGCCAGTTGAATCAATCCCTGGAGAAAGAGCTTTTCTTCCGCGGGAGCGGCGCGCCAGACGTCTTCCAAAACCTCGTGCGCGTCAAAAAACTCCTCGCGATTGAACAGGTCCAGGCCGCGGCGGTATCCGGTTTCATCCATGGTCAGCGCGGGCCTGGGCAGGGGCAGTGCGCACCAGCCTGCGCCCCTGAATCTTGAAGTTGCCTTCCAGCACGATGCCAATAGCCTCGGTGTAGGCGATGTGTTCCTGCTGGAGAATGCGGGCAGCGAGCGTGTGCTCATCGTCGCCTTCGAGCACGGGCACGGGTTTTTGCAGGATGATGGCGCCGTGGTCGAGGTGCTCGTCCACGAAATGGACGGTGCACCCGGAGATGCGCACTCCGTACTCGAGCGCCTGGCGCTGCGCCTGGAGGCCGGGAAACGCGGGCAGCAGGGAGGGATGAATGTTGAGAATGCGATTGGGAAACTGCTGCACAAACCAGGGCGAGAGCAGGCGCATGTAGCCGGCGAGGCAGACCAGGTCCACGGCATGCTCGCGCAAGGCGGCGGCGACCTCGCGGTCGTGATCTTCGCGCTGCTTGCCCTGGGAAGCGATCAGCAGCGCGGGCAAGCCGCGGCGGCGCGCAATCTCCAGGCCAGGGGCGGCGGCGCGGCTGG
>JAMXLI010000183.1 GCA_024281115.1 Terriglobales bacterium | reverse complement strand
ATGCACCTGACCGGCGGCCTGATCACCTACCTTCTACTCATCGCACTGATCGCGCTGCTGCTGCGCACGACCTACAGCCGTAGCCGCCCGGTGGCCAAGGAGCAGCCGGAGCGGGAGCGAGCCGCGTAGCACCGCCACCCCGTAGAAGATCGAGGCGCGCCCCGCAAGCTGTTCCCTTTCGCAGCCTGTTTCTCCCGGAGTTGCCGGACAGACGCGCCAGCGGCCTTCCATCTCCGAGCCTTGCCCTAGGTACAATCGGTGGATGTACTTCCGCAGCGACAATCGCGCTCCCGACCAGATGCGCCCGGTCAACATCGTCCCCAACTTCATCTCCACCGCTGAAGGATCGGCGCTCATCGAGGTGGGCAACACGCGGGTCATCTGCACCGCCACGGTAGAAGAATCGGTGCCGCAATTCCTGAAGGGCTCAGGCAAAGGCTGGGTGACCAGTGAATACGGCATGCTGCCGCGCTCTACCCTGACCCGCACCGCGCGCGAGGCCACGCGCGGACGGCAGAGCGGGCGCTCGCTCGAAATCCAGCGGCTGATTGGGCGGTCGCTGCGCGCCGTGATTGACCTGGCAGGGCTGGGGGAACGCACCATCTGGCTTGATTGCGACGTGATCCAGGCGGATGGAGGCACGCGCACGGCGTCCATTACCGGCTCGTTTGTGGCCCTCGGCCTGGCGCTGGACCGCCTGGTGGACGCGGGAACGCTGACGGCGGCGCCGCTCCGCGACTTCGTGGCCGCGACCAGCGTGGGCGTGGTGGATGGCGAGCCGCTGCTCGACCTGAACTACGAAGAAGACTCGCGCGCCGAGGTGGACATGAACTTCGTGCTCACCGGGGGGAAGAAGATCGTGGAGATCCAGGCCACGGCGGAGCAGCATCCCTTCGACGAGGCGCAGTTGCAGCGCCTGATGGAGCTGGCGCGCAAGGGCGTGGAATCGCTCATTGCCAAGCAGCAGGCGGTGCTCAAGACGCTGCTGCTGCGACAGTAGGCATCCGGAAGGCGCGCACAGGGCGGGCGGCGCGCCGCACAGGGCGGGCGGCGGAACAAGCCCGCAAGAACGCCCGCCGCGAACCGGGCCCCGGGCTTGCAATCGGCGGTGGACGCGTATAATTGGGCCGCCCGTTGCCCGGTCGGCGGCAGCGCGCATCTTTCGCGATCCTCAGGAGGACGTATGAAACTCACCCCCGGAAAGCTGGCGGGCATGAAGGCGGTCTCCAACCAGCATGGCGTTATCGCGGCCGCGGCCATGGACCAGCGCGGCTCGCTGAAGAAGGCGCTGGGCGCCAATGCCGGCGACAAGGAGCTGGAAGAGTTCAAGGCGCTGGTCACCGAGGTGCTGACCAAGCACGCCAGCGCCATCCTGCTGGATCCGGAATGGGGATTGGTGGCTTCGCGGCGGCGGGCCAAGGGCTCGGGCCTGTTGCTGGCCTACGAGAAGACCGGCTACGACAAGACCGGCCCCGGCCGCCTGCCCGATCTGCTCGACCACTGGTCGGTGCGCCGGCTGAAGGAACAGGGCAAAGCCGACTGCGTGAAGATCCTGCTGTACTACACGCCGCTCGATCCCAAGGAAATCAACGATCAGAAGCACGCGTGGGTGGAGCGCATCGGCGACGAGTGCCGCGCCAACGACATCCCGTTTTTCCTGGAGTTTGTGGGGTACGAGGAAGGCGCGGATGAAAAGGGCCTGGAATACGCCAAGAAAAAGCCCGACATCGTGGCGCGCAGCATGGAGGAGTTCACCAAGGACCGCTACGGGGTGGACGTAATGAAGGTGGAAATGCCCATCAACATGAAATACGTGGAGGGCACCAAAGCCTTTGGCGGGCAAAAGGCGTACACCCGCAAGGAAGCCATGGAGCACTTCCGGCGCACGGCCAGCGTGGCGACCAAGCCGTTCATTTATCTCTCTGCGGGCGTCTCCAACGCGGAGTTCACGGAATCGCTGGAGCTGGCGGCGGAATCGGGCGTGAAGTTCAACGGCGTGCTCTGCGGCCGCGCCACCTGGAAGGACGGCATCGCGGTGTTTGCGCAGAAAGGCGCCGACGAATTCCGCAAGTGGCTGGAGAGCGAAGGCGTGAAGAACATCAACAACGTAAACGAGCGGCTGAAGGCGGCAACGTCGTGGTATCCGCTGTACGGGGTGAATGAGCCGGCACGGGCTAGCGCGGACTAAACCACAGCTGGAGGATTGCAGGCGAGGCGCGCCCCAGGGCGCGCCTTATTGGTTGCGGCAACGTCCGCCGTCACTCCCACTCGATGGTGCCCGGCGGCTTCGAGGTGATGTCGTACACCACGCGGTTGATGCCCTTCACCTCGTTGACCAGGCGCGTGGAGATGGTCTTGAGCAGCTCGGTGGGCAGCGGCACCCAGTCGGCGGTCATGCCGTCTTCGGAATAGACGGCGCGCAGCGCGCAGGTATAAGCGTAGGTGCGCAGGTCGCCCATTACTCCCACGGACCTGACCGGTAGCAGCACGGCAAACGATTGCCAGATCTTCTGGTAAAGGCCGGCGCGCTTGATCTCGGTGACCACGACGTCGTCGGCTTCCCGCAGGATGGCCAGGCGCTCGGGCGTGACCTCGCCCACGATGCGCACCGCCAAACCAGGCCCGGGAAAGGGCTGGCGTTGCAGGATCTCTTCCGGCATGCCCAGGTCGCGGCCGATCTTGCGCACCTCATCCTTAAACAAATCCTTTAAGGGTTCGATGAGGCGAAGCTTCATCTTTTCCGGAAGGCCGCCCACGTTGTGATGGCTCTTGATGGTCTGGGAGGGGCCGCGCACCGAGCGCGACTCGATGACGTCGGGATAGAGCGTTCCCTGCACCAGGAACTCGACGTGTCCCTGCTCGCGCCGTATGCGCTCGGCCTCGGCGTCGAAGACGGCGATGAACTCGTTGCCGATGATGCGGCGCTTCTTCTCCGGGTCGGTGACGCCGGCCAGGCGCGCGAGGAAGCGTTCGCTGGCGTCCACCGCCACCAGGTGCAAGCCCAGCTTCTCGCGCAGGCCCTGCTGCACTTTTTCAAACTCGTTCTTGCGCAGCACTCCGTTGTTGACGAAGACGCAGGTGAGCCGGCCGCCGATGGCGCGGTCCACCAGAGTGGCGGCGACCGCGGAATCCACGCCGCCGGAGAGGGCGCAAATGGCGCGACCCTCGGGACCCACGGTCTGCCGGATCTGCTCGACGCTGGCCTCGATAAAGTGTTGCGGCGTCCAGTCGGGGGTGGCGCCGCAGATATCCACGGCGAAGTTCCGCAGGATTTCCGCGCCCAGCTTGGTGTGGTGCACCT
>JAMXLI010000182.1 GCA_024281115.1 Terriglobales bacterium | reverse complement strand
GACCCGGCTGCCGCCTTTCTTGGCCAGGTCCACCTGCACGATGTCGGGTTCGTTGAGCGCGAGGATTTTGGGCGGCGCGTCCGCGTAGGCCTGCACCGACTCAGAATTGCCGCGACGGTTGGACCAGTACAGCAGGCCGGCCAGGGCGGCCAGCACCACGCATCCCACCAGAAGTCCGCGAATCTTCATAAGTCGGCGATCTCTCCCACTAGCGCCGGCGCCACCACACGCCCACTCCCGCCACCACGACGATGAGCGGCAGTACGAACTGGCTGACGGCCCGAACGAAACTCATCTGCGCTCGGGTCATGGTGATGCGGCGGTCCTCCGGCTCCTTGGGACGAATGGAGATCAGGTCCTCGTCCGAGGACAGCCAATTGATCGTATTCAGCGCCAGATCGCGGTTCCCGTTAAAGCTGATGAACGAGTTGCCCAGCCAGGCCGAGCTGCCCACCACGACGAAGCGTCCCTGCGAATTGGGCTTGCCGGTATCGTAGCTGCCCGCTGCCGCGATGGTCAGGGGCCCTTTCTTGTTGTTAGGGTCGCGGGTATTGACCTCGGGCGAACTCAGGTTGCTGGTGGCAAGGCTGCTCTCCGAGGAGGAGAACAATGGTTCCACGGTGGCCTTGCCGGCGCTCTTGACTTCGAGCGAACGCGTCAGGGGGAAGCCGGTCGCGGTGCCCTTCATCTCGTTCACGATGGGGTGCGGGTTGTAGCTGGTGACCAGCGCCACCTGGGGGCCCAGCCCGGCAAGCTGCCCGATGGGATTAAGGTCGAGCACCATATCTTTCTGCGGGGTCACTCCCCAGCTGGCGAGCAGGGAAGTCAGCGGCTGATTGTCGGCAATTTCTTCGCGACCAACCTTCAGGGGAGGATCGAGCAGGAACAAAGCCCGGCCCCCGCTCTCAACATATTTCCGGATTGCGTCCACCGATGGCTGCTGGTAATCGCTGGTAGGCCCTCCGACCACCAGGACGGTGCAGTCGCCGGGTACCTCCGCCTTTTGCAGCAGGTTCACGGATTTCGCCTGGTACTCGTCGCGTCCCAGCAACTCCTTCAGGCGAGAATAACCGCCGCGGTTGCTGTCCTCGATCTGGTGTTCGCCGCTGCCGGTGACGAAGCAGACGGTGCGGGTGGTGTCCTTAAGGTCGCGGATGAGGGCGCCCGTAATCGCTTCCTCGTTCAGGCTCTTGGCCTGCTCTTTCTTGGCGCCGACCTGCACCACGGCCGTGCCGTATTCCTTGATGCCGGCTTCGCGGGCGAGTTGGGGCTTCTTGTCGGGGTCCACGTATTCAACCCGCACCTTGCGGGAAGCGTTGGCGTACTCATCCAGCGTGTCTTTGGCCTGGCGGAAGCGGCTGGTCTGGTCATAGTACGTAATCACCGCGTCCTGCTTGAGTCCCTTGACGATCTTGAGCGTCTGGTCCGAAAGGCTGTAGCGTTTGTTGGTGGTGCTGTCGTAGGCCTTGTTGTAGCGGTTGGCCAGAACGTTGCCGACCACCACGATTGCCAGGATCACCAGGACGTAAACGCCCGCGTAGGCGGCGTATTTGGTCTGCCGGGCTTTGAGCAAGCTTCGGTTCACTTAGGACCTCCAGCGCAGCGCTTCCATCGAGCGGGCGGTGAAGAAGAGGCCGAGGAAGGTGAGAGTGATGTAGAAGATCGCGTCCTTGGAATTCACCACGCCGCGCGCGAACGATTCGAAATGATTGATGACCGACATATAAGACAAGACCCGGGCCCAGGTTGCGGTCTCGTATCCGCTGGCCCACTCGAAGACCCAGAGCAGCAGGCAAACCCCGAAGGTGGCGGCGCCGGCGATGATCTGGTTGCGGGTGAGAGTGGAGATGAAGGTGCCGATGGCGAGCAGGCAACCTGCCTGCAGCAGCAGCCCGAGGTACCCGATGACCAGCGGCTTCCAGTCGGGATTTCCGTACTTGAAGAGAAAAGCGAAATTGAGGGCGGTGAACAGCAGCATCGCGGCATACATGGCCATGGCCGCCAGCCACTTGCCCAGAATGACCTCCAGGTCGCGGACGGGCGAGGTGGCCAGCAACTCGATCGTGCCGGAACGCTTTTCTTCCGCGAACAGCCGCATGGTGATCATGGGAATGAAGAACAGCCCGATGACGCTCACATTGGAGAGCAGCGGGCGGATGATCCGCTCGTTCAAATTCATGGGCATCATCTGGCCGCGCATCTGCGATTCCATCCCCACGAAGACGAAATAACCGAGGGCGTTCCAGAAGAAAAACCCGAAAATCAGCCCGAACATGGTGAGCAGCAGGTAGGCAATGGGCGAAACGAAGTAGCTGTTCA
Source organism: Terriglobales bacterium (assembly GCA_024281115.1). Classification (GTDB taxonomy): domain Bacteria; phylum Acidobacteriota; class Terriglobia; order Terriglobales; family Acidobacteriaceae; genus JAMXLI01. Next base: position 4,860 of record JAMXLI010000182.1, on the reverse strand, counting down.
GTTCCTTGCGAAAGATGATCCAGGCGGTTCTCATCGTTGCGCTCCCTGGGCGCTGGCTTGACGTTCCGGGGTGGCTTCGCTGCCCGTCAACTGCAGGAAGATCTCCTCCAGGCTGACCGCGGCCGGCCGAAGCTCGTTGAGGTTCCACCCGGCGGCGACTACGGCGCGAGCCAGGTCGCCGCGGACGAAGTGGTCCTTGCTGCTTTGCACTTCAAAGGTGGTGTGCGAATCGCGGCGCTCGCGCAGCGCCACCGCGGCTACTCCCGGCACCTGCTCCAGCATGCGCTTAACCGCGGCCGGGTCGAGGATGCCATTGCGCCCGGCAATTTCCACCAGGACGGACTCGCCTCCGCGCGCGCGTTGCTGCAGGTTCTGCACCGAATCGGTGGCCACCAGCTTGCCGCGATTGATGATGATGACCCGCTCGCACGTCTGCTCCACTTCCGGCAGGATGTGCGTGCTCAGCACAATGGTGTGATCGCCGGCCAGGCCACGAATCAGGTCGCGGGTTTCGTTGATCTGCTTGGGATCCAGGCCGGCGGTGGGTTCCTCGAGGATCAGCACGTCGGGATTGTGCAGGATGGCTTGTGCCAATCCCACGCGCTGGCGGTATCCCCGCGATAACTTGCCCAACAGCTTGCTGCGCACGTCGCCGATCGCGCAGCGTTCGCAAACGTAGTCCACCCGCTTGGCAAGCTCCGCGCCCGACAGCCCCTTCAGCTTGCCCACAAAGGTGAGGTATTCCTCCGTCTCCATCTCCAGGTACAGGGGAGGTGTTTCCGGCAAGTAGCCGATGCGGCGCTTGACCTCGAGGGGTTGTTCGAGAATGTCAAAGCCCGCCACGCTGGCGGTGCCGTCGGTGGGAGGGAGAAAGCACGTCAGCATGCGCATGGTGGTCGTCTTGCCGGCGCCGTTGGGGCCGAGAAAGCCGACGATCTGTCCCTTCTGAACCTCGAAGGAAATTTGTTGCACAGCGACAGTGCGGGCGTACTGCTTGGTAAGAGCTTGAACTTTAATCATGGGAGTTGAGACGGTTCCGCGGTTACAACGACCTGCGACTCCAACTGCTATGTGAACACCTATGCTAAAAAGTCATGGGGATGGCAGTCAACTGGCAGAACTATGTCATTGCCGGGCAATGACTTGGCTTCAGCGCAGCCAGGAGGCCCTGGGGGCCGTGTCCGGAGGTAACGCAACCTTGAGCCCGGATTGGGTTAATACTCACGAGCACGTCAGTTGGGAAAGGACAAGGATCATGAGGAAGCCACAAGTACTGCTGCTGGGGATGGCACTAGCCTTCGGCAGCCTGGCAGCAGCCCAGACCGACTCGCAGCAGGACCGGCGGGACCTGCGGCATGACCGCCGCGACCTGCGGCGCGACCGCCGCGACCGCGCGAGCGACCGTCGTGACCTGGCGCAGGACCGCCGCGAGCGCAACCAGGAGCAGCGCGACATTAATCAGGACCGGGGGCAGATCGCGAAGGACCGCGCCGAAATGCGCCAGGACCTGCGCAACGGCGACAAGGCCGATGCCCGCAAGGAGCGGCAGGAAATCCGCGCCGAACGACAGGACCTGAGGCAGGACCGCGCCGAGCGCAACCGTGACCAGCGCGACATCAACCATGATCGCCGCGATCTTCGCCATGATCGTCGCGATGCCCGCGCGGACCGTCGCGATATCCGCCACGATCGCCGCGACTTGCGCCGCGATCACCGCAAGAACCTGTAAGCCACTGGCCGGAGACGGGAAGCCGCTGCCGCACCGCGGCAGCGGCCTCTCGCCGGTTGCACAAGCCCTCATCCGTATCCATCTCCCCTTACCCTTCGCGCCGATCCGCCCGACACCCGCCTAGGTTTTGCAGACCAGCTCCGAAAGCGACTGAGAGTCATTCAGGACTCTATTAAGACCCTTGTTTTCGCCGGATGGGGGCGATTAGGCTGGAACTTAGCTTCCACTAAGTTCCCTCTAACGATTACAATGCAGGGGTTGTTACTTTATGCGAAAGTGAGCTTACTACACATGCCAAGTCTCCAAAGAGCGCTGACGGAACTGCGCGCCGAGCAACACCGCATTCAGGGCGAATTGCAGCACGTCGATCAGGCAATCAGCGCGCTGGTCCGAATTTCGAATGCCGGCGGCCGCAAACTTGTGGTAAAACGCGGCCGGCGCCGCCTGTCAGCGGCGGCCCGCAAGCGCATCGCTGACGCGCAGCGCGCGCGTTGGGCAAAGTTCAAGCAACAGAAAGCGAAGAAAGCTGCGGCATAGTAAGTGGTCCCGCACTTGTGAAGCCGCCCGCTCGGGCGGCTTTCTCGTTTAAGCTCCCCGAATAATCCCGTTGAGGAGCAGACCGGCGAAGGTCAGGGCCGCGGGTTGGGGTGGAGAATCGCCTCCCAGTTCAATAACGTATTCCACACCATGCGGTGATCGCCGCGATTCATGTCGCGGTGAAACGGATTGAAGTTGAAGGCCACCACGTGACCGCGTCCGACGGGCAGGTCGAGAATGGCAGGATGGCCGATGAGTCCTTCTTCACCCCAGGCCTGCCCGCTGACCACCAGGGGTGCGGAGTTGTCCCCCCACTCGAGCACGATTCCGCTGCGGTCAGCCGGGCCATCCAGGCACGAGGTGCAGTAAGCCATGCGCAGCCAGTGCCGCGGCACGGCGTATTCGGGGAAATTCTGGCGAAAGACCCAGGTGCGTAGCGGGTAGCCATAGGCAATGGGATGGTCCGGCCGGTCGAAGGTAACGCGCACGTGCGCGCCCGGAGTTCGGGTGGCGACCTGGGAAGCTGCCGCTGAGGCCGCTCCGCCCCCCTGGCTGCTGCGCGGCACTCCACCAGAAATACGGCGCACGCCGCGCACGATGCCGCCTTCGAGCGCCAGCATCGAGCCGCTGCCCAGGGTCACCATGAGCCCGCCGTCCTCGACAAAACGCTGGATGTTGGCCAGACCTTCCCAGCCCACGCCGCCGGTAATGTCGTCGGAGGCGGCGGGTGTGCCGTGGCTCGGAGTTTGAGGGGTCTTGCGATAGGGCATTGGGCCCCAGCGCTTGGGCAAACCTTGGATCTGCTCGGCAAGTTCGAGGTCTACGTGCCCATAGAGCAACACGTCCACGCCCCGCAAACGGTTGGCGCGGATATCTTCGTCGCGCAGATAGGTGTAAGGCACCCCCTGGTGATCGAAAATGTAGCGGATCCATCCGATCGAGTCGGTGTCGGCCCACGGCACCCACAGGCCGATACGCGGGCTCTTGGCGGTGTGCCGGGGCACGTCTGGAACGGAGGCGGCGCCGGCGAAATCGAGGCTTAGTTCGTTGGCGGCGGAACGCAGCGCGTCACCCAGTCCCGCTTGTGCCGGAAGGATCCAGGAACCCGCAGGATAGTCGGTGCCATTGGCGCGGAACGGCCGTTCTGCGATCTCAACCTGAAAGCGCGCCAGCCGATACCGGGCGGCCATCAAGCCTTCCTGCCCGGTGTCTTTCAGCAGAAACACCGGGCCGCTGCCGCTAATGCTGCCGGGCACGTGGGGCGCTTCCGTTAAGGCCGTAAGCGGCAAGGAGCGCACCGCCGGGTCGGAGGTGGGCTGGACTTGCAGGTGGTAGTTAGCCGGCAGTTCCCAGGAAACGTCGTCGTAGGGCTCGCCGCCGTCCTTGGGATAGTTCTGCGGCGTGAGTAAGTCCACGGCATAGTTGCGGTAAGGCTGATCCAGCCGCACGACGTAGGTTCCCGCCGGGTAAGAGCCGTCCTTCAAGCTGATCGGGGCAGTGGCGCGTCCCACTTCAATCTTCTGTGCGAGCAAGCGTCCGATCATGTGCGCCACGCGCGCGCGATCGCCCTGGTCCGCAGGAATCAGGAATCCGTAGGGCGCTTCGTTCAGCCCTTTTTGCCAGGAATTCCAGCCTTTCTTGTAGAAACTGCGCAGCAACTGCGGCGCATTCTGGGCGGCATAGTCGAGCACCGCCAGGCAGCCGGTCTCGTTGTAATTCAGGTTATCGCGCGCCGACCAGGTGAAGGCCGCAGGGGGAGGCTGGGGCCGCCACCACTCGCGTGTGGTCTCGGAGGGATCGGCCTCGCGGCGCATGGTTTCAGCGCTGGAGTTGCCAAAAGTCTCATACCCGCGCCCCGTGCTGTTGTGATTCATGGCGACGGAATCGAGAAACATGTGGCTGAAGCCTTCGCCGAAGTTCCAGGTGGAAACCCCGGGCATGCCGAGCGCGGTCAGGGTCTCCACTTCGTGAAAGCTGAATTCCAGGAACTCGCTGTAAGTGATGGGATCAATATGGGGGTTGTAGGGGCCGGTGCCGTTCCAGCTCATCAGAAAGGGCATGCCTTCGTGGAGGTCGTGCACGACCGTGGGGTGCCACTCGTGAAACATCCGGTGGACGGCTTTCGTGGTCTCATGCGTTTGCTGGTGTGAGTCGCGGTTGATGTCCACAAACGCGTACTTCGACCAGTACGGCGGAGACTGGCGCGGCAGGGACGCGTAGTCGGTCTTGCCCTTGAGATAGCGGTAGAACCACTCCACCACCTTGTCGCGGCCATCGGGGTTCGACACCGGGTTGATGAGCACGACCAGGCGCTGGCGAATGCGCTGGATCATGGGCCGCTCCGACACCGCCAGGCGGTAGGCAAGCTCGAGCACAGATTCGGTGGAGCCGGTTTCGTCCGAGTGCAATGCGGCGTTGAAGTAATAGATGGGGCGGGCTTGGGCGACGAGCTGCTCGGCGGCCGTGGGATCGGTGCGGCGTGGGTCGGCGAGGGCGGCGGTGGCGGCTTTCAACCGCTCAAGATCGCGGATCCCGGCTTCATCCGCGATGGCGAGCAGCACGATGTCGCGGCCCTCCTCGCTGCGGCCGATGGT
>JAMXLI010000181.1 GCA_024281115.1 Terriglobales bacterium | reverse complement strand
CTCTGCCCTCTACCGCAAGGATCCGCAGGTGCAAAGCTTGCAGGCCGTGCTGAACGCGCGCGTGACCAACCGGTATTTCCTCAATTCCGAAGGCAGCGTGGCGCGCTCCGGAAGTGCCGCCTACATGTTTGCAGTCGAGGGGAGCACGCAGGCGCCGGACGGTATGCGGCTGGCACGCAGTCCCGGTCATACCGTGGGAAGGCCGGAGGAACTGCCGACGGCGACGCAAGCCGAGGCCGAAGCAGCGCAGGTGGTAGCCACGCTAGGGCAACTGCGCAGCGCTCCGGTCGTCGAGGACGAGTTCCATGGTCCGGTATGGTTTTCTGCAGATGCGGCCAATACGCTCTTCAATCGGGTGGGCGGGAGCCTGGGAGCCGTCAAAGCGTTCAATCCCGGCGATCCCGGGCGTGCACAGGGCGAGTACGGGTCGAGTTACAAGCTGCGCATCCTGCCCGAGTTCTTGAGCATCGTTGACGATCCCACCCAGCAGCGCTTCCAGGGCAAGACCCTGATCGGCAGCTATGCCGTGGATGATGAGGCGGTAAAGGCGCGACCGGTCACTGTGGTCGAGAAGGGGATCCTGGTCAGCTATCTGGTGGGACGGCAGCCCGTGCGCGACTTCCCGCAATCCAACGGGCACGGAAGGGCGGCGCCGTCACGCGACCCGGCCCCGCATTACAGCAACCTGTTCGTGCGCGGCGCCAACGGCCTGCCCCCCGACAAACTTCAAGAAAAGCTGATTGAGATGTGCCGGCAACGCGGGTTGACCTACGGCTACTACGTGCAGACCATGACGCCCGACCTCTCGCCCCGATTGCTCTACCGCGTGTACCTGGATGGAAAACGCGAGCTGGTTCGGGGCGCCATGTTCGATCAACTGGATGCGCGTGCTCTGCGCAACGACCTGGCGGCCGTGGGAGATGACGCGTACCTGGAGCAGCGGATGGATCCGCTGTCGTCTGCCCTGGTTACACCCAGCCTTCTGTTCGAGGAGGTCGCGGTCAAGCGCGCCAGCCGTTCCCAGGAGAAGTTGCCGGATTACGGGCCACCGCCACTGCCAGCGCGGTGAGCGGCGCCCCAATGCCGCCCCCTCGGCAGGGAATTACTTTCTTTTTTCCACTGCGTTGAGGCAGCGGCCATACAGATCGAGCAGGTGGGTGGCATAGTCCTCGGGCTTGGAAACGGTGCCGCCCTGGAAGCCGGCGCCGGGCGAACCGGTCTTGCCATAGCCTGTGGCCATTGCAATGAACTTCATCATGTCAAGCGCGATGTCTTCGTTGCGGCGCGACCCGAGTGGAAGCTGCGCCGTGATCTCGTCTGCCATGAGTCCTCCGAACTATAAGGGCGGTTCCCGCCGGCGCCGCAGGCGGCAGCCGGCCCAAAAGGCGATGGTATCAAACCCCACGTGGTCCGGGCGCGGACGCACGGTAAGATAAAGCCAGGATGGGCGCGAAACTGATCTTCTTTGCCGGCCTGGCGATCTCCTGCTTTGTTTCACCACCCATCGCGCTCCTGCTGGGCCTGGCGTTTGGGCTGACCCTTACGCATCCCTATCCCAAGAATGCACGCAAGCTCTCGCGCTGGCTGCTGCAGGCCTCGGTGGTTGGATTGGGCTTCGGGATGAATTTGCACCAGGTAGTCCGAGCCGGGCGAAGCGGATTTTTGTACACACTGCTGAGCATTTCGTTCGTGCTGCTCGCCGGCATGGGGCTAGGGCGGCTGTTGCGCGTGCCGGCTACGCCGGCGTTCCTGATCTCGACGGGAACGGCGATCTGCGGCGGCAGCGCCATCGCGGCAGTGGGCCCGATCAGTGAGGCCACAGATGAGCAGATGGCGGTATCGCTGGGAACTGTTTTCGTGCTGAACTCGGTGGCGCTTCTCATCTTTCCCCTGATCGGCAGCGCCCTGAAGCTGACGCAAAATGAATTTGGCTTGTGGGCGGCGCTCGCCATTCATGACACCAGTTCCGTGGTGGGGGCGGCGGCAAAGTACGGCGCCGTGGCGCTGGCCATCGGCACCACCATCAAGCTGACGCGCGCCTTGTGGATTGTGCCCTTGACGCTGGGGACGGCAGTGGTGAAGGGCGCGAAAGCCCGCATTCAATGGCCCTGGTTTATCGCGCTGTTTTGCATGGCCGCAGTGTGCAACACCTACTTGCCGGCGGGGATGCCGGTATACCTGCTGCTGGCGCGGGCGGCGAGGATTGGGCTGACGGTCACGCTTTTCCTCATTGGCAGCAGTCTGTCGCGCCACACGCTGCGCACAGTGGGGCACCGGCCGCTGCTCCAGGGGGTCACATTGTGGGTGATCGTTTCGGTGCTGTCGTTGTGGCTGATTCGCAGCGGCTGGATTGCGCTGTGAGCGCCGCCGTCCCCCGACGGGCCGGGTTTCAGGCCGGCTTAGTCAGTTCGCGTTTTACCATGTCGCTGACTTGCTTGCCGTCCACGCGGGCCCCGCTGGACTGGAAATGCGCCATGACCGCCTTCATCACGGTTCCCATGTCCTTGATGGTGGGTGAGCCCATTTCTCCGATCTTGGCGCGCACCGCCGCGGCGATTTCGTCTTCCCCGGCCGCCTTCGGCAGATAAGCCTCGAGCAGGGTGATTTCGGCGGCTTCTTTGGCGGCCAGTTCGGGGCGCCCGCCGCGATTGAATTGTTCCACCGATTCTTTGCGTTGCTTGATGAGGGTTCCCAGGACCTGCATGGCTTCCTGGTCGGTGAGCGCCGAACGCTTCTCGATTTCCCGGTTCTTGAGCGCGCTTTTCACCATGCGCAGCGCGGAAAGGCGGCGCTCGTCGCGCGCCCGCATGGCTTCCGTCATGTCCTTCTGCACCTGCTCGACGATGCCCATGGGCCGGATTATAGTTGGTTGATTCGCAAGGGCGCGCGCGTTATTATCCGCGCGAAGGACACCTACCTACACTCTTGGCCGCCGTGGTCAGCTTCGGAAGCGGTGAGTCGCCGCGGCGTTCGCGAACCTGGTTGCGGCCCGGCGCGGGCCCATGACCGCAGCGCTCCAGCAAGCTTACGCTAACCTCACGCCCGTCGGGCTCGCCCTGTTGATCGTATTCTCCGTGGCGATAGTGGGCGCGCTGTTGACCATTGCGCTGAACTTGCGCAAGTACGCCGGATTTCGTGACATCGGCGGCGACGTCAAGGAAGTCGCCGGTGAGATGGAAGGCAGTGTCTTCCGCGATGCCGCCGACCTGGTGGTTTCCGGCAATCTTGGCGCCTTGCCCACGGTGATCCGCTTCTCGCACAAAGAGAGCGTGCCCGGGGTGAATATCCGCGTGGGCGTGCCGGCAAATTTCACCCTCTGGATTGCTTCGCGAACCGCCGATGCCACCGAGGGACGCGTGGCGTTGCGTGCCAACGACCCGGCGCTGGATACGCGCTTCGCCATCCGTACGGATCACGCTGCCCAGGCGCGACTGTTTTTGGGGATGCCGGCGGTGACCGCCGCGCTAGCCCAGCTGGCCTGTTCCTCGAATACCTACATAGCGATTACCCAGGGCTGGCTGGAACTCAGTGAGCTGGAGATTATGCAGCGCACGCTTGCGCGGCACCTGCTGGACCACCTGAGCGCCATCTCGGCGCTGGAGAAAGCTCTCCATCAGATGCCCGGAGCGGACACCGTCGCGGTGCATCCGTTGCCTAAGGAGCGTCACCTGGCGGGCCGGGCCGCCATTGCCCTGGGAATCACCGCGGCAGTGCTGCTGGTAATAGCCGCGGCCCGGCCACGCCCAGGCCATTCCAACCTGAGCGCCTTCGTGCCGCCGCAGCCGGCAGGCGTGTTGCCGAGCGACGCACGCTTAATTACCAACCTGGATGGCTGGCGCGCCGCCACGCCGGACGATTTCAATCCCAATGCACAAGGGTGGCTGCGTTCCAATGGAGTGGAGGCGAGCGGCCGGCTGCGCGCAGACTTTTCGGGTACGGGCGCCGTTGAAGATGTGGCCTACCTGCTCATCGGGCCGAAGGGGGAACGCCGGGTCATTCTGCTGGTGCAAGGCATGGACCGCTACGACACCCAGTATCCGCAGATTGCGGCGGCGGCGCGCGTGCCGAAAGACAAAGTCGCTGAGATCGAGTGGATCGGCTCGGCT
>JAMXLI010000180.1 GCA_024281115.1 Terriglobales bacterium | reverse complement strand
CGCACAGGACGGTGAAGTACAAACACATCAGAAACTTCGCTCGGCGCTCCCTTGCTACTATGCGCATTCGAGAGCAACGTCCTGACCTGCCCCAAGCATTGCCGAAGTACGGCAATGGCGAATCCTGAAAAAAGGCCGCGACATCAGCCCTGAACTGTTGGTTGTAATACGCGGCAATGCTCGACATTTGTCTGCTCTTATAGGCCCGGTAGAGACTCTCCGCCTTCGGGTAGCCCAGCCCGGCGACGCACTACGTCGCGTTGACCAATTTCCTCCTGCCCCGCCGCTCCTCTGCCATCGTTAGCGAGGGTACCGACCAAGACTCCGCTGAAAACTTGAGATAAGGTGGGCTTTCCCACTCCCCTCGGTTCTCCTGCAGTATAGCCGCAGCAGTTCAGTCCCTATTTGGCGACATTTCCAAAATTGGGTAAGTCGGGCAGATATATCACATCAGCCCTCCGGTACTCGACGACCCGCTCGCCCGTAAGCGCGTCGCGCTCTCCGCAATGATACAGGACGAACACTTTACGCTCCCAAACCGCCACCCCCCTTGGGACATCGAAGTTGGGCGTACACAACTCAAAGGCAAGATGCCCGTCACCGTCAAAAAGCCTCACCCGGTCACTCATACCGGGATACCCCCTCTGGCGAAATGCGTCTGTAGGCTGGTTGTCACAGTGGGACGCTTCACGAACACCGGTGGCCCTTCCCGCCCCGGCATCCCCTCGCCCATCCGGTCAGTCCAGCGCGGAAGGCCAATGAAGTTCCGCTAGCTCGTGGTATGAACGCATCGGCCTCATATCGGCCTTAACTGTTAGCTTAAGCGCGGCAACAAGCCTAGCGTGCCCGACCGCTTCCCACTACTTAGATGCTAACTAGCAAAAAACGTAACTCCAGCGGTCAACTTGGGCCTGAGCGCCGGTACCGCTTAATACTCTCGGTTTGGTGGGTTTTTCCGGCAGCTATGTCAAAACTCGCTGGGTTTTTCGTCTTGCCTAGGAGGCACGCAGGGACACGACTACGCCGATGTCGTCGTGGCGCTCGGCTTGGCGGTTGTTAACTCGAGCTATCGAGTGTCCCGCCTGTGGGTTGCTGCAGCACCAAGTTCCGTTTGTCGCAAACGGCAGTGCAAAGCCGACATTCACGGATTGAAAAGCCCAGTGCTAATCTGCGTTTCCATGACCTGCGACATAACGCTATAACCGAGCTGGCCGAATCTGGTGAGGCGAGCGAACAGACCATATTGGCGATTGCTGGTCACGTTTCCCCACGAATGCTGCGCCACTACTCCCAGTTTCGCACGGCGGTGAAGCGGCAGGCGCTCGACGCGCTCATTAGTAACCGCAGGCAGACGCCTGAAACGGCGGAGCAATGGGGCAGTTACGACACAAAACACGACACAAGTTCGTCCACGACGGGAGAGACTTCATCGCAACTACTTGAAAAGAATGGCGGGGACGACGAGACTCGAACTCGCGACCTCTGCCGTGACAGGGCAGCGTTCTAACCAACTGAACTACGTCCCCGCGCCGCGGGAATCGCCACTTTCGGAAGGACAGGATGAGCCGCAAACCCGTGTGCCGCCTGGCAAGTCGGCCTGGGTGCAACTCGATTTTCAGTATAACAGGCGGCCGCCGGCTCTGGCGAGTTCAGAGGAAGCTCAAACTGTGGCCGCCGTTCGGCGCGGTGCTCCAAGAAGCAAGCCGCGCTCCTCGACTCGGAAAAATTTCCAGACGCCCTCCGCGAAACGCGCGCACTACTCGAAGCGCAGCGCCTCGATAGGGTCGAGCCGGGCGGCCTTGCGCGCGGGGTAGAGCCCAAAGAAGATTCCCACCGCCGCCGAAAACACCACTGCCGCCACGATGGCCATGGGCGAGACCAGCACGGCCCACCCCAAGCCCTTAGTGATCAGCAATGACGAACCCACGCCGAAAAAGATGCCGGCAGCACCGCCGATCAGGCTGAGCACCACCGCTTCGGTCAGAAACTGCCGCTGCACGTCCTGCTCGGTAGCGCCGATGGCCATGCGGATCCCAATCTCGCGAGTGCGCTCGGTGACCGACACCAGCATGATGTTCATGATGCCAATGCCGCCCACGATCAGCGACACGCTGGCGATGGAGGCCAGCAGCAGGGTCATCACCCGCGAGGACTGGTCCGCCAGCTGGGCGATGTCGGCCAGGTTGCGCACCTGGAAATCATCGTCCTGGCCCGCCCGGATACGGTGCCGGTCGCGCAACAGAGAAGTGATCTCGTCCTGCGCGGCGTAGCTGGCCTGCTGCGAAACCGCCGAAACGACGATGTAGCGCAGCCAGGTCTCGCCCGTCAGCTTCCTCTGCAAAGTGGTGATGGGAACAAAAACCACGTCGTCCTGGTCCTGCCCCATGGCGGCGGATTGCCCCTTGGAGGTGAGCGCGCCCACAACTTTAAAAGGAAGGTTCCTGATGCGGATGGTCTGGCCGATGGGATCAGTGGCCCCGAACAGGTTCTGCCGCACCGTCGAGCCAATGACGGCCACGTCGGCGGCGGAATCCGAGTCCGCCTGGGTGAACAACGCCCCGGATTCGACGGGCCAACTGCGGATATCGAAGTACTGGGGCTCGGTGCCCTGCACATTGGTGAACCAGTTGTCGTTGGCAAAGACGATCTGCGCGGTGGTGGAGCTGCCCGGCGCCGCCGCCTTCACCGCCGGGCATTCGCGCAGGATGGCCTTCATATCGTCGTAGATGAGCGTCTTGGTCTGCCCCCAGCCCAGCCGCAAGCCGCCGCGATTGACCGTGCCGCTGGAGACGAACAGCATGTTGGATCCCATGGCCGCAATCTGGTCCTGCACCTGCTTGCTGGCGCCCTGGCCGACCCCAACCATGGCAATCACCGCGCCCACGCCGATGATGATGCCCAGCATGGTCAGGCCCGAACGCAGCTTGTTGCGGCCCAGCGCCCGCATTGCAATTCGCAAGATGGAAATCAGGTCCATAAAGCACTCTCAACAGCCATTCCCGTCGGCCGCCGCGCGGCCTCGTGTCGCCCGCCGGCGACGCATGAACCATGCGGCGCTTCAGTCCTCCAGAGTCGGCATCGCCTGCAAGACCTCGGCAGCGCGCGGGCGGTTCGTCACCAGCTCGTCGCGCCGAATCCGGCCGTCGCGAAAGACGATGGTGCGCTTGGCAAACTGCGCGATGTCGTGCTCGTGGGTCACCAGCAAGATGGTGAGCCCTTCGTCGTTCAGCTTCTGGAAAATCTCCATGATCTCCACCGACGTGCGGCTGTCCAGGTTTCCCGTCGGCTCGTCGGCCAGAAGGATGGAGGGCTGGTTCACCAGGGCGCGCGCAATCGCGACCCGTTGCTGCTGGCCGCCGGAAAGCTGCGAGGGAAAGTGGTCCACGCGGTCTCCCAGCCCCACCATCTGGAGCGCCTGCCGCGCCCGCAGGGTGCGCTCCTCCCGGGGCATGCGCGCATACAGGGTGGGGAGTTCCACGTTCTCCAGCGCCGTCGTGCGCGAGAGCAGGTTAAATCCCTGGAACACGAAACCCAGCTTGCGATTGCGGATCGCGGCGAGTTCCCGCTTGTTGAAGCGCGTGATGTCGGTCCCATCCAGCAGGTAGCGTCCGCTGCTGGGCTTATCGAGGCAGCCCAGCAGGTTCATGAAGGTGGACTTACCGCTGCCGCTGGCCCCCATGATCGCCACGAACTCGCCCCGCTGCATCTCCACGGAGATTCCGCGCAGCGCGTGCACCTTGGTTTCGCCCAGGTCGTAGTACTTGTGCACGTCTTCCACGTAGATCAGGCTGGTACGCTGCGCCCGGCCGCCGCGGTTGACCTCGACTTGTGAAGTTGCCGACATCTTGCCTTGTAGCCGCTGATCAGTGCGTGACCGGCGTTGTCGGACCGCTCACCGCATCCGCACGCCTGCTCCCGGCCCCGACGGTCCCTTCACCGCCGAGGTGGCCATGCCGATCGCCAGGTCTTCTCCCGGCTGCAACTCGCCCTTGAGCACCTGCGCCACTTCCGTTTGGGTATGGTCGGTGATCCCGGTGCGAATCGAAACCGGCTCTAGCGATCCATCCTGCCTCACTTTCCAGACAATGGCGTAATCATGGCGCGGCTCGCGCGCGGCGCCACCGGCTTCTGTCCCGCCTCCGCGCGTTCCGGGAGCCACTCCCCGACTCTCTCCACCCGTCTGCCCCGCTCCGGCCCGGGCAGTTTTCGCGGGCTGGCCCTGCGGGCTGATGCCATATTTCTCCAGCAGCGACCTCATCGCATCCGGCTTCATGTCAGGCTTGAAGCGCAGCGCACTGTTGGGGACGGCCAGCACGTTCTGCGCTTCCGCCACCGGGATGCTCACGTACGCGGTCATGCCCGGGAACAGCTTGCCTTGCGGATTGTCAAAGGTCACCACCGTGTCGTAGGTGACCACGTTTTGCACCAGTGTCGGGTTCAGGCGGACCTGTGCCACCTTGCCGTGAAAAGTCTGGTTGGGATAGGCGTCCACCCGGAACGTCGCCTCCTGGCCCATTTTCATGTTGCCTACGTCGGATTCGTCAATTTGCGTGTCCACCTGCATCTTGGTGAGGTCTTGCGCGATGGTGAACAGGGTGGGGGCCTGCAGGGACGCGGCCACGGTCTGCCCCACGTCCACGTTGCGCGCCACCACCACGCCGTCAATGGGCGCGTGGATGCTGGTGTACTTCAGATTGGTTTCGGCCACCGAGAGCGCCGCCTGCTTCTGCTCCACCTGGGCGGCAGCCTGCTGTACCGCCGCGCCGGCCGCCTGCACCGCCGCCTGCGCTGTTTCCGCATTGGCGCGGGCCAGGTCCAATTGTTGCGGGCTGACCACGCCCTCCTGTGCCAGGCCCTGGTTGCGCGCATAGTCGGCTTTAGTCTGCACCGCCGTAGCCTGCGCTTTGACCAGGTCGGCCTTGGCGCTGGCCAGCGTGGCCTTGGAGTTTTGCAGGTCGGCGCGCGCCTGCAGCACCGCTCCCTGGAAGAGCGCGGGATCAATTTCCGCTATCAGTTGCCCCCGGCGCACCTTGGAGTTGAAGTCCACATACAAGGCGGCAATCCGCCCTGAAACCTGCGATCCGACCTGGACGTTGATGACGGCATTGATGGTGCCGGTGGCCTGCACCACGTCATTGATGGTGGTGGTTTGCGCCTTGGCGGTGAAATACTTCTGCTCGGGCCCGCGCCGCATACGGAAGCCCACGATGAGGGCCGCGGCGATCAACACCAGCAGCAATAACACCCACTTGTTCTTGAGCAGCTTCATACCTTGTGAACTGGCAAAATCCTGGCTTGCCCGGCTATTTAACCAGACAGTTAATTAGATGCTGACGGGCGGCAGTCGGCTCCCGCTATTCGCGCGCATGCGCAAGGATCCGCGCACTGTCCTTCCGAGGGGATTGTACCCCCCCTCCCTGCCCAGGCCGTTCATTTACAAAACTTTACCGGATTTCAGGCGCCAGAATGGACCGGACTTAAGCCCTCCCGCAGTTGCGAGACTTCGCCGTACCAGGGTTTGGAACCCGCGGCGCATTGACCTGAACGCAATATGCCACTGTAATCTTACAGCGCTGCGCGCGCGAATCTAGCCAGGGAGCGGGCATGCCGTCTCACGAATACGACTTGGTTGTCATTGGCAGTGGACCGGCGGGACAGAAAGGAGCCATCTGCGCCGCCAAACTGGGCCGCAAGGCTGCGGTAGTCGAACGCAAAAAGACCATGGGCGGGGTCTGCGTGCACACGGGCACCATCCCCAGCAAAACCTTGCGTGAGGCGGCGCTGTATTTGACCGGGTTCCAGCAGCGCACCTTCTATGGGCGGGACTACACCCTCAAGGAACGCATTCTGATGCCAGACCTGATTTTTCGCGCCGATGCGGTGATGGCGCGGGAGGTTGAGGTCATCAAGGCGCAGTTGCGCCGCAACCAGGTGGACACGTTCGAGGGCGAGGCCCGCTTTGTCGATCCGCACACGGTGGAAGTGGTGACCGACGACGGTTCGCTTTTGCTCCGTGGCGAGCACGTCCTGATCGCCTGCGGGACCCGTCCGGCGCACGACAGCAGCTTTCCCGTCGATGGAACGCGCATCTTTGACTCCGACCAGGTCCACGAGCTGGAAAGCTTGCCGAGGGAACTGGTGGTGGTGGGCGCCGGCATCATTGGACTGGAATACGCCTCCATTTTCGCCACCCTGGGCGTCAAGGTGACCATCCTGGACCAGCGGCCGGTGTTGCTCGATTTCGCCGACCGCGAGATCGTCGAGAGCCTGTGCTTCCAACTGCGGCAACTGGGAACCGTGTTCCGCCTGGGAGAGAAGGTTGTTTCGGTGGGATTTGAAGCCGAGCGCGAGCGCGTTTTCGCCAAGCTGGAAAGCGGGAAGACGGTCCACGGCCACGCCCTGCTCTACGCGGTGGGACGGCAGGCGAACAGCGATCAATTGAACCTGCCGGCCGCCGGGCTTGGGGCCGACCCGCGGGGTAAGCTGGCGGTCAACGAAAACTTTCAGACCGCGGTGCCGCATATCTACGCGGCCGGAGATGTGATCGGCTTTCCCGCGCTGGCCAGCACCTCGATGGAGCAGGGCCGCCTGGCCAGTTGCCACATGTTCGGCAAGCCCTGCCAGGTTCCGGCGCACATGATTCCTTATGGCATCTACACCATTCCCGAGATCTCCATGGTGGGACGCACCGAGGAACAGTTGACCGCGAGCAAAACGCCGTACGAAGTGGGGCTGGCCCGCTACGCGGAGTTGGCCAAGGCGCAGATGGTGGGCGACGAGCATGGCATGCTGAAACTGTTGTTCCATCCGGAAAGCCTGGAGGTACTGGGCGTCCACGCCATCGGGGAAAGGGCCACCGAGATCGTGCACATCGGGCAGGCGGTGATGGGCCTGCGGGGCACCATCACTTATTTTCGCGATACGATTTTCAACTATCCCACGCTGGCCGAAGCCTACAAGGTGGCGGCGCTCGACGGATTCAATAAGCTATAGGAGAGCCGGTCCTCCGGCCTTAGGCGACCGCCGCGAAGGGAGCTGTTGCGGCGGTTGCGGAGGATTCTGCGGCTTCTGCGGCGGCGATTCCCTCTCAGCGGGGCGCTAAGGAGTCACGGGGCGACTCCACAGGTTGGTGCTGGAGTCTCCCAGCTCAAGCAAGATCCTGTCACCGATTACGGAAACATTGTTCCAGGTGGGATCCATCGTGGGCACTCGCGATTCGGCGAACTCGTAAACAGGAACGCGATTGCCTACCGGATGCTTGGTGGCGGCATCGAGCTTCTGCGCCTCCAGCCATCGCAGGTTGCCTGGCCCGCGGCCGGTCAGGATATAGATCATGCTGCCGTCGGGGGACCAGAAGGCAAAATGAAAAGAATCGGAGGCAGGTGTGAGTGCGACCCATTCCGCTCGGGTCGCGGCACGATCGCGCCGTATAGGGGCAGCGAATGTCTGCCACATGCGCTGCCCTGTTCGAGCGACAAAGCTGAGCCATTCGCCGTCGGGCGAGAGCTTCGGCCCGGAAATGTCTGCTGCCGTCGCCAGTGCCGGATAGATTTGGCCGCTCTGCGCGTCCAGGACATCTACGCGCGATCCACCCGGTGTCCACAGCAGGAGCTTGTTTCCATCCCGGGAGAATTCGCGGGGCATGCCGCAGGCGATGCACAAGCGATGCGACCAGAATGGCCACCATCCCGTGGACCGGCACAGCAATCCCCGGTCATCGGCATAAACATAGCGGGCGCCATCCGGCCGCAGGAGCGAGTAGAACCCGTCGCGGAGCCGCTTGCGGCTCTTCTTAGAAAAGTCTTCCAGGTACAGCGCATAATGGTCGCGCTGTTCCTCCGCGCTGTAGAGCAGCCTGCCGCCATCCCGCGCGAGCGAGGCTGCTCCTTTGCGGTTCCCACCGGAGCTTAGTCGCTCCGCTGAGCCCAGGATCCGCGTCCCCGAGGGATCGAGGCGAAGAACCCAGAAATTTAAGTCCACGCGAGTGCGGGCGAAGGCCAATCTCCCGCCGCGATAGTAGGCGTCGTAATCCCCTTCCGGATCTTCCGTGGCGCGGGACGGGGCACCGTGAATGCGCTGATCGCGCCCAAGATGAAATTTCCAGAGGGTCTGGGTCTCGCCCTGCAGCCCGGTGAACACGATCCAATCCCCGGGCAGCCAGGCATTGGGAACCGCGCGGCTGAATCCCTGGGCTTGCAGCTCCGAGGCAATCGGGGTGGCTTGCGGCTGGCCTCCTGCGGCGGGAACCGTCCACCATTGCGGTTCCCGGGATCCCTTAATGGTAGCGAGGACTAGCAGCCGCCCGCTGTCCGGCGACCAAACCGGGGCATAGCTGTTTTCTACCTCCGGCAACAGCGCAACCGGCAGGCCACCCTGGAGAGCGCGCCGGTAGAGCTTCCCGCCGGCGCCGTACGCCAGGGTCTTGCCGTCGGGGGAGACCCGTGCCGCATATCCGCCCTCCAGCAGCAGCTCCGCCGCGCCGCCGGTTACGGGCACGCGATAGATCCCTTGCTGCGGCCGGTTCGAGGTGAAATAAATACTCTGGCCATCGGGCGCGAACTCGGGATCGTAGTTCTGCCAGGGCCCCTCGGTGAGGCGAGTGGGACTGCCCCCACCATCCGTCGCGACCACCCACACTTGTGGGGCGTTCTGTTCCGCCGGACTGGAAACAAAGGCCAGCAATTTGCCGTCGGGCGATA
Source organism: Terriglobales bacterium (assembly GCA_024281115.1). GTDB lineage: Bacteria > Acidobacteriota > Terriglobia > Terriglobales > Acidobacteriaceae > JAMXLI01. The sequence continues at coordinate 14,626 of JAMXLI010000180.1, read as the reverse complement.
TCGCTGGGGAACGGGCTACCCCGGAAATGTCTGTTAACTGCCGTTCCAGGGGCGCGGTCGGCGGCTGGGGACGCGCGCAGGAGAGCAGGAAAGCCGTCCCGAGAACCGCCGCCAGACGGCCTGCCCGCTGCCAGCCGCGAAGCCAGGCTACGATTCCGATCCCACCTGCACGCATGCCTGCTTCTTATCACGGCGAGGCGCGCTGCCAGCAGCGAAATTTAACCGGGCTCTGGTTCCGGCGCGCGCCTCCCCGACCCCGGCCTGCATCACATTCCACGAGTGTGCTGTAATCTGCCTGCGAGCGCGCTCCGAGGGGATTTCATGTACGTAATCGTTTGGGAATTCAAGGTCAAACCGGGCAAGGTCACCGAATTCGAAAGCGCCTACGGGTCGGCAGGCGACTGGTCGCAATTCTTCGCTGGGGGCGCCGGGTACTTGGGCACGCGGCTGCTGCGCGATTGCGAAGAGCCGGGCAGCTATATCACTTTCGATCGCTGGACGTCGCGGCAGGAGTTTGAAAACTTCAAGCGGGAGCACGCCGAGAAGTACCAAAAACTCGACGCTCAGTTCCAGCTCATTACCGACACAGAGACTTTCATCGGCGCTTTCGAAAGCGCCGATCCCATGGCCCAACCGGAGCGCGCCACCGCCTAGCGAAGCCGCCGCGGCGTGCCTCCCCCGCGAACCCTACCGCAGCTGCTCCATGACCTCATCGAGCACTTCCCTGCCCGGGCGCACCGCCGTTTCCGGCAAGGTCGCCAGCGGCTCTTCCATGAGGTTAAGCATGTCAATGAAGCTGGGCGCCTGGGTATCGAGATAGAGGACCCCGGTGAGCACCTCGTTCTTATCGTGAGCTTCCATCATGCGCTTGATGGCGCCGATCTTGTCGGTGGGATCGTAATCCTCCTCCAGCTTGCGCAGGCGGAGCTGCGACCCGTCGTGCATGGTGACGTTCATGGTGGTGCCGGGATCGTAATCCACGCTGATTTCCTGGAAGGCGGGGATGAAGTCCATTTCGTGCACGGGCTCGTCATGGTCCTTCATGTACTTATACGACTTGGTGGATCCTTCGTGATCGTTGAAAGTCACGCAGGGCGAGACGACGTCGAGCATGACCGTGCCCTTATGGGCGATGGCCGCCTTCAACATGGCGTGAAGCTGGCGCTTATCGCCCGAGAAGGAGCGCCCCACGAAGGTTGCGCCCAGGCTGATGGCCAGCGCGCAGGTGTCGATCGGGGGCAGATCGTTGATCACGCCCGTCTTGAGCTTCGATCCCAGGTCGGCCGTGGCGGAGAATTGGCCCTTGGTGAGGCCATACACCCCGTTGTCCTCGATGATGTAGATGAGCGGCAGATTGCGGCGCATGAGGTGCACGAACTGGCCGATGCCGATGGAGGCGGTGTCGCCGTCGCCGCTGACCCCGAGCGTCATCAGGTTGCGGTTGGCCAATGCTGCCCCGGTTGCCACCGAGGGCATGCGCCCGTGCACGGCGTTGAAACTGTGCGAGCGGCTCATGAAGTAGGCCGGACTCTTGGACGAGCAGCCAATGCCGGAAAGCTTGGCCACGCGCTCCGGCCTGACGCCCATCTCGTACATGGCATCGATGATGCGCTCGGAAATGGCATTGTGGCCGCAGCCCGCGCACAGAGTGGTCTTTCCGCCGCGATAATCGAGCACCTGCAGGCCGATGCGATTGGTTTTTGGCGCGGGGGTGGAAGCCGGGGTAGTGCCCATTACTTGCCCTCCATCATGATGATCTCGTCGGTGACGGAACGCGCGTCCAGGGGCAGGCCATGCACGTGCGCGATGCCACGCAAGCGGGTGACGCGCTCGGGCGCCACGTCCAATTTGAGCAACGACATCATCTGGCCGTCGCGGTTCTGCTCCACCACGTACACGCGCTCGTGCTGCTCCACGAATTCGTGCACCTCGCGGCTAAAGGGGTAGGCGCGCACGCGCAGATAGTCGGTTTCCAGCTGGTATTCCTTGCGCAACTGATCGCGCGCTTCGATGATCGCCCAATGGCTGGTACCGTAGGCGATGATGCCGACTTTTGATTTCCCGGTCTGCACTTCCGGGCGAGGCACATGGGAGCGCGCGGTTTCGAATTTGCGGTTGATGCGCTCCATGTTCTTTTCGTAGTCATCGGGCCGCTCGCTGTAGGACGACTGCTCGTTGTGCCCGCTGCCCCGCGCGAAGTAGGCGGCGCCGGGATGGTCGGTCCCGGGCAGGGTGCGGTAGCAGATGCCGTCGCCGTCTACGTCCTTGTAGCGGGAGAAGCCGCCCAGCCGTTCCAGATCCTCCTTGCTGAGCACCTTACCGCGGCTGATGGGCTTCTCGGGATAGGGGAACGGGTCCGACATCCAGTTGTTCATGCCCAGGTCGAGGTCCGACATCACGAAGACCGGAGTCTGGAACTGCTCGGCCAACTCAAAGGCCTCGCTCGCCATGGTGAAGCATTCCGACACGGAAGATGGAATGAGCATGAGGTGCTTGGTGTCGCCATGGGAGAGGACCGCGGTAGAAAGAATGTCGCCCTGGGAGGTGCGGGTGGGAAGTCCGGTGGAAGGACCGACGCGCTGAATGTCCCAGATGACGGCGGGCACCTCGGCGTAGTAACCCAGGCCGGCGAACTCGGCCATCAGCGAAATGCCGGGGCCGGCGGTGGCCGTCATGGCGCGCGCGCCCGCCCAGCCCGCGCCCAGCACCATGCCGATGGCGGCCAGTTCGTCTTCCGCCTGCACGATCGCGAAGCTGGCCTTACCGTCGGGGTTGATGCGGTAGCGCTTCATGTAGTCAATCATCGTCTCCACCAGAGACGACGAAGGCGTAATGGGATACCACGTCACCACGGTAGCGCCAGCGAACATGCAGCCCAGCGCCGCGGCGGAGTTGCCATCGATAATGATCTTGCCCTGGGTCTTGTCCATGCGCTGGATCTGATAGGGGTCCTGCTTGGTAAGCGAGGCCACGGCATAATCGAAGCCCGCCTTAGCGGCGGCGAAGTTCAGGTCCGCGGCTTTCACCTTGCGGGCAAACTGCTTGCGGATGGCTTTTTCCACCTCCGCCATATCGATGCCCAACAGCCGGGCCACCACGCCCACGTAAATCATGTTGCGCACCAGCTTGCGCAGCTTGGCCTCGGGGCAGACGGGAGCCACGATTTTGTCGTAGGGCACGGCGTAAAAGGTGAGATCGCTACGCAGGCTGGCCAGATTCAGCGGCTCGTCGTACAGCACCGTGGCTCCGGGGGCCAGCGCCGCCACATCCTCGCGCGCGGTTTCCGGATTCATGGCCACCAGGAAGTCGATCTCCTTTTTGCGCGCGATGTAGCCGTCCTTGTTAGCGCGAATGGTGTACCAGGTGGGCAGTCCGGCGATGTTGGAAGGAAACATGTTTTTCCCGGAAACGGGCACACCCATCTGGAAAATGCTGCGCAACAACACCGTGTTCGAACTCTGCGAACCCGAACCGTTCACGGTGGCTACCTGCAGGCTCATGTCGTTGATTACGCGTTGCCGGACGGGCTGCCCGGATACATCCTGAAACGCTACATCCGTGGTTGCCATGGACCCTCGTGTTCAGAGATAGTGCCGCGGCCGAAGCCGCAATTTTGCTGGGGATGGTGTCATTATACGGCAACCTCCGCCCTCTTCGCGCGGGGAGCGCATGGCGAAGGACGATGATGGAAAAGGTACGGGGCTAAGGAGCGGGCCGGTAAAAGCGGGCCATGGTGCGGAATTTATTGTATCGCGCTGCGACCAATTCGGTCACCGGCAGCTTCTTGAGCTCGCCGTAGCAGCTCTGCAAAGAGGCGCCCAGCAGGTTAGCGGCGGCGTCGTGGTCGCGATGCGCGCCTCCCTCAGGTTCGGGAACTATGCCGTCGATACAGCCCAACTGGCTCAGGTCCCCGGCCGTGATGCGCAGCGCCTGGGCGGCCAATTCCTTCTTGCCGGAGTCGCGCCACACGATGGACGCGCAGCCTTCCGGGGTGATCACCGAATAGATGGCGTTCTCCATCATCAGCACGCGGTCGCCAACCGCGATGGCGAGCGCGCCGCCGCTGCCGCCTTCTCCCGTAATCACGGTGATGATGGGCACCTTCAGGCGCGCCATCTCGCGCAGGTTGCGGGCGATGGCCTCGGCTTGGCCGCGCTCCTCCGCGCCCACCCCGGGATAAGCCCCGGGAGTGTCCACAAAGGAAAAAATGGGGCGGCCGAACTTCTCCGCCAGGCGCATAACGCGCAGGGCCTTGCGATACCCCTCAGGGTTGGCCATGCCGAAATTACGATAGACCTTCTCGCGTGTGTCGCGCGCCTTCTGATGGCCGAGAACGAGAACCTCGTCGCCATTGAAACGGGCCATGCCGCAGATGATAGCCGGGTCATCGGAGAAGGCCCGGTCGCCGTGGATTTCGCTCCAGTCGGTGAAGATGCGCTCCACGTATTCCAGCAGGTTGGGGCGCTGGGGATGGCGCGCCAGTTCGGTCTTTTCCCAGGCATTGAGCTGGGCATGGATCTGCTGGCGCAGCGCGTGCACACGCTCGTGCAGCTGCTGCAGCTTGCGCTGCGCTTCCTGGTTCTGCCCGGCCAGGCGTTCCAATTGTTCGATCTGCTGCTCAATTCGGCCAAGTTCCTGTTGCGCCTTGTTGGCCGACTCCATCTTGCTCTTATGGCCGTTGCGCGAGCCGTCCCACAGCGACTCCACCATGGAGAGCAGGAACTCGGAAACGGCGAGCACGCCGCCATCGCCCTCCATTCGAACGCGAACTGTGCCGGCTTCGGTCAAAATCGGTAATCCGATGCGATTGCAGGAGGCCAGAGGCCAGATTGCGAGCACGCCCCGCACTCGCGGTCCCCACTTGCAGGGTACACAAATCAGCCCACGACGCGCACGCTACCCCGGCCACAGAGTTCTTCCACGCGATGGACGAAGGCGCGGTCGGGCACCACATTATAGCCATCGGCTTCCATCACCACCATGAAATCGCCTTCACGCTCGAGGTCGAACAGAACCTTGGCCTTGCCCCTGCGCTCCAGGCAGACGGCATGCAGCGCGTCCACCGTGGATTCAGAGGCGCTCTCCAGAGGGATGCGGATGCGCAGCGCATTGGGCAGCTTGGGCTGCGCCTGCTCCAGGGGCACAATATCGCTGGCGGTCAGCTTGGCATTCGCCCCCTCCTCCACCCTCACCCCGCCGCGCACCAGCACGGGAACTTCGAGTTTCAGCTTCTCCGCCAGCTTCTTGTAGGCCTCCGGAAACACCAGCATGTCCACCGAACCGGTCATGTCTTCGAGCGCGGCCTGGGCGTAGAGATCGCCCTTTCGCGACTTGAGGACGCGCACATTGGCGATCACGCCCGCCGCCCAGATCTCGGCGTCCTTGGCGGTGGAGACCTTCAGGGCGCAAATCTCTTCCGCCGAGCGGGCGTCAAAATCGGCCAGCTTCTCCTTGTATTTCTCCAGGGGGTGCCCGGTAATGAAAAAGCCCAGAATTTCTTTTTCGTAGGCCAGCCGCGTGTGCTCGTCCCAATCGGGCGAGCTGGGCAATTCCTCGTTGCCGTTGGAGTGGTGCGCGCCGCCCTCTTCCTGGAACACCCCAAACAGCCCGTGTTGCCCGGATTCGGCATCGCGCGCCGCTTTCTGGGCGCGCTCGATGGCCTTGTCGAGGGCCGCCATCAAGGGAGCGCGGCGGCCCAGCGAGTCCATGGCGCCACTTTTGATCAGCGACTCCAGGACACGCTTGTTGAGCAGCCGCAGGTCCACGCTTTCGCAGAACTCAAAAATCGATCGGAAGGGACGGCCCAGCTTGCCGCGGGCGCCCACGATGGATTCGATGGCATTGTGGCCCACGTTTTTGACCGCCGCCAGCCCGAATCGAATGGCACGGCCGTGCGGGGTGAAGTTGGCGGCGGAAACGTTCACGTCGGGGGCCTCAACTGCGATGCCCATTTCGCGGCACTCGTTGATGTACTTGACCACTTCGTCGGTGTTGCCAGTAACTGAGGTCAGCAGCGCCGCCATGAACTCCACCGGGTAGTGGGTCTTGAGATAGGCGGTGTGATAGGCGAGCAGCGCGTAGGCCGCGGAATGCGACTTGTTGAAGCCGTAGCCCGCGAACTGCGCCATCAAATCGAAAATCTTTTCGATCTTCTTCGGCGGATAGCCGCGCTGCACCGCTCCGGTGACAAAGCGTTCGCGCTGCGCCGCCATTTCCTCGGCAATTTTCTTGCCCATGGCGCGGCGCAGCAGGTCGGCTTCGCCCAGGGAGTAGCCGGCCAGGCGGTTCGCGATCTGCATGACCTGCTCCTGGTAGACGATGACACCCAGCGTCTCCCGCAGGATTTCTTCCAGTTCGGGCAGCTCGTACTCGATCTTCTTGCGGCCGTGCTTGCGGTCAATGAAGTCGTCAATCATGCCCCCCTGAATGGGGCCCGGCCGATAGAGCGCGTTCAGAGCGGTGAGGTCTTCGATGGAGTTCGGCTGGTAGCGGCGCAGCACGTCCCGCATGCCGTGCGACTCGAACTGGAACACCCCGGAGGTCAGGCCCTTGTGAAAGACCCGGGCGTAGGTCTCGTTGTCGCAGAGCGGAATTTCCTCCAGCTGTAGATGCTGACCGGTGGTCTGCGCGATCAGCTTCAACGTATCGTCCAGGATGGTGAGCGTGGTGAGCCCGAGAAAGTCCATCTTCAGCAGGCCCATCTTTTCCACCGCCTTCATGTCGAAGGCGGTAACGATTTCCTCGTTCTTGGTGCGGTGCAGGGGGACGAGCTCGGTGAGCGGCCGCGGCGAGATCACCACCCCGGCGGCGTGCACGCCCGCGTTGCGCACCAGCCCTTCCAGTTTTTTGGCGGTATCAATCAGCTCCCGCACTTGCGGCTCGGACTGATAGGCGGCCTGCAACGGCTGCGATTCCGCGATCGCCTTGTCCAGCGTGATGTTGAGCTGCGCCGGAACCATCTTGGCGATGCGGTCCACCTCGGCGTAGGGAATGTCCATGGCGCGACCGACGTCCTTAATGGCGGCCTTGGCTGCCATGGTGCCGAAGGTGATGATCTGCGCCACGTTCTCGCGGCCGTACTTGCGGGTGACGTACTCGATCACCTCTCCGCGCCGGTTCATGCAGAAATCAATGTCGATGTCGGGCATCGAAACCCGTTCCGGGTTCAGGAAACGTTCAAACAGCAGCTCGTGCTGGAGCGGATCAATGTCGGTGATGCCCATGGCGAACGACACCAGGGAGCCAGCGGCCGAGCCGCGGCCCGGGCCCACGGGGATGCTGTGTTCCCTGGCGTAGCGGATAAAGTCCCAGACAATCAGAAAATATCCGGAAAACTTCATCTGCTGGATGATGGCAATTTCGCGCGAAAGCCGCTGCTCGTAGTCGCTAAGCGGATGCTTCAGCGCCCCCGCCGCTTCCTGTTGGCGCAGGGTCTCGATGCGACGCGCGAAGCCCTGACGCGCCACGTGTTCGAAATAGCTGTCGAGGGTGAAGCCCGCCGGCACCTCAAAATGAGGGAAGGGCGAACCCACTTTTTCGATGCGCAGGTGGCAACGTTCGGCGATCGCAACCGTTTGCGTCAACACATCGGGCGCGTCCTTAAAGACGCGGTACATCTCGTCGTGGCTTTTGACGTAAAACTGATTGCCCTCGAACTTCATCCGGTTGGTGTCCTGGATGGACTTGCCCGTCTGGATGCACACCATCACATCCTGGGCGTGGGCATCTTCCTGGCAGAGGTAGTGGCTGTCGTTGGTGGCGACCAGCGGAATGTTCAGTTCCTTGCCCAGGCGAAACAAGCCGGAGTGAATCCGCTTTTCCATCTCCAGGCCCTGGTCCTGGATCTCCAGAAAGAAATTCTGCGCGCCGAAAATGTCGCGGTAGGTGGCGGCGGCCTCGCGTGCGGCTTCGTACTTGCCCTCGGTGAGGCGCTCGGCAACTTCGCCCTTCAGGCAGCCCGAGAGGCAGATGAGACCCTTGCTGTGCTCCGCCAGATATTGCTTGCTGATGCGCGGCTTGTAGTAGAAGCCGTGCAGGGAGGCTTCCGAGGTGACGCTGACCAGGTTGCGGTATCCTTCCTCATTTTCCGCGAGCACCAGCAGGTGGTTGTAGCTGTCGCCCTCCGGGGCCATGCGCCCGGTGTGGTGGTCGGGCTTCTTGCAGACGTACAGCTCGCAGCCCACAATGGGCTTGATGCCGGCGCTTTTGGCGGCATTGAAGAAGTGCACCGCGCCAAAGATATTGCCGTGATCGGTCATGGCGACGGCGGGCATACCCAGCCCCTTGACGTGCTTCACCAGCTTGTCTACGTCGCAGGCGCCGTCCAGCAACGAATAGTCGGTGTGCAGGTGCAGATGGACAAACTGGGACATGAATGTGACCGGGAGCTTGGCGGTATTGTAGCGGGAAGATTTCCGCAGTACGACCGCCAAGATATCCACAAAGCGGCGGCCAGTGCGCGGGTACGGCGCCCGTTCCACAGCCTCCGGGATTCGGCCGCTCCCCGCCGGCGCAGAGTGGGTCCGGCCGCGGAACAGCCTGCACCGGCTACTTGGTGCGCCCGGCTTCTCCCTTGAGCTTCTCGCCCGCGGCAGCCTGCGCCGCCGCCAGTCGGGCCGTGAGCACCCGGAAGGGTGAACAGGACACGTAATTCATGCCCAGCTGGTGGCAGAATTCCACCGACGAAGGATCGCCGCCGTGCTCGCCGCAGATCCCCACCTTCAGATTCGGTCGCGTCTTCCTTCCCTTCTCCAGGCCCATGCGCATGAGCTGGCCAACACCGTCGCGGTCCACCACCGCAAAGGGGTCCTGTTTGAAGATGCCGAGTTCGAGATAGGCGGGAAGGAACTTGTTGATGTCGTCGCGGGAAAAACCGAAGGTGGTCTGGGTCAGGTCGTTGGTGCCGTAGGAGAAAAATTCCGCCTCGCGGGCGATTTCATCGGCGACCAGTGCAGCCCGCGGCAACTCGATCATGGTGCCGACCAGGTACTCCACCCTCATTTCCTTTTCCGCAAACACCTCCCCGGCCACGCGCACCACAATCTCTTTCTGATTGGCCATTTCCTTCACAGTGCCGACCAGCGGAATCATGATCTCGGGCAAGACCTTCACGCCTTCCTTGGCGGCGGCGCAGGCGGCCTCGAAGATGGCGCGCGCCTGCATTTCCGTGATTTCCGGGTACGTAATGCCCAGGCGGCAGCCGCGGTGGCCGAGCATGGGATTGAACTCGTGCAGCTCCTCCACGCGCCGCAGCACGGTCTTCAATTCGCGCAGCTTGGAGGCACGCGGCTTGGTGGCCTCGAGCACGGCGATCTCCACCATCAGCTCCTCGCGCTTCGGCAGGAACTCGTGCAGCGGCGGATCGAGCGTGCGGATGGTCACCGGAAAACCGTCCATGGCGCGGAAGATGCCGAGAAAATCGGAGCGCTGCATGGGCAGCAGCTTGCGCAACGCCATGCGCCGTTGTTTCTCCTCGCCGGCCATGATCATCGCGCGCATGTGCGGAATGCGGTCCTCGGCAAAAAACATGTGCTCGGTGCGGCACAGGCCGATGCCTTCGGCCCCAAAAGCCCGCGCCTGGATGGCGTCGCGCGGGATGTCGGCGTTGGCGCGCACCCCCAGCTTGCGGAACGGTTCCGCCCAGGTCATCAGCTTCTGCAGTTCGGGATTGTCGCTGGAGGCCTCCACCGTGTTCAGTTTGCCCTTGATCACGCGGCCGGTGGTGCCGTCGAGGGACAACCAGTCGCCTTCCTTGAACACCTGGCCCTTGACGCGCATTTCGCGCGCCTTCTCGTCCACCTCGATCTCGCCCGCGCCGGCCACGCAGCACTTGCCCATGCCACGCGTGACCACGGCGGCGTGGCTGGTCATGCCGCCGCGCGAGGTGAGAATGCCGGCGGCTACCTCCATGCCATGGATGTCTTCCGGAGTGGTTTCCCCGCGCACCAGGATCACGGGCGTTTTCTTGCCGTGACCCGCTTTCGCCACCGCTTCGTCGGCGGTGAACACGATTTGCCCGACGGCAGCGCCCGGCGATGCCGGCAGGCCGGTGGCCAGCACTTCTACCTTCACGCCTTTCTCATCCAGGCCGGGAACCAGGAAGTCGTAGAGCTGATTGGGTTCGACCCGGAAAATGGCCTCCTGCTTCGAGATGAGCCCCTCCTCCACCATCTGCAGCGCCACGCGCACCCCCGCGCGCCCGGTACGCTTGCCGTTGCGCGTCTGCAGCATGTAAAGGCGGCCTTCCTGGATGGTGAACTCGAAGTCCTGCATGTCGCGGTAGTGCCGCTCCAGGCGGGTGGTAATCTCCCGCAGCTGGTTGTACACATCCGGCATGATGCGCCCGAGTTCCTCGATTGGAACCGGCGTGCGGATGCCCGCCACCACGTCCTCGCCTTGCGCGTTCATCAGGAACTCGCCATAAAACTCCTTCGCGCCCGTGGCCGGGTTACGCGTGAAGCCGACGCCGGTCCCGCTGGTGTCGCCCAGGTTCCCGAAGACCATGGCCTGCACGTTCACCGCCGTGCCCAGGTCGTCGGAGATGTTGTTCATGCGGCGGTAGTGGCGCGCGCGATCATTGTTCCAGGAGCGGAACACGGCGTCCCGCGCCATCACCAACTGCTCGTGGGCGTCCTGCGGGAATTCGCGCTTGGCATGCTTCTTGACGACTTTCTTGTACTCCTCAATTACTTCCTGCAGCGCCCGGGCGTCGAGATCCGTGTCCAGCCGGGCGCGCTTCTGCTTCTTCTTGGCCTCGAAGACCTCTTCGAAGGCGGCTTTCTCGATCTCCAGGACAACATTGCCGAACATCTGGATCAGGCGGCGGTAAGAGTCATAGGCGAAGCGGGGATTGTTCGCTTTGCGGGCGAGCGCTTCCACGCTGCGCTCATTCAGCCCCAGGTTCAGGATGGTGTCCATCATTCCGGGCATGGAAAACTTCGCTCCCGAGCGCACGCTGACCAGCAGCGGGTTGTCGCCAGCCCCCAGTTTCTGCCGCTGCAACTGCTCCAGGCGGGCCAGCGCGGCATTCATCTGACGGTCCACCTCCTCGGAGACGCTGCCCTGTCGCATGTATTCGCGGCAGGCCTCGGTCTGGATGGTGAAGCCCGGCGGCACCGGCAGTCCCGCGTTGGTCATCTCGGCCAGGCCGGCGCCCTTGCCGCCCAACACGTCTTTCATGGTGCCGCTGCCGTCAGCCTTACCACCCCCGAAGAAGTAGACGTATTGAGTGGCGCTGGCTCTTTCGGCCTTGATTTCAGGAAGCGTCTCGGTTGCCATAAATAAGTCCTCGCTGTGCTGCTTGAATGGTACTGCCGCTAGGATTTCTCGGTCACGATTTCGGCGAAATCCGCAATGGTGGAAAACTCGTTCAACAGGCCCTGCAGCAAGGCCAGGCGGTTGGCCCGCAGCCTGGCATCGTCCACCAGGACCATCACGCGGTCAAAAAACGCATCCACCGCAGGCCGCAGGGCCGAAAGCGCCAGCAGAGCGGCGCGATAGTCCTTTCTCTCGCGAGCGGCATCAGCCTGCGCCACCGCGCTCTTCATTTGGGCGCGCAGCGCTCTCGCCTCGCCGGCCTCCGAAGGAAGATCCTCAAAACCGGCCGCTGACGGCAAGCCTTTCTCCCCGGCTTGCCTCAGAATGTTGCGGATGCGCTTGGCAGCCGCGGCCAGGGAGAGAAAGTCGGGCATCTCCCGGGCTTGCGCCAGGGCCTCGGCGCGCGCGGCGGCGTCCACCACGTCGTCCGCGCCGGTCGCCAGCACCGCGTTCACCACGTCATAAGGGAGGCCGCGCACCTCGCGCAGGTAGTACTCCAGGCGCTCGCGAAAGAAGCTCTGCAAGGCCTGCTGGCATTCTTGGAGGGGCATGAACTTCGCCTCTGCCGCCGACCCTTGGAACCCGCTGCGCGCGTCGCGCATGAGGCCGGAGAGCGGCAGCGGCAGCTTGTGCTCGGCGGCGATCTTCACGATCCCGTTTGCCTGGCGGCGCAGCGCAAATGGGTCCTTGGAGCCGGTGGGCGCCAGTCCGAGCGCGAACAGGCCGGCAATGCTGTCCGCCTTGTCCGCGACCGCCAGCACCGCGCCCTCGATCGTGCGCGGAACCGCGTCGTCCATCGACTCGGGCCGGTACTGGTCGTAGATGGCCTGCGCGATCAACTCGTGGGCTTCCGGGCGCAGCCCCGGATCGAGCTGCTGCGCGCGCGCATACAGCCCGCCCACAATGCCTTGCAGCTCCGTGAATTCCTTCACCAGCTCGGTAGTAAGGTCCGCCTTGGCCAGGAACGCCGCCTTGTGCACCACGCCCGGCCGAATCGGCATGCCGCTCTGCTTGATGATTTCAGAAACCCAGCTGGCCAGCCGCTGCACGCGCAACGTCTTCTCGAAATAGCTGCCCAGATCCTTCTGGAAGGTGACCGCCTTGAGCAAGGCAACTCGCTCTTTCAGCGGGATTTTCTGGTCGGTTTGCCAGAAGAAGCGAGCGTCCTTGAAGCGCGCCCGCAGCACGCGCTCGTGGCCATGGCGGATGATGCCCTCGTGATCGGCGTCGGTATTGAGGACGGCAAGAAAGTAAGGCAACAGTTCGCCGCTCGCGCCCTCCAGGGCGAAATATTTCTGGTGGTCGCGCATTACCGTGATCAGCACTTCCCGCGGCAGTTCCAGGAACTCCGGCTCGAAGTTTCCCAGGACGACCGCAGGCCACTCTGTCAGATTCACGACGGTTTCAAGCAGCGCGGCGTCTTCGCGCCATCGAGCTCCGGAGACCTCCCGAGCCGCATCGTCCAGGGCCCGGCGGATGCGCGCCCGGCGCTCGGCAGGATCGGCTACCACCTGCGCGCGCTCGAGTTCCGGCGCATACGCGTTCGCCCGAGGGAAGGCGAGTTCGGCCGTGTGCAGAATGCGGTGCCCGCGCGAGACGGCGCCCGCGTTCACGCCCGCGAAGGCCAGCGGCAGGACCGAGTCGTCGAGCATGGCCACAAGCCAGCGCACGGGGCGGACAAAAGTCTCACCCCGAACGCGCCAGTACATGCTCTTCGGCCAATGGAGCGCGGCTATTTCCCGCGGAAGCGTCCCTGCCAGCACCTCGCTTGCGCTTTTTCCCTTCCGGCGCACTTGGGCGCTGACGTACTCGCCCTTGGGCGTGGTAACGCGCTGGAGGTCCGCAATATCTACGTTGAGCTTCTTGGCGAAAGCGTGCGCCTGCGGAGTTGGCTGGCCGTCCTTGTAGGCGACCTTACTGGAAGGGCCGGTGACCTGCTCCTCCAGATCTGGCTGCGCTGCAGCCACCCGCGTTGCCAATACGGCCAGGCGGCGCGGCGTGCAAAAGCTGCGCACGGACGCGCCCGAAGCTCCGTCTCCGGCTTCCACCAACCGCTCCCGGGCAAGCAGATCGCCCACCCGGCGCGCCAGTTCAGACGAGGCGGCCGTAAGCATACGGGCCGGAATTTCTTCGCAACCGATTTCGAGCAGGAACTCCGCCATCTCTATTCGTAAACGCAGGAGCTGTTCGTCCAGGCGATGTTCAGCCTGGAGCGTCAGCGGCTGCCGATATGCTCTACCTTTTTATTTGTCTCGGCCTCACTGCCGCGTTCGGCGGCCGCGCTGCCGCCTTGCTGATCCACCCATGCCCGGGCCACACCCACGGCCAACGCGCGAATCCGCGCAATGACGCCCACTCGTTCCGTAACCGAGATGGCCCCGCGCGCGTCCAGCACATTGAATAAATGCGAGCATTTGAGGCACAGGTCGTACGCCGCCAGCACCGGCAACCGTCCCCTGTCCGCGGCGGCCCCCCCGTTCTCCTCGGGCTTTGCCTGACGCGCCGCTTCGTAGCGGGCGAGCAGCGCCTTGCACTCCGCCTCGCACAGCTCCAGGTGCTGCCAGGTCTTGCTCACGTCTGCAGCCTCGAACTTGTACACCGAGAACTGCACCTCATCCGCCAGCCGGACATCGCCATAGGTCACCCGCTCGGCGGTTTGCGGATCGCGCGCCCACACAATGTCATAGACACTGTCCACATCCTGCAGGAAGGCGGCGATACGCTCCAGGCCGTAGGTCAGCTCGGCGGAAATGGGCTCCAGGTCGAGCCCGCCACACTGCTGGAAATAAGTGAACTGGGTGATTTCCAGGCCGTCCAGCATCACCTGCCATCCGATGCCCCAGGCACCCAGGGTCGGGGACTCCCAATTGTCTTCCTCGAACTTGATGTCGTGCTGCCGCAGGCCAATGCCAATGGCTTCCAAGGATGCGAGATACAACTCCTGCACGTTGTCCGGAGGCGGCTTGAGAATTACCTGCAGCTGCGTGTGCTTGTACAGCCGGTTGGGATTTTCGCCGTACCGCCCATCTGCCGGGCGGCGCGAGGGCTGGACATAGGCAACTTTGCAGGGACGCGGCCCCAGCACGCGCAAAAAAGTCTCCGGGGCCATGGTGCCCGCGCCCACCTCCAGGTCGTAGGGCTGCTGCAGGACACAGCCGCGGTCGGCCCAGAACTGCTGCAGGCGAAGGATCAGTTCCTGGTAGGTGAGCGGCTCCGGGTTGGCTTGTGCAGTCAAATTGGTTGCTGGGCCGTTTCGTGGTCCCGCCCGTGGCTAGCTGAGCCTTTGCATCACGCCGGCAGTGACCAGTTT
>JAMXLI010000179.1 GCA_024281115.1 Terriglobales bacterium | reverse complement strand
CCCATCGTGCCCGGTTTTGGCACGATGGGGTGGAAAACCGGGGCGCGCTCCGCTCAACATGACAGGTGTCTTGTTGCTTGCGACGACATTAGCCGAGACGCCCGCGATACTCTAAAAACTAGCCGGTCGCCTGCGCGGGCGAAACTGCGGCTTCAGCCTTCTTGATGGCCTTCTCGTACATCTCCCAGGAATGGATCGCCTTCTGGGTGCCCTCGCGCGCCAGGCGGGTGCTCAACTTGCGCTCGGCTTCGTCGAAGGTATCTTCGGCGTCCATGCGCGCGCGATAAGCTTCGTCGTCGGTCTGCTTGATGCGTTTGGCGAGCGCGCGCAGCTCCGGACTGATCTCGCCGGTTCCGGCCGCATGGCCGTTCAATTCGCCATAAGCGGCCTGCAATCCGGGATCCCAGCTTTCCCGGATCTGCTTCTGCATATTGTCCAGAGCTTCGTTGGCGCGGTCGGCGGCCTTGCGAACTCGCTTCTTTTCCGCCAGCCACTTGATGACCGACCAGTCCACCGCTTCTCGCATCAGGGCCTTGGCCTCGTCAACCTCGACTAGCTTATGCATACGCGGTCTCCGCCTCCGGTGAAGGAAATTAGCGCAATATGAGTGCAAAAGTCCAGTGGGGCGCCGCCGCGCGGCTCTGGGGTGATCGTTTCCGAGCTATGGTTTCAAAATTGTCGCCCTTGCCATCCTGGATTATTCGCGACGATTCGAGCTGCTTTTCGGACCCCGGGGTGCCGCGAGTCGAAAGCCTTCCCTGGTCGACGCCGAAACGAGCCTACGTATTGTTCGTGTAATCCCATGCATTTTGGTCCCGCAAAGGAATGCATAGGTGGTTCGACTCCGCGCGCCCAAAACCAGGGCGCTGCGCTCACCATGACAGGTGTTTTTTGCCCATGCAAACGAAAGTAACTGACATTGGCGTCCACGTGGGCCCTGTCTGGGTTCAGATAAGCAAGCAGTTCGCGGGCTGCCGCCTTGGGCTAAGTTCGGACCTCGCCGCCGGGAGCACTGCCTGCCTTAACTGTCGGCTGTGAGCTGTTAGCTATGAGTCAGGTGTGTGCTGTTAGCTGCTGGTTGCGCTTGCGGTAACGCGCGCGGCGCTGCCCCCTTCAGCCGAATCGTTCCATCCGGTTTCGGACGCCGGCGGCACAAAGCTCATGGCGCGCTCCGCCAGCGCGGTAATCGTCAGGCTGGGGTTGACTCCCAGGTTGGCCGAAACTACCGAACCATCGCAGACGTAGAGATTCTGGTAGCCGAAGATGCGATGGCGAGCGTCCACCACGCCGCGTTCCCGGCAATCGGCCATGGTGCATCCGCCCAGGCAATGGGCGGTGCCGGGCACGTCGAACAGGATTTCCGGCAGCATGCTCATCGCAGTGCCCCCGGCGATGCGGGCGAACTTCTCGGCGAACTCATTGGCGGCGGGAATATAGGTGGGGACTCTCTTCCCGCGGCTGACCAGGAATTTGCGGAATGGCATCCACCATGGCCGCCGCCATTCCATGTCGATGTGCGATTCAAGCGCCTGCATGCAGAGCAGGATCACGCACTCGCGGGCCCAGCCGAACGGCTGGAAGATGCGGAACGTCTTGATCGGGTGCCGCAGCGCACTGGCTATTACGTTTTTGATCCACAGCAGGATTCGTCCCGCGCCCGGATGCCCCCCGGTCAGGATGGTGGATAGGAAGCTCATGGCGTCGGAACCGGCGGGATAGCGTACCGCCTCAATGTGGGTATGCTCGTCGATGTAGATGCCGGAGCCGATGGCGACGCCCTTGGAGAGGTCCTCACTGCAACCCGGCACGCGCACGCCGATCAGCGACTCGGAATTGGTGCGCACCCTCCGGCCCAGTTGCGGGCTCAGCAGCGGCAGGCTTCCCTTCTCCCGCAGGCGAAACAGCAGTTCCATGGTGCCCAGCGACGATGCCGCAAAGACCACGCCTCGGCAGGTCAAGCGTCGCGGATGCCGGCGCAGCCAGCCGGTCGAACTCACCGTGCGCACCTCGTAACCGGCGGCGCCGTCGCTCGCGCCTGCCAGCGGACGCACGTCCACCGCCCTGGTTTCCGCAAAGAGACGGGCGCCGCGTTTTTCTGCCAGATAGAGATAGTTCAGGTCGAGGGTGTTCTTGGCGCCGTAATGGCAGCCCATCATGCAACCGCCGCAGCCGGTGCAGGTGGTGCGCGCCGGTCCCTCGCCGCCAAAGTACGGGTCCGGGAAAGTGCGGCCGCCAGGTTCTCCCTCGGGTGCTTGGAAGATCGCCACCTGGGTACGGTAATACGTGTTTCCGGCGCCCACGGCGTCCGCCACCGTCTTCAAGTAGTGGTCGGCTGGACCGAGGATCGTATTCTCGACCACCCCAAGCATGCGCATGGCGGTCTGGTAATGGGCCGGCATCTCCGCCTTCCAGTCGGCCAGGCTCCGCCAGGAACCCATCTCCCAGACGCGGTCCGGCGGGCGCAGCAGCGTACAGGCGTAGGTGATCGATCCGCCGCCAACGGCACAGCCATGCAGGATGGTCACGTGCCGGAAGAAGCGCATATTGAAGAAACCACGCAGCCCCAGTTGCGGGCGCCAGAACCAGCGATGCAACCACCAGTTGCTGCGGGGCAGATTGGCGGGCGTCCAGCGGCGGCCCATTTCGACGATCGCCACCCGGTAGCCCTTCTCGGTCAGGCGATGCGCGGCCACGCTTCCCCCGAAACCCGAACCGATGACGATGAAGTCGAAGTCGTACATACCTTATGTCAGATGCCGTTGGTCGTTTTCCGTTTCTCGTTTCTCGTTTCTCGTTTTCCGTTTTCGGTTTCCCGTTTCCGCATTAGGGGCTCACAGCGGACAGCTCACAGCCAAACCAAAACCGAGGCGCCGCAGATTCACACAGATTCGCGCTGATCTGGGCCTGCTTCTTCTGTTCTCCGTGAAACTCAGTGTCTCCGTGGCTCTGTGGTTAACACGCTGCCGGCAAAACCCGATACTCGACCTGCCAGAATGCTCCATTCCCAAAATGGGACTGCGGCCTGCAATTAATTTGGATACGCCAGCCGACACATTCGTGAGCAGTTGTTTCTAAAGGAGTAAGGGCGGCCCGTAGCCTTGGCGCCGCTCTCCCGTTACGAGATGGAGGGTCCAATGAGCAACGGCGCGGCAGTACGCGACCGCGTGCGTATTCCCCGGGATCGCGCCCGCGATTACAGCGATGAGATGGCCGCGCAACGGCGCGAGTTCATTAGACAGCAGACCGGCGCCGACCTTGCGCACGTATCACGCTACTCGCTCAACCCCGGAACCCTGCCCGGCAATATCGAGAATTTTGCCGGCGTAGCCCAGGTTCCCCTTGGGATCGCCGGTCCGCTGCGAATTAATGGCGAACATGCCCAAGGAGACTTTTACATTCCGCTGGCCACCACCGAAGGGACGCTGGTTTCCAGCTACAACCGCGGCATGCGCCTGCTGACCGAGAGCGGCGGAGTGAAGACCACCGTAGTGGAAGAAGCCATGCAGCGGGCTCCCGTATTCGTGCTGGAAGACGCGTTGCACGGGCGGGAATTCGGGCGTTGGGTGGACGAAAACTTCGACGCAATCCGCCACCAGGCCGAGGCGACCACGCAGTTCGGCAAGCTGCGCAACATCGCGCAGTTCGCGGTCGGCCCTATGCGTTACCTGCGCTTCAATTACACCACCGGGGACGCGGCCGGGCAGAACATGACGGGCAAGGCAACCTACGCCGCGTGCGAATGGATACTGAAGAATTTCCCCGGCCGGATTCTGCATTATTACCTCAGCGGCAATGTCGACACCGACAAGAAGCATTCCTACATCAATCTGCTGTTAACCCGGGGCAAGCGCGTGGTGGCCGAAGCGGTGCTGCGTCGCGAACTCATGCAGAAATACCTGCACATCGATTCCCTCGACCTGGTGCGCACCCGCGGCGTGCAAATGGCCGGGGCTTTTATGGCCGGTTCCGCGAACAACGGCGCGCATTCGGCCAATGCACTGGCGGCCCTGTTCATCGCCACCGGCCAAGACGTGGCCAACGTAGCGGAATCACACGCCGCCATCACTTATTCCCAGTACCTGGATAGCGGAGATTTCTACTGGTCCGTAACCCTGCCGTCGCTGATTGTCGGCACCTATGGTGGCGGTACGGGTTTGGCGACGCAAAAAGAATGCCTGGATATGCTGGGCTGCTACGGGAAGGGTAAAGCGCAAAAGTTCGCCGAGATCTGCGCCGCTGTGGTGCTGGCCGGCGAGACCTCCCTGGTTGCAGCCATGCTCCACGGTGACTGGGTTTACGCCCACGAGAGGCTGGGGCGCAATCGCCCCTGAAGCACGGGAGAGGTGACATTATGCCGGATACCC
>JAMXLI010000178.1 GCA_024281115.1 Terriglobales bacterium | reverse complement strand
GCGCGCGTCTCCGCTGGAGTAAGCCGCGATGCGCGCCAGCGCCTCGTCGCCTGCCTCCAGGTTCATGCCTCCGAGCCCCCGCTCCTGGTCCGCCAGCGCGCGCCGCAGCAGCGCAATGATTTGTTCTTCGCTCAGCGGATTGAGCACGTACACGCGGCAGCGCGAGAGCAGTGCTGAGATGATCTCGAATGACGGGTTTTCCGTGGTCGCCCCGATCAGGCGGATGGCGCCCGATTCCACGTAGGGCAAAAACGCGTCCTGCTGCGCCTTGTTGAAGCGGTGGATTTCGTCTATGAAGACCAGCGTGCGCGTCCCGAACTGCCGCGCTTTTTCCGCGTCCGCCATCACCTGCTTGATCTCTTTAATGCCGGAAAGCACGGCGGAAAACTCGATGAATTCCGCCCGCGTGAGGCGCGCGATGATCTTGGCCAGCGTGGTTTTGCCCGTGCCCGGAGGGCCCCAGAAAATCAGCGAGCCGGTATCGTCGCGCTCCACCTGCATGCGCAACGGCTTCCCTTCTCCGACCAGGTGCTCCTGGCCCACGAACTCCTGCAGGGTGCGCGGCCGCATGCGGTCGGCGAGCGGGCGGGTGCGGTCCGTCCCCGGTTCGGCCGGAATGGCGGGAAAAAGATTCATGGCGCGGCACCCGGCCCGGCGCGCTCTGCTGCTCGTTGCCGGGCGGCTTCATACAATAGGATGCTGCCGGCTACCCCCGCATTCAGCGACTCCACGCGCTCGGCGTGCGGGATTGCAATGATCTCGTCGGCTTCTGCCAGCGCCGGCCGCGGGACTCCCGTCCCTTCCCCGCCCACGATCAGTGCGACGGCTCCCTGCAGGCGGGCTTGCGGAAGCGGAGTTCCGTGGTGCGACGACGTGGCCAGCAGGCGCACCCCCGCCTGGCGCAGCGCGCGCATGAATTCCGCCGCATTGCCGCGCACCACCGGCACTCGGAACAACGACCCGGCTGCGGCCCGCACCGCCTTGGGGTTGTACGGGCTCACCGTACCTTCGGCCAGCAGCGCGCCAGTCGCGCCAAACGCCTCGGCGGAACGCAGCAGCGTACCCAGGTTGCCGGGATCCTGCAGGCCCACCACCAGCAGCACCAGGGCACTCTTTTCCTCTGCCCTCGAGGAAGCGCCCAAGGTCTCCGCCAGGGTAAACCGGGGAAGCCGGGCCAGGGCGGCAATGCCTTGCGGCGTTTCGCTCGGGACGGCGCTCGCAAACAGCGGGTCGGGAACCAGCAGGGTCAACGTCCGCGCCCCCACCTGCGGCAACAGCTTTCGCGCCCGCTCCTGGCCCGACTCGCTCACGAACACGGCCTTCAACCACAGGCTGCTGCGAATCGCTTCCTCCACGATGCGCAAGCCCTCGAGGGCGCAGTACCCTTCCTCGTCCAGTTCGGCGCGCGTGAATCCGCGGCGCAGCTGTTTCAATAAGGCATTGTGCCGGCCGGTGATCGGTCGCAGCCGCTCCTCAGCTATCGTCTTGACGCGTTCACCGTGCGCCCGCGCTCCCATTCGCCGCCCATCATACCCGCCTTGGTTCTTGCGGGCCCAGCGATGATATGTTAGCTTTCGCCATTTCAAGCATCCGAAGCTGAGGCAGCATAGTGCGCCCCGAAATCGTCAAGATCAGCCACGAGAATCCCGAGCCGTCCCTCATCAACTACGCCGCCCAGCAGATTCGCAATGGCGAAGTTCTGGGCATGCCTACGGACACGTTCTATGGCCTGGCCGCCGATCCCTTCAACTTGCGCGCGGTGGACCTGGTGTACGACATCAAGTCGCGCTCCCGCCACAAGCCCTTGTCGCTGCTCATCGAGAGCGTGGAGCAGGCGGAGATGCTGGCGCGTCCCCTGCCCGACGAGTTCTACGCCCTGGCGCGGAAGTTCTGGCCCGGACCGCTCACCATTATCGTGCGCGCCGCTTCGCGCCTGCCGCTGAAGGTCACGGCCAACACCGGCAACGTGGCTTTGCGGGTGCCCGCCGCCCCCATTCCCCTGGCCGTGATTCACGCCGCCGCCATCCCGCTGACTGCCACCTCGGCCAACCTGAGCGGCGCCAGCGAGTGCACCACCGCCATCGCCGTGCGCGACCAGTTGCAGGGCCGCATCGGCATCATCATTGATGGCGGCACCTCGCCGCGTGAAGTGCCCTCCACCATCGTGGACCTCACCGATTCGGAGGCGCGCTGGAAAGTCATCCGCGAGGGCGCCATTTCCAGCCAGGAGATCTCGCGCTTCTTCGCCGAGGGATGAACAGGTCTATGCCGGCGCGCGCTTCCCGTTCCGCGGGGTGGCTCGTCCTTGTCCTGGCCATCGCAGCGGCGGCCTGGTTCCTGCAAATCTGCGGGCGCATCGTGCGCCAGGGCCAACGCGATGAAGCGCGGCCCGCCGCCGCCATCGTCGTGTTTGGCGCCGCCGAGTACGACGGCCGTCCCTCGCCCGTCTATCGCGCCCGCCTGGATCACGCCTTCGAGTTGTTTCAACGGCGCCTCGCGCCCCTGGTTATCACCACTGGAGGCTCGGGCCTCGATCCCAATTTCAGCGAAGGCGGCGTGGGACGAGACTACCTGGCAGGCCGCGGCCTGCCCCCGGCCAGCTTGATCGCCGAGACTCAGGGCGCCGATACCGCGCAATCGGCGCGCCGCGTCGCCGTCATCATGCGGGCCAATGGCCTGCGCGATTGCGTTGCCGTCAGCGACGCCGACCATGTGTTTCGTGTGAAGAAGATGCTGCAGCGCGAAGGCATTCCCGCCTACACCTCGCCCCGTCCCGACTCGCGCCCGCATACGCTGTGGCAGCGGACCGTTGCCGTGGTGCGCGAGGCCGCCAGTTACGCGCTGTGGCGTCTGCACCTCACCTGAGCGGCATGCATGGAAAGAGCGCCGAAGAGAGGGGAAGGTGGGCTCTGCAAAGTTGCCCACGGACGGCTATTTGGTCAGCGCGTACACGCGTACCGGAGCGCCTGAGCCGCCTTCCAGTTTCATAGGGGCAACGATGGCCAGCGCACCCACGTCCGGCGCCGCTTCCAGGTTGGCCAGGTTCTCCAGGTGAAACAGGCTGTGCGCCAAGGTGTACTGGTGAACGGGAAAGCTCTTGGACATCCCGTAGTCCACGCTCAACGTATCAATGCCGATGCCGAAAGCGTTGCGGCCTTCCACCAGGAACTTAGCGGCCTCCAGCGAATAGCCGGGAAAGTGCAGAACGCCCTTGGCATCCGCATTGCGGTAAGACTGCGGCGACGACCAGCGCTGTGACCACCCCGTCCGCGCCACCACAATCGCGCCCGGGGGAATATGCCCGTTTGCCGTTTCCCACTCACCAATGTCATCGAGGCTGATCTGGTAGTCGGCCGAGGCCTGCGCCTTGCCACGCACGTCCAGGACAACCAGGGGGCCGATCATGCGTTCCGGCGGAATCTGTTCCACCGTCCAGCGGCCGCGCGCAAAGTGGGCAGGCGCATCCAGGTGCGTGCCGTAGTGTTCGGGAAGAGAAAACCAGCGGGCGAAGTAACCGTCCTTCGGAATCGAAGCCAAGGTGTGGACCTCGAATGTGGGCGCGCGCGAATCGCCATAAACCGGCGTCTTGTCGTCAATCGTATGCGTCAGGTCTACCACCCGGCTGAACGGGGACGGCTCGGAAGCCGGCGTCCGCCGCTGCCCAAACAGCACGAGCGCCAGCACCAGCGCGTATCCCACAACAAAGGTTTTCCACTTCATAACTGCCTAGCCCGTGCCGCGCTCGCACACCTGGTCGCATTCGCGACCGGCCTGCGCCGCAGCGGATCAACTCTGCATGTGTTGGTTTTGCTGGGCTTATTTTGGGATGAATTGGGGTCAATATGCAATCGCCTTTTGGCCATGGCCCCACGAGAGTTATTCCGCCGGTTCAGCGCGGCCCCTGCTGAAGACTAGTGCGCTGCCCACGGCGCGCCCAACCAGCCCAATCCTGCGGCCAAAATCGTGCTGATCAGGTTGACGCTATCGTTGCTTAACCAGCCGCGGCGTTGCAGCAGGGCGCCGAGGTAGCTGTCAGCGAACATGCCGATCGTCGCCGCGCCTGCCGCCCAGCCAGCCTGGGCGGGGGAGATGATGCCTACGACCGCGGATATCCCTGCTACCAGGAGCGCACCCGCGATTCCCGCCGCCGTCCCCGGCAGGCTGACCGCGCCGTCCACCCCCGCTGCGACAGTTTCCCAGGTGGTCACCAGGCGGGCTTGCTGTGTCAGTGCTTGGCCGCATTCACTCGAGACCGTGTCGCCCGCGGCTTCGGCCAGCGCCGCCACTAGCGCCACGAGCCATCCCCCGTGATGCGTAGCCGCCCAGAGCACGGCCGCCGCCGCCGCCGTGCCCAGGTTAGCCCCCACCTGGAGAGCGCGCCGTTCCCCGCCGCTCTCGCCCAGACCCTGCTTGCGGCTGCGCCCAAACCGCGTGCTTCCCCAGGCCAGCAGGAACACGGCCCCCACCGCCGCGAAGGTTCCCGGGCCCGCAGTCATAACCATCGCGGAGGTGAGCAGGGCGCCCAAAATCGCTCCGCCAGTAGTTACTGCCCTGATGCTCCGCGCGACCACCGCCAGCCCACATGTAACCAGCAGCGCCAGCGCTAACTCCACGCCGCTGCCGATCCCGGGAATGGCAAGCAATACTCCTGGAATCAGATACATAGGGGCCGGACTGCCGGACGCGATGTTGGCATCCCCGAGTCTCTGAGCAGCCTCCTCGCCGGCCAGCGAATCCTATCAAAGGCGGCTGCGATTCGCCGCGAACGGTAACTTCCGGCGGCGCTGTTTTTGTGTGTAAACTGCCGAGGCTCCCCGCGCTCTGGGGATGGAGCAAACACGATGGCTGCTTCCGTTTGGTCGGGCTATCTCACTTTCGGTCTCATTTCCATGCCGGTACGCCTTTTTTCCGGCGCCCGCAGTTCGGGCATCTCCTTTCACATGCTGCACCGCGACGACAATGTGCGCGTCAAGCAGCAACTCATCTGTCCGGAAGAAAACAAGGTCATTGACCGCAGCGAGATTGTGAAGGGTTACGAGTACCGCAAAGGCGAGTACGTCATCATCGAGCCGGAAGAGATCAAGAAGATCGAGCCTAAAACCGCGAAAGCAATGGAGATCCTCGAATTCGTGAAAGCAGACGAAGTGGATCCCATTTACTTCGAATCCTCCTATTACCTGGTTCCGGAGGAAGCCGGACGGCGGCCTTATGCGCTCTTAACCCGCGCCCTGGAAGAAACCAATTACGTCGCCATTGCGAAGCTGACCATGCATAACCGCGAGTACACGGTGTTCATGCGCCCGTACAACGGCGGCATGATGCTGCACACCATGTATTAC
Organism: Terriglobales bacterium; assembly: GCA_024281115.1. Lineage (GTDB taxonomy): Bacteria > Acidobacteriota > Terriglobia > Terriglobales > Acidobacteriaceae > JAMXLI01. The sequence goes on along the minus strand of JAMXLI010000178.1, from coordinate 24,638 downwards.
ACCGAGGAAATCCGGCAGGTTGAGCAGTTTGGCGCGCCCGACGTGGAATTGAAGGAAGCCGAGGTCAAGGTAGCGCACCAGCTCATCCAGGCCCTGGCCGCTAAATTCGAGCCCGAAAAGTATCACGACAATTTCGAGGAAAATCTTAAAAAGCTGATTGAGGCGCACCTGGAGCATCGCCAGGTGCCCACAATAGAGAAGCCGCGCAAAATGGCGCCGGTGGTGGACTTGATGGCCGCTCTGAAGGAAAGCCTTGCCCAGATGGAGGGAAAGAAAAAGCCTGCGGCCCGCGCCGAAGCAGCGCGCGGATCGGAAGCGCCTGCAACTGCGCCCCGACGCGCCGCCCGCAAGCGCCCCAAGACTGTGGCCTGAAACTTAGTTCGAAAGCAAACGGGGCAGGCCCCAACCTTCCTCAGGCGGAACCCAGGCCGGATCCTATCTACGCAGCTTGCATTGCGGCCGGGCGCACCTGCCAACTGATACGGTCGTGGAGCCACTCTGCGACCGCCGTTCCCAGCATCAGGTGCTGGATAATCTCGTCGGGACTCAAGGTTCGCCAACGCCCTCCCATGCGAGGTTGGAAATTCAGGTTTCCGCCAATCACCCGGTAGCGCTGCACCGCGCCGTCCCCAAATGCCAACAGCAGGTTATCGCCGTCGCGCAGAATCCAAGCAGGTTCGACATACGCCAAAATGTGCCCCCTTTTTGGATCTTCGAATAGGGATCCGGATGGGCGCCCACCCGGATCCAGCGCCCATGGACTTAGTCTTATGTAAGGTGACGCACATTCGCGGCCGGCTGTTGCAACCCAACGCACGTTTTCATGTGGAAAAAACAAATGCCACAAGTTAAAGAACTAAACCATTTAAAACTAAATGGTTGAGGTGCTAGTCGCCGCTCAAATTGAGAAATTCGCCAGCTCGTTAGAATCCTCGAAAAAGCGGGAGTTCCGGAGCGTCCTCTCTGGCCAGCACCGGGCCGCCGACGCCAGCTAGGCGGAACCGCGCCGCACTAGCCGAAAACCAAAGTCGGGACCCAGCCCCTGTTTCAGCGCCAGGTTGATCCATAGCAAAGCAAAGGGCTCGAGCAGGCGCGCCACCGCGAGCCCGCCCGCGTCCACGGGATCAAAACCGAGATCCGCAGCCAGCCCAGCCGCGCTCTTCTTGGCAGCGGCGTCGTCCCCGCAGTACAACATGGTCAGCGGGCCTGCGGAATAAAGCGGATTGGCCATGTTGCCCGATCCCGTCGTATTGAAAATTTTGACGACTCGCGCGTGGGGCGCAAGGGCCGCCACCTGCTCGGCGGCTGAGGTGGTGTGCCCCACGGTCAGCCCCGAGAGGTCCGGGGAGAGTGGATTGGTGCAATCCAACAATACTTTTCCCTCCAAGTCGCCGGCCGAGCGGATGGCGTCCTGCACCGCCTCGTAGGGTACGGTCAGGACCACGATCTCGGCGCTCTTCGCCGCCTCCGGTACGCTGGCGGCGCGCGCCTTCCCCTGCGTTTCTTTGACTAGGTGCTGAACTTTCCGGTCGCCGGGATCGCGCACGCCCCAGGTGACGCTGTGGCCCTTGCTGGCCCAACCTTTCCCCAGGGTTCCGCCCACATTGCCGGAGCCGATGACCGCGATACGCATGATTCCCTCCCCGAGCTTTCGATGTCGGCGAGAACTGTTTGTCGTCAGCGAATTTCGGGGTACACGGACCTGCGTTTTGCAGCTCAGGCAGCGCGCCGTGGCTTTGTTCGTCGAGTCTGGACCAGCCCACGGCGCAGGTCGGCGAGAAGGTCCCTATCTTCCCGTGCAGCAATGTGCACCGGCGCGGGAGCGCCTGTCTCCTTTGCCAGCCAGGCGCTCAGCTCGCCGGCATCGGCTGTGACGTAGCGCCCGGAGCGGCGCACCGGCATTCCGTCCCGAGCCCAGCGCTGCGCCGCCGCGGGAGCCTGCCCCAGGAACTCGGCAATTTGCTTCCAGCCGGTTAACTGCGCAGGTGGCGCGGGAGGTCGGGCAGGGGTTTTGCCGCCGGCCTTCATGGTTTCGATCCGCCCTCGGGCGGAAGGTCATCGGGACGGCCGTACTCCAGGTGCGTATGCACGGGACGCTCGGGATGATCGGCGGCATCTTCCACTCCCTCCACGGCCGCCGCCTCCAGTGCCTGGTCCGTATCGGCCAATTCCTCGACGCTCTCGTCGGCCGCTTCCGCCTGTTCCGACAATCCCTGCGGATCGCCCGACTGCCCCCCGCTATCGGGGCCTACCTGGCCGGGATCGGTTCCCAGTTCATCCAGCTGGGCTTGCTCGTCGCCTCTCGCTCTACGCACCATAAGTGGTCTCCTAGGCTTTGCGACGATAGGATGCGAGTTTGAGCGCTGGAGACGGCCATCTGCCCCCGCCGGTGGCGCGTCCGGACGAGGAAGTTATCAATAAGCCGGCAAACGTCATCCAATGAGGGCTGCCTCTGCGCCATGAAGCCCGAAACCGCCGCTGAAGTGCACAAGACTCGCCTGCTGACCCTGTTTGTCATCGCCTCCAACGTGGTCGGCAACGTTGCTTTGAGCCGGGGAATGCATGAAGTCGGGCAGATCGTGTCGGCGTCGCCGCTCGACTACGAGCGCGCCTTCGCCAATCCCTGGACCCTGGCGGGGGTGGCTATCCTCGCGCTGTGGATGATCACCGACCTGGCGCTGCTCAGCCGCGCCGACCTTAGCTTCGTCCTGCCCGTGACGGCCACCGCTTACATCCTGATTGCTGTGGCGGGCCATTTCCTGCTGCACGACCGCATCTCGGGCATGCGCTGGGCAGGGATCTTTGTCATCTCCGTGGGTGCAACGCTGGTCGGCGAAACCCCGGCGCGCACCACCGACGGTCCTCCCGGGGGCCTGCGATGAAATGGATCCTGGTCGGCATCATCGCCGTCTGCAACACGTTGGGGGATGTGCTGAACACAGCCGGCATGAAGCGGCAGGGGGAGGTTGAGGAACTGGGACCGCGCTCCCTGGCGCACATGATTGCCGGTATTTTCCGCAATCCCCTTGTGCTCGGAGGACTTGCGGCGCTCGCGGTCTCCTTCTTTGCGCTGCTGTCGCTGCTCTCCATCGCCAGCGTCAGCTTTGCGATTCCTGCCACCGCGGTCAGCTACCTGCTGGAGACGGCACTCGCCAAGTACGTCCTGAAAGAAAGCGTGACCTGGCGCCGTTGGGCGGGCGCCACCCTGGCGGCATGCGGCGTTTTCATGCTGCAGATGTAGGCGTACCCTCCCTGGGAAGCGGGCCGCTGCCTTGTGATGGGCGTCACGGGCGTAGGTGATCCCGAGCATTTCCCCTCCCTCCTGGCTGCCTTACCCTAGCGTCATGACGGCGGCCACTCTGGATCCGAAGAAATGCTGGCGGCGCAAAGTGATCGCCGAGATCACCCTGGCGCACGTCGAGCACATCGCGCAGCAGTTGGAAACGGCGGTGCCCGGCGACGCCGCCCGCTTCCTCAACGAACAGGGCCGCGCTTATGAGCTGTGGAAGGTCATGATGCGCGCCGCCGAGGAATACATTAAGACTGAACTCCGCGAGGCGGGCAGCCCGCGCGAGTACGCCCGCGCCTGGGCCGCCGCCCATTCCCGCTAAAAACCTTCTCCCTCAAGGCCCGGTCCTACACGGCGCGCCGGAGAGTCCTCGGTGCCAGCCGCTTACGCCTGGGCGGAGCTGCCATCCATCCACTCTGGTCAAATCATCATCTAACCCCGTGCGCTACATCACGGAAGGAGGATGTTTCATGAGCCCGACCAGGTTTGCGTTCTTCGCTGCTGTGCTTGGGTGTCTATCGCTCGCTGCCTTTGCCGACACGCTGGTCATGAAGGATGGGAGCCGGCACGCCGGCACGCTGGTCAGCGCGACCTCGCGCACCATCACCTTTAAGGAAGGCACACGCCTGCACCGTTACCCGCGCTCCAGCGTGCAATCGCTGGAACTGGGACCGTCCACGTCGGAAGGCACCGTGGAAAGCGGCGGCGCGCCCGCCGTGCGGTCACGAGACGCGGCCGGGACCGCAACCTCGGCCCGCCAGGTAGTGATTCCCGCCGGCACTGAGGTTTCGGTTCGCAACAACGAGACGATCGATTCCAGCAACGCCAATGTTGGACAGAAATTCTCCGGCATGATTGCCGAAGACGTGAGCGGCAGCAACGGGCAGGTCGCGATTCCCAAAGGCTCGAACGCCGATCTCGTGATCCGCAGCACCAGCGCCGGGGGCATCACCTCCGCCCCTGAATTGACGCTCGACCTCGCCTCGGTCGAAGTGCACGGCCGCCGTTACGTGGTGGACACCTCCGACCTGAAGAGGAGCAACGGGGAGGGGATTGGCGCGAATAAGCGCACGGCGGAGATGGTAGGCGGCGGCGCCGCCCTGGGGACCCTGATCGGCGCCATCGCCGGACAGGGGAAGGGCGCCGCAATCGGCGCAGCGGCTGGAGCAGCAGCGGGCGCGGGCACTCAGATTCTTACCCGCGGCAAGGAAGTCAAGGTGCCCGCCGAAAGCGTGCTGCAGTTCAAGCTCAACCAACCCTTGCACCTCGACGAGACCCGTTAACCTTTCCCGATGACGCGAGCTGCCGCTTTTGGCCGGCAGCCGCGTCATCTCTCGATTCACCGGTTGTCGCGCGCGCGACATTTTAGAAGCGCTACCACCCCGCAGCACGCCCCCTCATCGAAGCCATCAGTGTCAATAATTCAGGCCTGCGGTTGCGGGCACCAAGGGGATGGAAATGCGAACATTCATTTTGACAGTCACAACTTTGCTGCTGTCGGCGGGCTGGATGGCTGCCCAGACAGCAGGCACCGCGGGCTCGACCGGTAACGCTGGCACAGGATCCGCCACTTCGTCGGCGCAGGCCGGAGCTGGACAGAGCGGCGCGCAATCGCAAAGCACCACCGCACCGGGCACCGGCGCGACCCAAACTCCGGGCACGACGAACCCGCCCACCGGCACCACGGGCAATACGGGCACCGGCACTGCTACCGACCAGATGCCCTCCAGCACCACACCCAGTTCACCGCAGACGGTCCCCGAGACGACTCCGGGCACCAATCCCACCACCGGCACGACGCCGGGGAGCACAACTCCGGGCACCAGCAACCCCTCCACCGATACGGCCAACCCGGGTACGGGATCCAGCACCACCAGCCCGACGACCCCGCCCAGTTCGACTGGAACCAGCGGAACGGGAACTTCGACCGTGCCGCCTTCCTCGAGCAGCAGCAGCGGAACCTCGACTGGGACAGGCAGCACCACCAGTGGAAGCTCCACTTCCGGTTCGACCGGCTCTACTCCTCCGCAGCGTTGATCGCGCGTGCAGAAGCAAAGGCCGAGCGCGCAAAACGCGCTCGGCCTTGTACCTTTTCCGGGTCCTGGTTGTGAGTTATTACCCGGGCTAGTCGCAGCTCTCACCGATAAACGCCAGGCTCGCTCCCAGCAGGGCCAGGTTCTTGGCGAAGTGAACCATGTCATTCATCTTCTGATTGGCGTCGGTGGCCCTCCAGAAATCGTGCATGATGGGGGTCACGCCCAGCAGAAAGGCCGCGGCCAGCGCGCCTCCCGATTTCTCCATTCCGAGCGTCAGGGCCGCGCCTCCCGCCAGCAGCAAGGCCCCGGAACCCTGCACTGCCAGCTTCGGCTCCGGCACCTGCTTGCTTCCGGCGTACTGCGCCATCTGCTCGGTGTTCTGAAAATGATTGATCCCGCTGTAGATGAAAAATCCGCCCACAATGGCGCGGCCCAACGCGTGCAGTGCCCGCATGTTGCCTCCTTCTCGCGCGTTCAGTTCCAGAGAAGGTTGGAGAGCCGCCGGGGGAGCAAAGTTGTCCTCACGCAGCTCCCCGGCCGCAACGGCTCAGGGTTGCGGGGGCGATGGCGGCGGCTTTTTCTTTCCGCCCAGCACCTGGTTCAGTAAACCCTGCACCGCGTCAGCCGGGTTCTGCTGCTGCTGTGCCGGCGGTTGCTGCGGCTGCCCCGCGGCGGGCGGCTGCTGCGTTTTATTTCGCTGCCCCAGGAGACCACCCAGGATGCCGGCGGCAGCGCCGGCGGGATTTCCGGCGGTGGGCAAAGCGTTCTGCAGCTTCATCTGCGCGATCTTCTGCAGGTCGGGCGCAAACGAAGGATGCTGGAAGCTGCCGGTCACGATCAACGGTACCACCAGTTCGCCCTGGTTGTTCTGCAGGGCCGTGTTCATGAAGCCGCCCACGGAACTGCCGCCCACCTGGCGGCTGAAGGATTTGGAGAGCACGGCGGTGAGGCGCATATTGAGCGTCTGCTCGGCCAAATTGATGGCGCCATCGCCGGCCAGCGACCCGGTGCCCAGCGTGGCCTTGAGGTTATTGGTTTGCGCCAGGCCGTTCACCACGTTGAAGTCGCCGGTCAGGCCGGCGATCTCGGTGAATCCCTTGGTCGCGCCCGAGGCTCCGCTCAGGAATTTCCCCACCGAGGCGATCTCGTGCAGCAGGTCAATGCCCGCCAGGCGCACGTTCACCAGGTTGAGCGCGAGCTTGCCGTTAAGGGTACGCGCGATGTCGTTGGAGTTGGCGGCATTGAAGCTGATATTGCTGTTGGCTGCCAGCAATCCAAACAGCGTCTGCTTGAGGGGCGAAACCGCCGACAACAACTTGTTGGCATCGACGCGCTGCAGGCTGCTGGTCACCATTACGCCCAGCGGTGTACGCCGCGTGTCCACCACAATCGTGCCGTTCTCCTGTCCGCCATAGAGCTCGGCGGTGAGCGGCGCCAGGCGAATCACGCCGCGGTCCAGCGTGACGTTGGCATGCGCGTTGTTGAGCACCAGCTGGTCGTTCACGATGGTGCCGGCGCTCAAGGTTCCTCCGCCCGTCGCCTTCTGCAACGGCCCGGGTTGCGGCGCGGCAGCGGCTTCCGCGCTGGGCACCAGTGCGAACGAACGTGCCTGCTTCCTGGCGGGAGCGCCCTGGCCCGACGTGATCTGCTGCAGTTCGGCCACATTGATCTTGTCGGCGTTCAGGTTGAACTGCAGGTGCGGCGCCGCAAAATTCGAAACGCTCAGCGCGCCGCTGACGTGCGTCTGACCCAGGTGCGCCGCCAGGTTCTGAATGTTTACGGAATTCTGCGTAAAGCTCAGGTTGGCCCCGGGAACGAACAGCGGCTGGGTGAGCGTGGCTGGTTGGAGCGCCGCGTTATGCAACTGACCGGTTCCGCTCAGGGCCAGCAGCGAGGCGTTTTTAATGGGCCCTTGCGCGCGCAGGTCCAGGTTCAGGCTGCCGCTGCCATTCATGTCGGCGGCTGCGGGACTGTAAGCCTTGGCCATGGTCAGCAGCTCGGCGACCGACGCGTTGGTAGTACGCACGGTGGCGTTGAGGTTGGGAGAAGCACTGGTGTAGCCCGCGAGCGCAAAGCGCAGGTTGAGGGTCGTCCCGCCGGTTTTCGCGGTGAAATCATTCGACTGGATCTGCGTGGGCGAGAGCGTCAGATCGATCGCGGGCACGCTCACTGCCTGTGGCAGCTCCTTGCCGGTAAGAGCCAGGTTGCGGGCCGAAATCGTCCCGTTCATTGCCGGTTGGCTGATCGCGCCCTGGACGTGTACGTCGGCGGTGAGCTGTCCGTTGACGGTCGTCCCCGGCGTCAGGCCCATGCCCATCGCCGAGGCCAGCCGTGCGGCTTCGGACAGTGACACATTGGACGCCTTCACCTGCAGGTTGGCTTGCGCCGGCGTCAACGCGGCATTGAGAGAGCCGGTGATGGAAAGCGGCGCGGCTCCCAGCTTCAGAGATCCACGCGCAATCTGGATGAAGTCGCGCGTCAGGTCGTCGTTCAGATCGTAATCCGCCTCAATCGGGTATCCGATTTCGGTTCCCTTCAGGCGGACGTTGGTCAGCTTCAAAGAGCCATTGGACGCGACTTTGCCCGCCTGATTATTGACCTCCATGCGGCCGGAGATCACCGCATCGGTTCCCTGCAGCGCAGGCGAAGAAAGAAAGCGCTGGGCGGCCAGCAGCGATACTTCATTCATGGTGATCGTGCCTTTGAAAGGAGTCAGCGCCGGGCTGGTGGAATTGAGCGGACCGCCGTCGCCGGCGATGTTCAGGGTTTGCTTGCCCGCGCCAGGCAAATGCACGGCTGCATCCAGCGAAAAAGGTTTATTGGGAGCAAAATTCTTCAACGCCAGGTCGATGTGGTCATACACTGCGCGCGCTTGCCGCTTTTGCAGGTCAGTAAGCGCTACCTGGCCGTCGCGAATCACGAGCTTGTCCAGCGCGAAGTTCTGCTGGTTGGAGGGCGGTTGCGCCGGCGATGGAGCACGCTGCGCGCCCGCCGGGGCTGGTTGTCCAATGGTTGAGAAGTTCCAGGCGCCGCGGGCGTTCTTGATCAGCTCGATGGTGGGGCGTTCCAGCGTGAGCGAACTGATCTCGAGGTCTTTCCGCAAGAGCGGGAGCAACTTGACGGCGACATCGAGTTCCGCGGCCTGGGCAAAGGGGCGAGCCGTGGAGAAGGCGGGATCGTCCGCCACCTGAACATTGGCCACGCGGAATTTCGGCGGAAGCAGGCTCAGGCGCATGGTGCCGAGCGCTACCCGCCGGCCCAGCCGGCTTTGCAGCTCCGCCTGAATACGATCGTGGTACTGGTTAACGTTAACAAAGGCGGGGAGTACGAGAAGAGCGATGACGATGAGGGCGATCAGCCCTCCCAAGATTGCAAACAGCTTACGCATAAAATACCTCGGCCGTGCCGACAGCTACGTTTCAAGTACATTGCCAGAGGACCTAGGTTATTCGACGGCGCATGGCGCAGCATTAGTTGTCCGGAAGGGTTGCCGCGCGACGTGCGATCACTTTCATTTTCAGTGATTTACGATTATAGCGCCCACCGATAAGGGGATGGGTGCGAGAGGGTCATTCGATTCCAGAAGCTGCCGTTCAAGCTCCCATTCTGGGCCCTCAATCCTCGCGGACGCCGAACAGCGACAGCGTGGTTGCGAAGCCTTATATCGGCTGCTAGAATCAAATTGTACTGGAACGGTACTATTTTACCCGTACCATTTCAGTCCTATTTCTGAGTAGCTGGAAACAGGGATGATCCGGCTGGGGAAGCTCACCGATTACGGCTTGGTGCTGATGACGTGCATGGCACGCCAGCCCGGTCGCACCCTGTACACGGCTCGCGACCTGGCGGCGGAAAACCAGCTCCCGCTGCCCACGGTCAGCAAGCTGTTGAAGCAGCTGCTGCAGGCCAAGCTGCTGGTGTCGCACCGCGGCATTAAGGGCGGATACAGCCTGGCCAGGCTTCCGGGGCAGATTTCGGTGGCGCAAGTCATTGGAGCGCTGGAAGGGCCGATAGCGCTCACGGAGTGCAGCACCGACATCACGGGATTGTGCGATTTCGAGCCACGCTGCCCGATCCGCACCAACCAGCAGATCATCAGCAAAGTGGTGAGCGGCGCCCTGGACAAGCTGAGCCTGTCGGACCTCGTCGGTCCCTTGCAACTGGGCGCGCTAAGCGGGGCCGGGGCAAGCGCCGGCAAGGATGGACAAGAGCTGGTCACTATCGCTCCAGCAAGCGGGAGAACGCAATGAGCTCGAACGTCAATACGATCCAGGACCTGGCCAACCAGGAGTACAAGTGGGGCTTCGTCACCGAGGTCGAGCAGGACCGCATTCCCAAGGGCCTGAACGAGGAAACGATCCGGCTGATTTCGGAGAAGAAGCAGGAACCGGAGTTCATGCTGCAGTGGCGTCTGAAGGCCTATCGCCATTGGGCCACGCTGGAAAAGGCGCAGGCCGAGCCGAAGTGGGCGAACATTCACTACCCGCCGATTGATTACCAGAACCTGTATTACTACTCGGCGCCGAAGAAGAAGCCCACGGTCAACAGCCTCGACGAGATCGACCCGGAGATCCTGCGCACCTACGAGAAGCTGGGCATCCCGCTGCACGAGCAGAAGATGCTGGCGGGCGTTGCAGTGGACGCGGTGTTCGACAGCGTCTCCGTGGCCACCACCTTCAAGGAGAAGCTGGCCGAACTGGGCATTATTTTCTGCTCGTTCTCCGAAGCGGTGCGCAACCATCCCGACCTGGTGCAAAAATACCTGGGCTCGGTGGTGCCCTACAGCGACAATTTCTTTGCCGCACTGAACGCGGCGGTCTTCAGCGACGGCTCCTTCGTGTACGTTCCCAAGGGCGTGCGCTGCCCCATGGAGCTCTCCACTTACTTCCGCATCAATGCGGCGGAGACCGGCCAGTTCGAGCGCACGCTGATCGTCGCCGACGAGGACGCGTACGTGAGCTACCTGGAAGGCTGCACCGCCCCTATTCGCGACGAGAATCAGCTGCACGCGGCCGTGGTAGAGCTGATTGCGCTGGATAACGCACAAATCAAGTACTCAACGGTGCAGAACTGGTACCCGGGCGACAAGGACGGCAAGGGCGGGATCTACAACTTTGTTACGAAACGCGGCAAGTGCGCGGGCGTGAACTCCAAGATTTCCTGGACGCAGGTGGAGACCGGGTCGGCCATTACCTGGAAGTATCCCAGCTGCATTCTGCAGGGGGACAATTCGGTAGGCGAGTTTTACTCGGTGGCGCTGGCCAACAATTACCAGCAGGCCGACACCGGCACCAAGATGATCCATCTGGGCAAGAACACGAAGAGCACCATCGTCTCCAAGGGCATCTCCGCAGGGCACGGGCAGAACACCTACCGCGGCCAGGTGAAGATCCTGAAAAACGCGCGCAACGCGCGCAACTATACGCAGTGCGATTCCCTGCTGATCGGCGACCGGTGCGGCGCTCACACCTTTCCCTACATCGAGGTGAAGAACTCGACGGCGCACATGGAGCACGAGGCTTCCACCTCGAAGATTGGCGAGGACCAGTTGTTCTACCTGCGGCAGCGGGGGCTCAAGACCGAAGACGCGGTCTCCATGATTGTGAACGGCTTCTGCAAGCAGGTGTTCCGCGAGTTGCCGATGGAGTTCGCCGTGGAAGCGCAGAAGCTGCTGAGCGTGAGCCTGGAAGGCAGCGTCGGCTGACGGCGCGGCGCCTGCCCCGGCCGGCGCGCGGGCATCCTAATTGATGAGGAAATAATGGCACTCTTAGAAATCAGAAATCTGCACGTGAGCGTGGACAACCACGAAATCCTCAAGGGCATTGACCTGACGGTCAACGCCGGCGAGGTGCACTCCATCATGGGGCCGAACGGCTCCGGCAAAAGCACGCTGGCGCAGGTGCTGGCGCGGCGCGAAGCCTACACCGTTACCCAGGGCGAAGTGCTCTTCCAAGGCAAGGACCTGCTGGCCATGAAAGCCGAGGAGGCGGCCTGCGAAGGCGTGTTCCTGGCGTTCCAGTACCCGGTGGAAGTACCGGGAATCGGCAATGCCTACTTCCTGCGCACCGCGGTGAACGCGGTACGCAAGTATCGCGGCCAGGAAGAACTTGATGCCATGGACTTCCTGCCGCTGTTCCGCGAGAAGGTGAAGCTGCTCGAGATGGACGAGAAGCTGATGAACCGGTCGGTGAACGAGGGCTTTTCCGGCGGCGAGAAAAAGCGCAACGAGATCCTTCAAATGGCGGTGCTCGAACCCAGTCTGGCAATCCTGGACGAGACCGATTCCGGCCTGGATATTGACGCGCTGAAGATTGTGTCCAAGGGCGTGAACACGCTGCGCAGCCCGGAGCGCGCCATTGTGCTGGTTACCCACTACCAGCGCCTGCTCAACTATATCGTGCCCGATTTCGTGCACGTGTTGGTGGACGGCCGCATCGTGAAGTCGGGCGGCGCGGAACTGGCCCTGGAGCTGGAAGAAAAGGGCTACGCCGGGATCGAGACTGAAACGCGCACCGTGGTCCGGGCATAGGGGAATGGGAGTGATTGCGGAAACGGAAAAACTGCAGAGTTATCTTGAGCTCTTCCCGGGACTCGCAAAACGGCGAGCGGAGCGCGAGGCGGCGTGGTTGCGCTCGCTCCGCGAAGATGCCTTCGCCCGCTTCTGCCAGACCGGCTTCCCCTCGACGCACGAGGAAGACTGGCGCTTCACCAACGTGAGCGCGATCGCGAATACCGCGTTCACCCCGGCGCCCGACGCCCAGGTCTCCGAGCGCGAATTAACTCCTTACCGGCAGCGGCGCTGCGCCTGCCAGCTGGTTTTCGTCAACGGCCGCTTCTCGAAATCGTTATCCGTGGCCGGCGCGTTGCCGGCGGGGCTGGAGGCAACATCGCTGGCAGAGAAGCTGGCGAGGGCGAGCGGCGCGCTTCAGTCCCACCTGGGGGGCTATCTCAACATCGAGCGCGACGCTTTCGCGGCATTGAACACGGCATTCTTTGAAGACGGCGCCTACGTTGGCATTGCGCGCGGCGCGGTGATTGAACTGCCCATTTACCTGCTGTTTGTCTCCACGGAAGCGGCGGTTCCGGCCATGACTCACCCGCGCAACCTGGTGGTGGCCGACGAAGGCGCGCAGGCCACCATCGTGGAAGATTACGTCTCCCTGGGTGGCGGCGTGGCGCTTTCCAACACTGCCACCGAGCTGGTGGCCGGCGAAAACGCCCACATCGTCCACCTGATGATCGAGCGCGAACACGAGCAGGCCTTTAACATCTCCACGCTGCGCATCGAGCAGGAGCGCAACGCCAATGTGGCGTCGCATTCGCTGCTGCTGGGCGGGGCGCTGGTGCGCAACAACGTGCACCCGGTGCTGCACGGCGAGGGCGGCGAATGCCTGATCAACGGCCTGTTTATCGGGCACGGCCGCCAGCACATGGACAACTACATGCTGGTGGAGCACGCCAGCCCGCACTGCGGCAGCCGGCAGTTCTACAACGGCAGCCTGGACGACCATGCCCACGGCGTGTTTCACGGCCGCATCGTGGTGCACAAGGACGCGCAGAAGACCGATGCCAAGCAGACCAACCGCAACCTGCTGCTCTCCGACGACGCGCAGATTGACACCAAGCCGCAGCTGGAGATCTACGCTGACGACGTGAAGTGCACGCATGGCGCCACCATCGGCCAGATCGAGGAAGACTCGCTGTTTTACCTGCGTTCCCGCGGCCTCGACGAGCGCACGGCCCGCAAGCTCCTGCTTTATGCCTTCGCCAGCGAGTGCCTGGACCGCATCAAGGAGGGGCCGGCGCGGCAGATAGTGGAGACGCTGGTGGACGAACGCCTATTTGCCGGCGGCTTTGCCGCCGCCCGCCAGAGCAGCCCTTCGAGCGAAGGCGGAAGAAAATGGGAGGAAATCGGATGAGCACGCAGGCGAAGCCGCTGAGCCCGGCCGTCGCGCCGCCGCCCCGGCCCGCGGCCTCCTTCGATGTGGAAGCGGTGCGGCGCGATTTTCCCATTCTGTTCCAGCAGGTGAACGGCAAGCCGCTGGTGTACCTGGACAATGCCGCGACCTCGCAAAAACCACGGCAGGTGATCGAGGCCGTGTCGCGCTATTACGAGCGCGACAATGCGAATGTTCATCGCGGAGTGCATGCGCTTTCCGGCCGCGCCACCGACGCCTTCGAGCATGGACGCGCGACCGCGCAGCGCTTCCTGAACGCGGCCAGCGCCAGCGAAATCGTTTTTGTGCGTGGGACCACCGAGGCCATCAACCTGGTGGCACAAAGCTACGGCCGGGTCCACCTGGAGGCGGGCGACGAAGTCCTGATTTCCGCCATGGAGCACCACTCCAACATCGTTCCCTGGCAGATGTTGTGCGAGGAGAAACGGGCGGTGTTGCGGGTAATACCGATTACCGACCGCGGCGAACTCCGGATGGACGAATACGAGCGCCTGCTAAGCCGCAAGACGCGGCTGGTGGCCATTGCGCACATTTCCAACGCGCTGGGCACGCTCAATCCGGTACGGGAGATCGTAGCTTTGGCGCACGATGCCGGCGCGGTGGTGCTGGTGGATGGCGCCCAGGCCGCTCCCCGGATGAAGCTGGATGTGCAGGAACTGGATTGCGACTTTTACGCTTTTTCCTGCCACAAGGCGTACGGTCCCATGGGCATAGGCGTGCTCTATGGCAAGGCCGCGCTGCTTGATGCCATGCCACCGTACCAGGGCGGAGGCGACATGATCGCCTCGGTCACGTTTGAAAAGACGGTGTACAACAAGCTGCCGCACAAATTTGAGGCCGGCACTCCGAACGTGGCGGGTGCGGTCGCTCTCGATGCGGCGCTCCTTTACCTGGAACGCCTGGGCCTGGAGCGCATAGCCGCGCACGAGGACGAGCTGCTCGCCTACGCGACCGATACGGTTTCCGCCATCCCCGGCGTGCAACTCATCGGCACGGCCCCGCGCAAGTCGGGCGTGCTGTCGTTCGTGATGGAAAATATTCATCCCCACGATATCGGCACCATTCTCGACCAGGAAGGCATTGCCATCCGAACCGGGCACCACTGCGCCCAGCCGGTAATGTCGCGTTTCGGCATTCCCGCCACCGCGCGTGCCTCCTTCGGCTTGTACAACACCCGCGAGGAAATTGATGCCCTGGCGCGCGGCATCGAGCGGGTGCGCGAGGTTTTTGCCTGATGGCGGATTTGCGCGATCTATACCAGGAAGTCATCCTGGAGCACAGCAAGCAGCCGCGGAACTACCGTGCCCTGGAGGCGGCTAACCACCGGGCGGAGGGGTACAACCCGCTGTGCGGCGACCGCTTTACGGTCTTCCTGCGGATGGAAGGCGAGGCCATCCGCGACATCAGTTTCCAGGGATCGGGCTGCGCAATTTCCAAGGCCTCAGCCTCCATGATGACGCAGGCGTTGAAAGGAAAGTCGCGGCAGGACGCGGAACGCCTGTTCGGCAAGTTTCACGACCTGGTGACCGGCCACGCGCCGGCCGGGGCAGAGGACCTGGGCAAACTGGCCGTCTTCTCCGGGGTCTCCGAGTTCCCGGTGCGCGTCAAGTGCGCCACCCTGGCCTGGCACACGCTGCAGGCTGCCATGGAAGGCAAGCAGGAGGCGGTCTCCACCGAGTGATCATGGCTTTGGGCGACATCATCCGGCTCACGCGCGCCACGGAAGTCACCGAGATTCCCAGCGGAATTCGCGGACAGCTTCCGCCTGGCACCAGCGTGCGCATTACCCAGAGCTTTGGCGGCAGCTACACCGTGATGAGCGACTACGGGCTGCTCTACCGCGTGGACGCGAAAGATGCCGACGCGCTGGGGCTCTCGCCCGCGCCCAACGTGGAGGAGCCCGCGTCCTCCACTACCGAGCCGCTGCGCGACGAACTGGTGTGGAGCCAGCTGCGAACGGTCTACGACCCCTAGATCCCGGTCAACGTGGTGGACCTGGGGCTGATTTACGACTGCAAGATCGTGGACGCGAACGAAGGCGGCAAGAAGATTGACGTGAAGATGACCATGACCGCGCCCGGCTGCGGCATGGCCAACGTGCTCAAAGCCGACGTTGAGAACAAGCTCTCCCGCCTGCCCGAAGTCAAGCAGGTGCAGGTGGACGTGGTGTTCGACCCTCCCTGGACGCCGACGCGCATGTCGGAAGCCGCCAAGCTGCAGCTCGGCTTCGACCTGTAATCCTGGCGGGCGTTTCCGCCTGGCACCCGATTGGCAGTCAGCGCTCCTGGTCCTTCTTTTTTGCGGCTTTCTTGCCCGGCAGCCCAGCCGGATTTTCGTGCACGCGTTCGCGGAAGCGCGACGCCATGCCCCCGCCCAGCGACACCGCCGACTCACCAAAACGGTCGCGCAGATGGTCCACCGCGGAGAGGGCGGAACGCCAGCGCCGATCATGTTCGGAATCGAGCAGGCTGATCTGCTCCGGCTCGCCCGCGGCCTGCAACGATGAGGCGTGCACGCCCAGCAACCGCACCGCCCGCGTCCGCTGCCAATGGTTGCGCAGCAAATTGCGCGCCTGCTCGTAAATCGCAGTGTCGAGTTGCGTGGCTGCGGGCAGGGTGTGCGCGCGGGTCACGGTCGTGAAGTCGGAATAGCGCAGCTTGAGCTGAATGGTGCGGGCCTGCATTCCGGCCTCGCGAAGCCGGCGGCCCACCATTTCCGACAGGCGTTCCAGGGTGGACTCGAGGACCTCGGCCTGCGCCGTGTCTTCATTGAATGTGTGCTCGTGGCTGATGGATTTAGCCTCCTCGCGCGCGCCCACCTCCACGTCGAACCAGGCGCCGGCATCGTGGCCGCGCGCCTTGCCGGCCAGCGCGAGTCCCCATAATCCGAAACGCTCTTCCAGAAATTTCTCATCGCGCTCGGCCAAGTCTCCGACGGTGCGGATGTTGAGAGCGTGCAGGTCGCGCTCCATCACCTTGCCCACGCCGGGGATTTTGCGCACCTCCAGCGGGGCCAGGAACTCGGCTTCATGCCCGGCCAGGACCCAGAGGACGCCGTTGGGTTTGGCCTGGTCGGACGACACTTTGGCCACCAGCTTGGAAGTGGCGATGCCGATGGAGCAGTTAAGGCGCGTGCGCTCGCTGATGGCGGCGTGCAGGGCATGGGCGGCGCGCAGCGGCGGGCCATGCAAACGCTCCGTGCCCGTCATGTCGAGATAGGCTTCGTCAATGGAAACCATTTCCACCTGCGGAGAGAAGTCCTGCAACACCTCGTACACCTGGGCGGAACATTCGCGATAACGCTGGGGATGGCCGTCCACGAAGATCGCGTGCGGACACATTTTGGCGGCGGTGCGCAGGGGCATGGCCGAGTGCACCCCGAAGCGGCGGGCCTCGTAGGAAGCGGCCGAGACCACGCCGCGCTCGTCGCGCTGCCCGCCCACTACCACGGCCTTCCCCTTGAGGGCGGGATCAAACAGCTCTTCCACCGACACGAAGAAGGCGTCCATATCCAGGTGGAAGATGGTGCGGGGCAACGCCGGGCTGAAGTGCGCGTTCATGGCTGCGACGCGGGGACGCCATTGTCTCCGGTGCGCAGGAAGCGTTCGTAGCGCCGGCGGTACTCAGCTTTGTACTCGGCGACTGTGCGGTCGTAACTCAGATTGGCGGCATTCGGCCTGGCGGTAAAGCGCAGCTCCACCTGCCGGGTTGTGACCGGCAAAGTCACCGCATCGCCCGCAACCGCCTGGGGATGTCCATCCGCTTGCACGGACTGAACGGACATGAACCAGGGCAGGTGCAGCACCAGGCGCTGCGGCGGCGTGTGAAATCGGTTGTCGAGCGCCAGTATGGCGTGGCCTTGAGTTGGAAAACTGAGGATGAAGTTGACCTGCCCGAAGTCGGTGGGCGCGCGCCGCACCGCGATGTCCCGTCCGGGCTGCACCCAGTGCGGCGAGATGGCGGAGAGCAGGTGCAGGTCACTGCCCTGCTCGCGGACCATCATATTGCGCAGCAGGGCACGGAACTTGGCCGAAAACCAGCCGTGCGGCGCCAGGTTGGCGCCAAAATCGCGCGTGCTCCAGGGAAGTATGGCGAACTCAAAGCCGGCGTGGGTGGAACTGGTATGCAGCAGCAACGCGTACAGCTCCTCGATCGCGGCCTGTTGCTCGCCCCGGATCACCTCCGTCTCCGTGTTCTTCATGGTTAAGTAGTGATGGAGCCAGCGCCCGTCGCCGTAGGTCATGATGCCTTCCTGGTATTTCGCGCGCGTGGCCCGGAGCGTGGCAATCACCATGGGATCGGAGGGATCGAGGATGATCTCGGGATAGACCGCCAGCATGTTGCCCCAATCCTGCCCATGCTGGCCGTCGAGGCCGGGCGGAATATATCCGCCGGTCGAGGCAGTGACCTCGCGCAGGCGGCGGACAAACGCGGCGCGGTAATCTTCGTACTCGCGTTGCCAGTCGAGAGCGTCGCGGCTTTTGCCCAGCGCCTGGGCAAGGGCGATGGCATTCTTCAGTCCGGCAAGCGCCCAGAAGTTGTGCCCGGTGACATGGCCGCTCAGGTTCTCGTTATCGCCGGGCGTGGTGACCGGCATCAGACGTAGGGGATCGGCGGCGCGCGCCTTCTGCAGCCACGCCACGGCCCGTTGCACAGAGGGATATACCGTTTCGGCAAACGCGCGGTCCTGGGTAATGCGGTAGTGCCGGCCATACGCCCACAGCGTCTGGCCCCAGCCGTCGAACTGGCCGCCCTGGGAGACGAAGTTGCCGTCCGGCTGCTGCCAGCCCGGAAAGAACTCGAGCACCTGGCGCGCGTAGTCGTGATAGCCGGAGAGGTCGTACATGCGCGCGATGAAGGAAGAGTCGCGCAGCCAGAACGCGTGATACTGGAACTTGTTCACCGTCTGAACGTAGTTGCTGCCATGCTTGTCGCGGGCGATGAGCGGGTACACCAGGTTAGCCTTAAAAGTGTTGGTGACTTTCTCCTCGGGAACGGAAATTTCAATGCCGCGGGCTATCAGTTCCTCCCAGAAGCGCGCGGTCTTGCTCTCGTAGTCGTCAAAAGATGCCCGGCGCACAGAGATAAGCTCCCCGGACCCCGGGTCCAGCGGCTCGCTGGGAAACTTGATCTCGATGGATCGCGACGCGCCGGCCGCCAGCGGCAGCTTGTACTGCACAATGCCGACCGGCGTGTCGGGCGCAACCGGCAGCTTACGCGCCGCCGCGCTGGGGACCTCGTTGTATCCCTCTTTCCAGGTAAGCCGTCGCAGCGGCGCAGGTTCGCCGGAGAATGAATACAAGACCTTGCCGCCGCGCATCACCGCATCGTCCTCGAATCCATACTCCCAGTCCGGGTTGAACGGCACTCCGGGCTGCGCGTACTCGCCCAGCCGGGCGGCCGTGGCGGGACGCCGGAAGCGGTTGTCGCCCGCGCCGTACGGGCTATTCACCTCATTCTGGTATCGCGTGGCGACGGAGAAAAAGGCTGTTCGCGGCGAGTCGCCCGCGTTCTTCACCGCAACACGCACGAAGTTGATCAGCGGGCTTTCGGGATTGCCGTCCAGCGTGGTCGCGAACATCGTGAACTGGTAGCGCACCCCCAGCCGCGCGAATTCGTATTGCACAATCGGCAAGTAGCCGTTGCGCAACACCTTCACCCGCTGGTCCACAGGAACCGGAGGATTGCCGGTAAAGAACATCAGCTCGCCGAAACCGGTATAGAGGTAGCCTTCCGGCGTGACCAGGGTTCCCGATTGGCCGTCCATTACACCCAGCACATCGGTGGGCTTAGCGTAGTAGGAGAAGGGCTCATCGGGGCGGTCCAGGGCCGGATCGAGCATCTGCCCCGCGGCAGGCATGCGGGCTGCCAGCAAGCCCAGGGTGACCAACAGAAAGGCCCGCCTCATCCCCGTCCCAATCCATCGCGTTCTCATCGCACCCCAGCCTACTTGGCCCCAAGGGGCTGCGCAACGCCCGCGCGCGTCCGCCATTCGGCGGGACTCTGCGCGCGGGGTGATATAGTGAGATCACAAGCGCCTGTGACAGGCGGCCTGTTATGGATACGCCCTACGGCCTACCCGTGCTGGAAAGCTGCGTGATCTGCAAGCTCCGGTCCGACAGCTTTTTCTGTGAACTGCCTAAGCCTTCGCTGGAAGCGTTCGACAAAATCAAGTATTCCGCCGCCTATCCGCAGGACGCGGTCCTGTTCGTGGAAGGCCAAACGCCACGCGGCATGTACCTGCTGTGCACCGGGCGGGTGAAGCTCTCCACCACTTCGCGGGAAGGCAAAACGCTCATCGTACGCATCGCCCAGCCCGGCGAGGTCCTGGGGTTGCACGCCACTGTATCCGGCGAAGCTTACGAACTCACCGCCGAAACCCTGCAAGCCTCGCAGCTGAATTTCGTGCGCCGCGAGGATTTCCTGCGCTTCCTGCATGATCACGGAGACGCTTGCCTGAAAGCGGCGCAGCACCTCAGCCACAATTGCCAATCAGCCTACGAGCTCATACGCTCGCTGGGCCTTTCGCACTCGGTGACTGAGAAAGTGGCCCGGCTCCTGCTGGAGTGGTCGTCGAAAGGCGAAGCCACCAAGGACGGTATCCGGGTCAAGCTGTCGCTCACCCACGAAGAGATGGCGCAACTGATCGGCACCTCGCGGGAGACGGTGACGCGGGTGTTGGGCGATTTCCGCAAAAAGCAATTCGCGCAGTTGCGCGGCTCCACGCTATTGATCCGCAACAAGGCGGCGCTGGAAAAACTGGTCGCCTCCTAGGCGCGGCTCTCGCGCCACGTCTTTCGCAACTAAGGCGTCGAAGCCGAGAGTTTCCCGCGCGGCGTCCGCGCTTCCGGCCGCTCGCCATCCCCCGCAACCGCAGCCAACTGCCGAAAGTAGAGAGACGCGGCGGAGGAGTCTCCGCTGGCTTCGGCCGCCCTGCCGGCACCGTACAGCGCATTGAAGCGGTTGGGAGCCAGTTTCAGTACCGACCGGTACTCGGCAAGCGCCTCCCGCGGCTGCTTCTGCTCCAAAAGCATCTGCGCCAGCATCTCGCGCGCCGGCGTAATCGCGCCGGGCGTAACCGCGTGTTTATCCATGCTCTCCTCCAGTTCGGCGGCGGAGCGCATTTTCTCGGCCGCCTCCGCGGGAGCGCCCGACTGCTGCGCGATCCACGCCTCCGTTTCCCGCCGCTGCACCTCCACCTGCTGTGCCCAGTAAGAGTTGTTTTGCGCAGCGGCGACATCGCGCAGGGCGGTCAATTTCTTTTCCGCCTCGCGGGCCCGCTCGAGGTTACCGGACCGGGCGCTGCCCACGCCGATGGCCATCCAGGTGATGGCCTGCGCCCAGGGGACGCCGGCGGCCCGCCGGGCCTGCAGCTGGCCAGCGCCCTTCCAATCGCCCAGTTCGACGCAATAGCGCGCGGGAATAGCGGCCATGGCATAGTCGCCGGTCAACGTAAGTCCCGCCACCGTCGAGAGCGCGTTCATCTCGTCCACTACGCTTCGCGCCTTGCTCACGCGACCACTCTGCAGGTAGGCGTATTCCAGGTAGTCCATGGCATGCAGCCGCTGGTCGCGCGCCTCTCCGCCCCGCGAGTCGGCTTCGTCGCTGGCTGCTTGCGCGGCCGATTTGGCATTGTTGGCAATGGAATCGTCCCAGGCCCCCACCCGCGTGAAGATGTGCGTGGGCATGTGCTGCGCGTGTGCCGAGGCCGGGGCAATTTTGGCGTAGGCGCGGGCGGCGGGCAGCCCTTGTTCGGCAAGCACGGGATTGTCGTAACAGTGGATCAGGTAGTGGGCAATGCCCGGATGATGAGGGCGTTTCTGGAACAGAGGTTCCAGAATCTCGCCGCACTTGCGCTGGTTGGAAAATGTGCGGTCGGTCTTGGGAGCGGTTATGGCCAGGGTGAGTGCGTGGAAGATGGCGGCCTCATCATCCGCGGGATAAGCCGCCTGCAGGTCGCCCATCTTACGCTCAAAAGAGCGCGCGCGAATGGCCCCGTCTTGTTCTTCGGGGCGGTAGGTCTCAGCGAGGGCATCAATGTAGGCCCTCTCGCGGGGCGTAGTCCTGGGCGCGGAAGATTTCTGCTTGGCTCGCAGCAGCGCTGCGCGCCCCGCGGCCCAGTCGCCGTTCTCCCATAATCCGTGGTAATGCGACATGGCGACGCCCCACTCAGCCATGGCGCATTGGGGATCGCGGACGGCAAGCTCCTGGAATACGGCACGCGCCTTCTCGTATTGAAAAGAGTGCAGCAGGGCAACGCCACGATTGAACTCGGACGCGACCGCGGGGGAACACGAGGTGGCAAACTGCACCGACCCAAGTTCCGACGACGTCAGCTCATGAGTGTGCCCCTGGCCGGACCAGGCCAAAAGGCTGAGCAACGCGGTGAAAACCAACCCAACCTGCATAGGGCACCTCCGGCCGGGGGTCATTCTAGTCCACGATCGCGCCGTGCTTCGGGAGGCGCCGCGCCAGGCCGGGATCAAAGCCCGTTTTCAGCCTTCCTTGACCAGGGGGTATCCCTTTTCCCGCCACTCGCGGATGCCGCCATCCATGGAAAGCACGTTGGTGTAGCCCATCTTTTGCAGGTTGTCGGCCGCCAGCGCCGAGCGGAAACCACCGCCGCAGTAGAGCACCAGCGGGGCGTCGTTGCGCGGCACACGCTCTTCGATATCGCGCTCGATGATGCCTTTTCCCAGGTGGACGGCATGGGGCAAGTGGTCCTTGGCCCACTCGCTCTCCTCGCGGACATCGACCAGCAGGAACTTCTCGTCGCGATCCAATTTCGCTTTGATCTCGTCCGTGGTGACTTCGCGGACGCGGCGCTTGGCGTCGTCCACCAGGCGAAGAAAAGCGGGTGAATGCTTGTGGGCCACGGTTCCCTCTCCTGCCCTGCAGTCTATCGCAAGGACGAGGTGCAGGGCGGGGCGGCAGGCGTAACCCCTGTCCATATTACGAAGGTGGGATGCCGCTCCACTTTCGGGCCATTGGCCTCCCGTTTTTTCCGCCCTAGCATGCAGGTGCATCGCAGCCCAGCGCGGCTGCTATAGCCGGGAGGAACCCTTCATGATCGAACTTGTTGCCAAAGCATGGCAGGACGATGCCGGGCAGGACATCGCCGAATACGCCGTAATGTTATCCGTAATCCTGGTCGTGGCCCTGGGAACCATGAAGTTGATTGGCGCCAAGTCGAACAACATCTTCTCTGGAGTCGCCAGCTCGATTAAGTAAGTGGCTGGGGCGCGGAAGTGCAGCAATTTGCATATCAGCGCTGACGCCTGCCGTCATGTTTTAGGTAAGTTGTTAAAAACCAGGCACTTACAGTGTTGGGCGATTGGCCAAAAATGTGCACTATTTTTAGTGCCCCGTCGAACTTCGGATGGATCCGGAGTTCAGAAGCCGGGGGCATGCCGAGAGAGCTTAGGTCTCGGGGAGAAACACCGTGAGCGAGGCTAAAAAGGATTCGAGTCGCAGGTTCGACGCGGCCAGCTATGCGGTCGCGGGGGCGGTATTTCTCATCGCCTGCCTGGTATCCTGGATCGCGATTGCCCGCTCGCCCGAACTGGGTGACGCACTCAAGAACGCAGTACACGAAACCGCCTCGCAACTGGGCTTGGTGAAGGAACCTGAGCCGGAGGCGAAGGTGGCAGCAAAGCCCGCGCCCAAGCCCTCCGAGAAGCCGGCCAAAACGAGAACACGCACGAAACCAGGGATGGAGGAAGCACCGGCGGCGCCCGCGGCTCCCGAGATCCACCCGCCGATTGAAGCCGAAGCCGTAGTCCAGAACCAGCGCGTGGCCCTGCAGCCGAAAGACAACCACATCGTCGTGGTGCAGACGCACTGAGCCGCGGCGCCCTCTACCTGAGATTCTGCCTGCCGCTTACCGGCCCGCAACCCGGGCTAAATCTTCAGCTTCCTTCCCCCCGGCGCCCGGTCTAACAAATCACGATTGTTCGACTTGGTCGCTAACCCTCGTGGAACCCGCCCGTCCAAGGGTGATGAGGGCGAGGATGGCGGCCATGAACAGCGAGAAAGCTTGTTACTGGGTGGCGTTGGGGGTGCTGGTCCTGGGATTAAGCGCAAATTACCAGGAAGGCGGAGTGCAATGGAGCCGGCAGCTGGCGCGCGCCGCGCAGGTAACCGCCACCCGGGTAGCAGCGCGAGGCGCCGCCAACGTGGCGCTGGCGCGGGTGATGCTGGGCCGGGACGAATCCGCCCGGCCGGTCGAGCTCGCGACCGTCCTGCCTGCCGCAGCGCCGGCAGCGATTTCAGCTGAGGTTCAGGCGAATACAGAGTTCAGCATTAGGAGAGCGGAGTTCGCCCGGGCCCAATCCCGCATTGCCATCGAACAGGTGCGACTGGCAAAGCTCGATGCGCGCCTGCGACGCGAGTTCAGCCGCAAGAACGCGCGGCAGGTGTATGTCCGGCTCTCCGGCCTCAGCAACCAGGAAATCGCCGTCGCAGCTCTTCCCTAGAGAAAGGCGAGGCAGGCTGCGTTGGCTTCGGATTAAGGCGCCGGCGTGCGGCTGTGCTTCGCCCCAAAGGGCAAGGCAAAGAAAATCGCCAGCCCGATGTTCAACACCAG
This sequence comes from Terriglobales bacterium, assembly GCA_024281115.1. Classification (GTDB taxonomy): domain Bacteria; phylum Acidobacteriota; class Terriglobia; order Terriglobales; family Acidobacteriaceae; genus JAMXLI01. The sequence goes on along the minus strand of JAMXLI010000178.1, from coordinate 771 downwards.
GCTTGCGCCCACGCTGAACCAGCCCACTACAAAGCAAACTACATACATCAGCGGGCCATAGGCATACTGGCGCGAGATGCGGTCAACGCTGTGCTCATCGAATTTTTTTCCCAGCAGGCGATTACCGGTAGATGCGTACCGCCAAAGCACATTAAAAAGAATGGCAATCGCAACAAAGGTGCCGTTATAGACCGCCAGCGCCAGGTGTGCCCCGGCATGCCCGACGTTGGAAGCCAGCAGCGCGGTCGTGAACGGGACCACGGTCACACCCAGCAGCAACAGAAGATTCAGCACCAGCAGGTTGTTGTTGGAATGCCGGATGTGGGTGAACAGCTGGTGATGATTGATCCACATGATGCCGATGAAGGAGAAGCTCAACAGGAAAGCTACGTAGGACGGCCACTGGCGAAGCAACTGGGCGCGCAGGTCCTCAGCCGGGTTCGAGGGCACCCGGATTTCCAGGATCAACAGTGTGATGGCGATGGCAAACACGCCGTCGGAGAACGCCTCGATGCGCGCGGTTTCCGAATCCAAAGACCTGCTCCTTGACGGTTACTCGCCCGCTCAACCGTACAACAGCGCGGCGACCTCGCGAAAGTCCGGCAGCAGGCCTGGGGCGAGAAGGGCCGGCGCAGAGGGCGCGACCCGGAGCTATACGGCAGGACGAGTGGCGGCCCTCGCCGAGGGCTCCGACCGCGCCAGCTTCTCTTCTAGTTCGCGCAGCAGGTCGGCGGTGGTCATGACGCGGCCAAACAGCAGCTCGATATTTTT
>JAMXLI010000177.1 GCA_024281115.1 Terriglobales bacterium | reverse complement strand
GACGGCGGCGGCCTGCACCTCGACTACCTGGCTCTCCTGCCCGACCTGCAACTTGGCGTTGCCGTTAGCAGTATTACCCAGCTGTACCGTGACCGGCACACTGACCGTGCTGAAACCCGGCGCTGTGATCTGGATCTTGTACGACCCAGGGATCAAAGCCCCCGAGTTGTAGGCGCCCGAGGCATTGGTGGTCTGCGTGATTTGCTGACCAGTAGCCGTATTCGTGATGGTCACTTTCGCGCCGCTCACCACCGCGCCGCTCGGATCAGTGACGGTTCCTACAATGCTTCCGGTACCGACGGTGCTCTGTGCGAACACCAACGTGGGCAGGATCGCCAGCGCGAAAATTACCGCCAACGGGAGGAGGTTAAATCGAACTTGCCCTCGGCAACGTCGAAACAACGCCATCGCTCACCTTCCTTTTACAGGCTTTTCGGCTTCAGCTTTTTTGCTGTCCGGCTACCCCACAATGCCTTGCTCTGGAGACAGCCCACCGGCAGAGATTCTGCGTGCCTCCACGCAAGGCGAATGCCAATGCTGCTAAATCCTTAAGAGTTAAACTAAGCGGTATTTATTTCAACGACTTACAACAGGTCGCCGAAAAGCGTAATGAGAAGCGCGCGGGCTTCGCCCTACACATTTTCATAGCTCATTGTGATGTTGTGGAGACGACACCGGCCTGTGACCTACTCGCAGGTCCAGAAATCATCAGCCAGGGCTTGGTTCGGGCAGGCAGTCGAAAGCAAAAAAAAAAGGCCGCCACTTTGGGCGGCCTCTTCCCGCGGTTGCAACCTCAGTATCCGTAACCGGAACGATAGCCTTCCTCGTATGCCTGGCGGTATTGCTGACGATATTGGTCTTTGTTGCCGAACCCGGAGCTGTATCCGTGATCGGCGTTTCTGAAGTTGTCTTCGTGGGTTGGGCGGAAGCTGTGCCCTGTACGGTAATCGTTCTGCCCATCCCGCAAACCGTCGTTGTAGCCGGCCTGGTATGCGGGGTTACGATAGCCTGCCCGGCCGGAGCGCGGCGATCCGTAGCCGTAATTCCCATAGTAGCCGCCGGAGCCGTAGCCGTCGTCGCGATCGCGGTCGCCGCGATCTCTGCCGTGGTAGGACCGATCGTCGCGATCATGATCGCGGTCTCGATCGCGGTTGTCGCGGCCGCGGTCGTTGTCGCGATCGTCCCGATCGTGGTCCCGGCGGTCTCGAGCATGGTCCTGGTCGTACTGCGAATCGAGGTGATCCCAGTCCTGTGCCGAAGCTACCCCGGTTACACCCACCGCCAGAGCGATGGTCGTAACCAGTGCTCTTAAATTGCCCGTCATATGTGATCTCCTCACCCCAAGCTTCTAATCCCTGTTGCTCGGCTTTCTGAAGGTAAAGACACGAGCGCCAGGCCCAAGTTGCCGAGATGAACGGATCTTCATGTCGAAGATAGCCGGGCTTCATGCCCGCCATTTATGCTGGTTTTAGGCACTTTCGCGTTTCCTTGCGACACCGAGCTGAAACCTATGCCCATTACCGCTGCCGGCCCCACGCATCGTCTGTATGCCGACCATGTCAACCCGCAATGGGTGCGTCTGCTCGATCTGCTCGACATGAACGTGCAGTACGAAAAGTGCGTCGGCTGCGAGCTTTTTACCCATGACGGCGCACGTATCCTCGATTTCCTTTCCGGCTACTGCGTTCACAACACCGGCCACAATCACCCTCGCATCATTGCTGCCCTGCACGCGGAACTCGATCGCAACGGACCGGCGATGTTGCAAAGCCATGTGAGCGATCTGGCGGGCGAACTGGCGGCGCGCTTGTGCGAGCTTGGCGGAAGCCATCTGAGGAAGGTTTTCTTCGCGAGCTCGGGCAGCGAAGGCATAGAAACAGCTATCAAGTTTGCGCGCGCGCGTACTGGGCGCGCCGCTTTGCTCTACGCGCAGGGGGCTTTTCACGGACTGACCTGCGGCGCGCTCTCCCTGATGGACAATGGCTTCTGGCGGCAGGGTTTTGGACCGCTGCTATCCGAAACGGAAGCTGTTCCCTTCGGCGACGTGGACCTTCTTGCCCAGAAACTATCCGATCGCCAATTTGCCGCCTTTGTGATTGAACCTATCCAGGCGGAAGGCGGAATCCGGCTTCCCCACCCCGAATATCTCGCCGCGGTGCAGGAGTTGTGCCGCCGCACGGGAACGCTGTTGGTGCTCGACGAGGTGCAAACCGGGATGCACCGCACCGGCCCCTTCCTGGCGGCTCACCGCTATGGCCTGCAGCCGGACATGGTGGTCCTCGCAAAGGCGCTCAGCGGAGGGTTGGTTCCAGCAGCGGCAGTGCTCATGACGGACGAGGTGTACGGGGCGGTTTATACCTCTCTGCAACGCGCCCTCGTGCATACCTCCACGTTCAGCGAGAACGGCCTTTCCCTGCGAGCTGGCATCGCGACCCTAGATGTTCTCGAGCAGGAACGCCTGGGAGAACGCGCCGAGCGCCTTGGCAGCCTGCTGCGCGAGCGACTGCGCCACCAACTTGGCGGGTACGAGATGGTGAGCGACATTCGCGGCGCCGGCCTTCTCTGCGGGATTGAGTTTCGCGCGCCCCAGTCACTGGGGCTGCGTCTCCCGTTTGAGGCATTTGCCAGGATCCATCCCGGAATGTTCGGGCAGATGCTCGTCAGGAGGCTGTTCCGCGAAGAAAACATCCTGACCCAGATCTGCGGAAACCACTTCATGGTGCTGAAGGCTGCGCCTCCGCTGGTAGTCACCGAGGAACAGATTGAGCATTTCGTGCGCGCGCTGAAACGGCAGGTCGAGTTCATTCACTCGTCGAGAAGCTTTTGGGCCGATGCGTTGGGACTGGCGCGCCGGGCGCTCAACATTTGACACCGGCCACCGGCATCTCAATCATTGAAGCGGGAGCGCTGATCTCGCCTAACGAGGTGCTGGTGCGGCTGCTGGTGGTGGAGGACGATCGCGGAATCCAGGAGTTCCTTAAGCGGGCGCTGCTGGAGGCCGGTTACCAGGTGGATGTGGCCGCCAACGCAAAATCGGCCGAAACACTCGCCGCCGAAGGGATCCACGACGCCATGATCGTCGATCTAGGCCTCCCTGACCTGGATGGCCTCGACCTGATCGCACGTATGCGCTCCCAGGGAAACTCGGCTCCCGTTCTTATCCTTTCGGCTCGGCGCTCCGTCGACGAGCGCGTGCGGGGACTCGAGCGGGGCGGCGACGATTATCTGACCAAGCCCTTTGCCTTTGCCGAGCTGCTGGCGCGGGTGCGCAATATGTTGCGCCGCGCCACACCCACTCAAGCGGAATCGCTGAAATTGCGTGTTGCCGATCTGGAGCTGGACCTGGCGCGCCGCGAGGCCCGCCGTGCTGGGGAAACATTGCAGCTGACTCCGCAGGAGTTTTCCCTGCTCGAGTACCTGGTGCGCAACGCGGGCCGCGTGGTCACGCGCACCATGATCCTCGATCACGTCTGGCGCATGCGCATCGATCCCGCCACCAACGTCGTGGATGTGCACATTTACCGCCTGCGCAGCAAGGTGGACCGCGATGGTGCAAGGCCGCTGATCCACACCATACGGGGAGTCGGCTATGTCCTTAAGGAAGTTTAGGCTCCCGTGCAACACCGCTGCCTGGCGGATTTCCATCGGGACCACGGTAGCGTTCGCGCTGGGAGCGGCGATCGCATTTGGCATCATGTATGTGCTGGTCGCGGATGCAGCACGGGCCCGCAGCGACGCCTGGCTCAGCGGAGAAGCCGAGGTGCTGGCCGAGATTGCCGGCGAACGTCCCCGCGATGCCCTCTACAATCGTGTGGTCGAGGAAGTCGCGGAACTTGCTGCCCAGGAAGTTTCCGAGCAGCGCACGCCCAACGGCAAGAACCTCAACTCGGTCTTCTTTCTACAGGAAGGAGCGCGGAGCCAGTCTCCGCTGTTCGTTGGACCCGGCTCTTCCGCTCCCTTCTTGCAAGCCATCGGCAGCAACCGGTTCACGCCGGGCGTTCCGCAATCGGTAGAGGTACGCGGCTGGAAACACGCGTTTCGCGTGGTCATGCGGACGCGCTCGGATGGAGTGCCGGTTTACCTGGGCCTCTCTGATCGAGGAGCGGTGCGCCTGCTGCGCCGTCTCACCCGCCGGTTCATCGCGGTATGGGCAGGGGTCGTTCTCTTCGGCTTTGTCATCGCGTTTGAAAGCGCCCGCCGCATGCTGTTGCGGGTCGAGCAGATCACGGCCACGGTGGCCGGCATTGGCAGCGACGATCTGAGCAGCCGACTGCCGGCAGGGAGGCACGATGACGAAATTTCCCGCCTGGCCCACACCTTTAACCGCATGCTCGACCGCATCCAGCGTTCTGTGAGCCAGCTGCGCACCGTGACCGGCGCCGTGGCCCATGACCTGAAAAGTCCGGTGACCTCGATCCGGGGAAGTCTGGAGATTGCCTTGTCCGATGGCGAGAGCGGCGCCTGGCGAGAACCGGTGGCCAGCGCGATTGAAGGCCTGGATCGGCTCTCTCAATTCCTGACCACGACGTTGGACCTGGCGGAGGCCGACGCCGGCGCGCTGCAACTCCGTCGTGAAACCGTGGACCTCGCCGATTTCGTGCGACGATTTCTGGACCTCTATCAGCCGGCCATGACTGAACGCCATCATGAACTCGTGGCCAAGCTCGAACCCGGCGCGTGGATCGAAGCCGACATCGCCCTCCTCACCCGCGCGCTTGCCAACCTGCTGGACAACGAACTCACCCACGTGCCCGCGGGCTGCCGCATTGAAGTTTGCGTGCACAGCAGTAATGATCGAGCCCAACTCATCATCGACGACAACGGGCCCGGCTTCGCGCCTCACCTGAAAGCGCGCGTTTTGGAACGGTTCGTCAAAGGCGAGAGCTCGCGCGGCCATGGCCTGGGACTGGCCTTCGTAGATGCGGTTTCCCAGGCGCATGGCGGTCAGGTGGAGGTTGGCGACCGGCCCGGCGGTGGGGCGCGCATTTCTTTGTCGCTGCCCCTGGCGCAGGTGCATCCAGTGGATGAAGGCAGATGAGGACAAAGAGCGCAAAACGTTCGGTAGGGGCCGCAGCGATGCTGATGCTGCTGGCGGCAACGGTCCCCGGCTGGTGCGGCACTCCCGATTTGCCGCCGCTCGAAGCCGGCTACCGCGACATGTACAACCTGGACTTCGACGCCGCCCACCGTTTGTTCCAGGCCTGGGAACAGGCCCATCCGCAGGACCCCGTGGTCCCGGTGTCGGACGCGGCCGCCTACATGTTCTCCGAGTTCCGACGGCTGCACATCCTGGAAGCAGATCTGTTTGTGGACAACGACGCGTTCGAGCACCGCAACAAGCCCGTGCCGGACGAGCAGGCCAAAGCCGCCTTCGAAAGCGCGCTGAACAAGGCGGAAAAACTGTCGCAGGAAGCGCTCTCCCGTTCGCCTCAGGACCACGACGCCTTGTTCGCGCAGATCATGGCCAACGGCTTGCGCGGCGACTACGCTGCCCTGATTGAAAAGCGCAACCTGGCTGGCCTGGGTTATATGAAGACGGCGCGCGTGCTGGCCCAGAAGCTGCTCGCCGCCGATCCCCATTACTACGACGCTTACCTGGCCGAAGGAGTGGAGAACTATCTGCTGGGCATCAGCCCGGCGCCGGTGCGCTGGTTTTTGCGATTGGGGGGTTCACAGACAGACAAGTGGAAAGGAATTCAGGCGTTGAAAATCACCGCGGAACGGGGTCATTACCTCGCCCCTTATGCCCGGCTCCTGCTGGCGGTGGCCGCCTTGCGCGACCGGGACCGTGTGACAGCGCGCAGTTTGCTCGCCGGCCTGGCGCAGGAATTTCCGCGAAACCCGCTTTACAGCCGGGAACTGGCACGCATCCAGCCTTGAGAGTCTTCATCTCCGGCCGTGACGCTTATCCCAGAGTTAAAGTTCATTGCTGCGCAGGAGCTGTGGTCACCCGCCCTACCGCAGTGATGTCAATGGTTACCTTGTCGCTGACGCGTAGAAACAGAGTGCTGGGATTTTTCAAGCCCCAGGCGACATAGGGGATAACAAAATGCATTTGCGCCGATAGCTGGTCACCCCGGATGTGCACCGGCATGGGCAGCGTGATCTCGTGTCCCGTACCGTGCAAGTGGAAGACGCCTTTGAGTTCCACCTGTGAGTCTCCCTCCGGCAATAGCTTACCGCCCACGATGGCCGTCGGCGCGAAACTGATGTCGGGATACTTGTCGCTTTCGAGCACATCCCGTTTCATCTTCTTGTCGCGTTTATTGCTTCCACTGTTACCGCTGTTTGCGTCTACCACCACATCTCCGGAGAGGCTGCTGGCCGCCGGATTGAAGTGAATGCTGCCTTGCTTGAGTTGAAACGTGCCATGAACGGTGTGCAGGATATCGCCCAGCGTGAACTGGATGGTCGTTTTCCCCGGGTCGAGTTCCACGATGCGTTCCTGCGCTGCGGCGCTTCCCGCCGAGGCCAACACCGACGCAAGCAGCACGGCCGCACGCACCTGCCGCAGCACGATTGCTGGTTTGTGAATCATCATCTTGCTGCGCCTCATGCCGCCAGCAGTTGCCATCCCATCCGCATCGCCGTCCCGATTCCCAGGCCGCGCACCGAAGACGCGCCCGTGTGCAACGCCAGCAAACGCGCAAACAGCGCCGGATCGGAGGCTAACCCCTGGAAGACGCGGCGCCGAAACAAGCCGGACCGGTCCATCGTGAGCATCAATCCGCCCATGGCACGCGGAAGACCCAGAATGCGCCGATGCTCGCGCTCATACTGGCGCAGAGTGCCCTTTTTCAAAGCCCGCGCCAGCGCCAACGCCTGCTGGAACGCCATGGAAAGGCCTTCGCCCGTGAGGGCATCCACGGAGCCGGACGCTTCGCCGATCAACGCTACACGCTCCTGCGCGATGTGATGCAGCCGTGAGGTTGCAGAGATGGCGCCGTGTTCGCGGGTGCTGGGGGTAGCTCCCGCCAGGTGATCGCGCAATAGCGGCAAAACCCGCAAAGCGGATTCGAAACGAAAGTGTGGATCCCGGGTAACGATGGCCGCGCAGATCTCGTCCTTGCCGATCGGGGTCACAGTCACCTGGCCACGATCGCTCCAATACACCTCCACGTACTGTGACCACGGCGACACCGCAAAGTGCCGACGAAAACCGAAGCGTGGCGGCCGAGTGTTGTGTCCTTTCAGCCCCGCCCAGCGCCGCACCCGAGAGTTGTGGCCATCTGCGCCCACTACCCAGCGGGACGAGATTTCGCGGCCATTGACCGTCACGCCTCGCTCGGTCAGCCCGCTCACCCGTGCGCCCCATAGCAAGCGCGCGCCGGAATTGGCAGCTTTCCCGGCCAGGACGGTATGCAACGTGGTGCGCCGCACGCCGCGGCCCACGCCGTGCGCGAATTTCGCGGCTACCGAAAGGCCTTCGCCCACAAAGCGGATCCCGAGGAAAGGCGCCGCCATGGAGTCATCCACGGTTACATCCAGTTGTTCGAGCGCAGCCAAGCCGTCGGGCATGATGCCTTCGCCGCACGCCTTGTCGATCGGAGGAATCGAACTGTCGGCGACCGTTACCTTCAATCCCGCTTGGCACGCCGCAATGGCCGCGGCCAGGCCGGCAGGCCCTCCGCCGACAATAAAAACCTCTGTTTCTCTTGGAATTAAATGCATGAATGGACTACCAGCGCAGCAGCACCAGCTCAGCGCAAAATCCGGGCCCCATGGCCGCCAGCAGGCTATAGCTGCCGGGGGCAGGACGCCGGCGCAACATGACATCCTCCAGCACCAATAACACCGAGGCGGAGGAAAGGTTTCCAACCCGGTTCAGGCTCTCCCAGGAGGCATCGAGCGCGCCCGGCGGCAATTCGAGCGCGTCCTGCAAAGCTTCGAGCACCTTGGGACCGCCGGTGTGCATGATCCAGCTGGCAATATCGTGTCGCGTCAGGCTGTGGTCCGCGAGGAATTGCTCGACGTCTTCGCGCAAGTGCCGATAGACCATGGCGGGCACCTGGGATGAGAGCACGATCCGAAAACCCTTCTCCGAAATGTCCCAGCCCATCACATCTTCCGTGTGGGGATAAAAGCTGGAGCGCGTTGCCAGGACCTGGGGTCCGTGCTCGCCTTTTGCCGCACCGGTAAGCACCACGGCCGCAGCGCCGTCTCCGAACAGACCGGAAGAGATCATGTTCGCGATGGAAACGTCTTCGCGCTGCCAGGTCAGCGAGCATAGTTCGATGGCGAGCACCGCCGCCGCGTGTTGGGGAAAAGCGCGCACGTAATCGGCGGCGCGGGCAATACCCGCCGCCCCGCCCACGCAGCCCAGGCCAAAAATCGGGACCCGCTTCAGGTTCAGCGGCAATCCCATCCGGTTAATGAGACGCGCATCGATCGAAGGACTGGCAATTCCGGTGATCGAAACCAGAAACAGGGCGTGCAGGTCCTGGGTGGATAAGCCGGCGCGCGTCAGCGCGCGGCACAGCGCTTTCTCTCCCAGTTCTACCGCCACCTGGATCCAAGCATCATTGTTCTGTCTCCATCGCTTCAGCTCCTCATATTGCTCGATAGGCAGCGCGAGGTGTCGCCCGCTCACCCCCACCCGCGCATACAACCGGTCAACCACACTCGGATTGTCGAGCATCCCCGCCCAGTGGCGCTTCAGCGCCTCCTGGATGATCTGCTGCGAGTAGTAATGTTGCGGAAAGGCGCTGCCTGCGGCGGCGATTCTCATGATGCTGAATTCTTAGATGTTTCCAGGGCAAAGATGACCCATAAAGCTGCATTTCAGCAAGATGACAATTCGTTCATGCGGCGGGTCTTCTGTCGCGGTCTCGGGGAAAGTTCAGGAAGGTTGCAGAGTCGCATTTGCTGAATCCGCGGACCGAATGGACCAAGGTTTCTCCCACAGCCAGCTTACGGCTTAATGGTGTACGCAACCGGTTCACGCGCAAGTAGGTTCAATTACCATCTGCTGCGGCCACAGTACCTTCGTCACTTTGTGAGGCTTGTCGCCTGCCTTACCCTTTAGGCCATGTCCCATGTCGTGCCAGGATTGCCTCGGGCGGCAGGCGCGGAAGCGCATCCCCTTGCCGAGTCCCAGCGTGGCATTGCACTTCTCCTGTGCATCTTCTCCCTGCTTCTGCTGACGGCCATCGCCATGGGCCTGATGTACATTGGTGACACGGAAACCCGGGTCAACGATAATTTCCGTTCTTCGATTCAAGCTTATTACGCGGCCCGAGGCGGGCTGGAGGAAGCCCGGGACCGCTTGCGTCCCACCGCCGCTTCCCCGATTACGCTACCTTCCCAAATGCCTTCTTCGACTGGCGGCGTGGTGTACCTGGTCAATCCCGCCGGAAACTCGGATACCGACCAACCTTGGAATACCAGCAATACCTATTTTGACGACGAGCTTTGCCAGGAAAGCTTCGGGGGCCTGAGTTTGAGCAGTCCGGGATTAGGGGTGCGTTGCACCTCCGCGCCCAGCGGCTCCACATGGTATTCCCAGGCCACGAGTACCAGCCCGCTGGCGAACACGGCCGGCGCGATGAGCTACAAATGGGTACGGATTACTTATAAGGCCAATGCCTCGGTACCTCGTTACTACGTCAATGGCAGCTCTGGTAGTACCACCTCCGGCACGCAAGTTTGCTGGAACGGCTCGCAGGAGGTCCTGCTTTCGGCGGGCACGGCGAACTGCCAGTCGATGGGCCAGATTTATGTGCCGGTGTACATGCTGACCTCCCTGGCGGTCACATCTAACGGTTCACGGCGTATGGCGCAGATGGAGACAGTGCAGTTGCGACTGCCCAGCCTGCCTTCGGCGCTGACCCTGGACGGTGCGGGCGCCACTTATGGCGCGCCGACTTCCAACGGTTTTCACATCAGCGGGGTGGATCAGCGGAGCTGCGGCGGCAGCGCTTTACCTTCCCTTCCGGGTGTGGGCGCATGGGACAACTCTTCTGTTACCGCGATTGATACCGCCATTCCGTCGAATCGCTACGACCATTACACAGGCAGCGGGTCCACCACCCCCGACGTAGAGAATCTGAATGCATCCAACAGCCTGGCCAGTCAGTGGCAAACGGTTGGCGGCATTCAGAGTGTGGTAAGTACAGTCACAAGTTTTGCCAACCAGACCCTCACCGGACCGACTTCAGCAACGACTCTCGGGACCGATGCAAACCCGCAGATCACGATTGTCAACGGCGATCTGACGATGGGAGGTGGCGCATCGGGGGCAGGAATCCTGGTGGTGACCGGCGCCTTGAATTTGAATGGACTGGTCAGCTTCGATG
>JAMXLI010000176.1 GCA_024281115.1 Terriglobales bacterium | reverse complement strand
TGAGCATGCTGCGCCTACGTTTCCCCCGGTGCCCAGGACTTCAAGAACGTCGGCGGCGGCTGAGTACTTGCCGAAAGGCGCGCTGATCTGCGCCCCCTGCACCAGGTCGCGGAGCGCCCACAACATCTCGCGCGCGATCGCGACGCCTTCCTGGCGCGCGGCTTCGGGATTCGCCGCCTGGGCCATCCGCTGGAAGATGGAATCGGGCACCGAAACCCGCAGCTCGTTCTTCATGAACTCGGCGTTGCGCACGCTCACCAAAGGCCAGATGCCGGCAATCACAGGAATCCGGCAGTGCTCGATGCGCCGCAGAAAGCTTTCCAAAAGGGCGATATCGAACACGGGCTGCGTGACCGCGTATTCCGCCCCCGCTTCCACCTTGTATTCGAAGCGCCGGACTTCCTCGTCCATGTCGGGCAGCCCGGGATTCGCGCCCACCCCAATCACGAAGCCCGTTCCAGTGCCCATGGGGTTGCCGCCGATGTCCAGGCCGCGGTTCAGGTTGTGAACGATATTGACCAGGCCGATGGCGTCCACGTCGAACACCGCCGTGGCGTCGGGATAATTGCCCAGCTTGGGGGGATCGCCGGTGATGCAGATGAGATTGTGAATGCCGATGGCGGAAGCGCCCAGCAAGTCCGATTGAATGCTGAGCACATTGCGGTCGCGGCAGGTGTAGTGCAGGACCGCCTCGATGCCCACCTGCTGCTGAATGAGAGTGGCCAGCGCCTGGTTGCTCATGCGCGCCGACGCGCGCGGACTGTCGGGGATATTGATAGCGTCCACCCCGACGGATTTCAGAAAGCGTGCGCCCTCCAGCTCCTTCGAGATGTCGGTGCCGCGGGGCGGCACCACCTCCACCATGGTGGCGAATTCGCCGGCAGCGATGCGCGCGCCCAGGCGCGAGCGCTGCTTCAGGGCCGGAACCGGGATCGGCGACAATGCTGCCGCCTTAGGCACCGGAAAGACGCTGGCGCGGGTGCGCGCCTCGCTCACCCGCAAGCCCGACTTCATGATGCGAATGTGTTCTGGGGTGGTGCCGCAACATCCGCCAATCAGCTTCACCCCCGCAGCCACAAACTTGCGCCCATAGCTGGCCATGTATTCCGGGGAGCACAGGTAGATGTTGCGCCCGTCCACCGCGCGCGGCATTCCGGCATTGGGCTGGGCGGAGAGCGGCAGGTCAGTGACCCGGCGCATGCGCTCCAGCGTGCTCAGCATGGCCACCGGGCCCACGCTGCAATTGCAGTCGATCACCTGCGTGCCCCAGTCCGCCATGCGCGGCGTGAAGCTTTCCGGGTCGGAGCCGTCCAGGCAGTTACCGTCCTCATCGATCGTGACCTGGGCGACGACGGGGATTCCTGGGTCCACCTCCCGGGCGGCCAGCACTGCCTGGTGCAATTCTTCCAGGTAGCCGAAGGTTTCCAGCATGAGCAGATCAACGCCGCCCTCCACCAGTGCCGCGATCTGCTCGCGGAACATGGCCCGGGCTTCCTCGCGCGCGGTCTTGCCCAGGGGCTCGATGCGGATGCCCAGGGGCCCTACCGAGCCCGCCACCAGGGCGTCGAAGCTCTTGGCTGCCTCCCGGGCCAGCTGCGCCCCGGCGCGATTGAATTCGCGCGTGCGCTCCGACAGGCTGTGGCGTGCCAGCCGGGCCGGATTGGCGCCGAACGTGTTGGTCTCGATAATGTCGGCGCCGGCTTGCAGATATTCGTGGTGAATGCCGCGGATCAGGTCCGGTTGCGAGCAGTTCAGCTCGTCGTAACAGCGGTTGATAAAGATGCCCTTGGCATACAACACCGTACCCATGGCGCCGTCGCAGAGCAGCGGCCCTTTTTCCAGGCGGGAGAGGAAGTCCGCGCGCATTGCGATCAGAATACAGGATTGGCGGCAGCGCCGCAGCCGCCGAAGACCCGCGACGCTCTGCTATAATCACGATTTTCAGCGTGCAAACTCAACGGCTTAGTGTGCATGGCCCGGCGGGCCGCGCCCGCGCTGGCGCGGTGCTGTTACTTGTTTTCCCCTTGCTCCTGCTGCTGGCCGGCTGCGGGGGCGGCGGCAGCAGCTCGGCCCAGCAGAACACGACCAGCGGCATTAAGGTGCGGGCGTTTGTTTCCAATTCCTTCACCGGCGTTCTCGACATCGTGGATGCGCAGCACGACACGCTGGTGCAGGGACACACGATCCAGGTCGGCAGCCAGCCGGGCATGCTGCTGGAAACACCCGACAAGACCCAGACCCTGGTCTTCGCTAACGGCACTAATACGCTGGTATTCGTTTCCAACGTGCAGGAGCAGCAGATCCACACCCTGCCCCTGGGGGGTACGGCCAGCAGCATCGTAGTTTCGCCGGACAGCAAATTTGCCTTCGCCGCCCTTCCCGCCGCCGTCTCGCTCGGGCTTCCTGCGGGCAGCCTCCAGGTGGTGGACATCAGCAACGCCACCCTCATGTCCACGCTGAACATTCCCTCGGTCAACCGCCTTGTCATCAACCATGGAGGCACCCGGCTGCTGGCTTTCAGCGAGAATTCCAATTCACTGACAGTTTTGGACGTGTCGCATATCGGCCAGGGAATACCGGCGACCCCGGTCGCGGGTTTCGATCGTCCGGTCTTTGCCGTCTTCAGCGAAGATGACAGCATTGCGTATGTCATGAACTGCGGCCCGGAGTGCGGGGGCACCGCCGCAAGCGTGACCGCGCTGCGCATGGACAGCAACGCGCCGGGCGCCAGCGTTCCCGTGGCCGGAGCCACCGTGGGCGCCCTGGTGAACGGGAACGTGCTGGTGGCCGGCAGCGCCTCGGGTAGCGGCACCCTGCAGTCGGTGAGCACCTCGCCGCTCACCGCTTCTTCCCCCGTCGCGATCGGCGACGGATTCCACTCCATCATGGCGCTGGGCACCAACAACAAGCTCTTCATCGGCGCGCAAGGATGTACCCAGGGCCGCCGCGGATGCGTGAGCGTGTTCGATACCGGCGCGGGCACCGCCGTGGTGGACAGCAACAATGGCGACGTGACCGGTATCGCCCCGATTGCCAATCGCAATGTGGTGTACGTGATCGAAGGCGGCGAGCTGCGCATCTTCGATACCACCACCAGCCAGCCTTCGACTTCCGCCTTCATCGACATTGTCGGCCAGGCCTCCGACGTCAAAGAAGTGGACTAGCCGTCGTGAGCAGCGATCGCCGCGGCTAAGATGCGGGGGCGGGCTACGGCTGCAGCACCAGCTGGTGCGCGCGCGTGGCGCTGACCGCTCCCGGTGAGAAGGGAAGCGGGAAAGTTTTTCCCGTAGACCACGCGCCCCACTGGTCCATGTAGTAGGGGCTGAACAGAACGCCCGATTGGCCGGTCACGATGTTCAGCGTCGAGCTGTCCAGATTCGACAAATCGACGGTGGTGCGCTCCGAGGGGCCGAAATCCCGCCCCACGGCCTTCACCGTGAACTGGTCGCCCGACTGCGGTTGCACGCCCGGTCCAGTCCAGCGCCGCAGCACCGGTATGCGCCCCAGAATTGGGTGCTGGATTTCGACCGGGTGCGACTCTCCCCAGCGCCACGAGGCCAGGTCGGCCGGAGCGCCGGCAGCGCTAATGGCTTTTTCCACCGCGTCCGCGAGCAGATCGTCGTAATTGCTGTAGCCGGCGGGCAGCCAGCGCTTAGGCTGGGTAGTGAGAGTGTTCTGCATCCACACCGGCCACATGAACCAGTCGTAGGTTCTCCAGCTGGTGCCCGCCGCATGGCGGTCACTGTCCTCGGCGGCCGGGCCCAGCTTGGGCTCGAGCAACAGGCGATAGAGCTGGCGCCGCGCTGCCACCTCGATGACGGCGGCGGCGGAGTTGACGTCCATGCGCCCGTTCCAGCTCCGCAGCAAATCCCTTGCCTGGCGCGCCCGCGGCGTTACTTGTCGCACGTGATCCAGCGCAAACACGAACTTCTCCGCGCAGAAATGATCGAAGGCCGAGTAAACATCAGTTTGCAGCGCCAGCATGTCGGCTGCGGAGAATTTCCGGCCCGAGGTGAGCACATGGTAGATGCGCTCGGTGCGGAAGGGCGCTTCCCACTCGGTGGCGATCAAGTAGGGATAGCCATCGCGTGTGATGCGTCCGTTGGCGGTGGCGAGTACGCCCGAGGGCGGGTCGAATACGCTGGGCAGCCGGTCGAAAGGGATGTACCCGGTCCAGTCATGGGCCTCGTCGGAGCCGGCAGCCGGCAGTTCGCCTTTTCCCGATGCGCGAATCGGGACGCGCCCCGTCGCCTGGTATCCGATGTGGCCGTCCACATCGGCATACACGACGTTCTGGCCCGGCGCCACCCAGGTAGAAAATGCGCGCCGGAACTCGTCCCAGTTGCCCGCGCCGTTCACGTCGTGAAACGGCAGGCTGAGCGCCCCCGGCCCGTAAAGTGTCCACTGCAGCGCCAGAGCGCGCTTCTCGCCGGGGACCAGCTGCGTGATGATCGGCCCATGCCGCGTGACGGACACTTCCAGGGACACGTCCGGTCCGCCCTTGACGCGGATAATCTCCTGCCGGCGCTCAGGTTCCCGCCACCCGCCCGGCATGCGGTATTGTCCCTGGCCGTTGAAGCTCTCCACGAACACGTCTTCGACGGCCGGCCCGATGTTGGTGAACCCCCAGGCTATCCGCTGATTGTGCCCCAGGATGACCGTGGGCGCGCCCGGGAGGCTGACGCCGGCAACATCCCGTCCCGGCGACTTCAAATGAATTTCGTACCACAGTGCCGGCATCTGGTGTCCCAGGTGCGGGTCGTTCGACAGCAGCGGCTTGCCGGAAACAGTGTGCGCGCCGGACACCACCCAGTTATTGGAGCCCGGCCGGAAGGTCTCCGGCGGCGAGACACTGGGTACGGTCCCGGCCAGCAGCGAATTGCGCCTTGGCGGCCCCGCGCTGGCGCCGGGACGCGGAACGGTCGCGCCCGTATTGCCCGCAGCCTCGTCCTGGCCGGGAGGATGGTCGCTCGGGGAAACCTCCGGGTATAGGTCCGCCGCCATCTCCGGCCCCAGCTTGGCGAGCACGCGCTCGCGCGCGAGTGCTGTCCACGCCGAGTAGTGGTTCAGCTCCTTCACCATGTTGGCGTAAATGACCAGAGTGTCCGCCGGTGTCCAGGGACGCGGCCTGTAGCGCAGCAGGCGAAACTCCAGGGGCAGCCGGTCGCCATGGGATTGCATGTAGGCGTTCACGCCGGCGGCATAGGCTTCCAGGAAGCCGCGGTCGCGCGCGCTGAGCTCCTCCACGCCGCGTTCCGCCCGGGCGCGCAGCAGCAGAATGCGCTGCTCGCGATCGTGTTCCACGAACGCGGGTCCCAGAACCTCGGCCAGCTCGCCGCCGGCGAAGCGCCGGGTGATGTCGAGCTGCCAGAGGCGGTCCTGCGCCGTCACGTAGCCTTGCGCAAAGTAAAGATCGTGGTCGTCGGCTGCGTCGATCGTGGGCACCCCGTGCGCCTCGCGGGTGACGGTGACCGGCGCCTTCAGCCCGGGGACCCGCAAGCTACCCTCGAGCTCAGGCAGGGCCGCGCGCGCCACGTGCACGAACCAGAAGATGCCCAGGGCGCAGAGCAACAGGAAGATCACGAGGCTCAATGCAATCCAACGGAAGAGGAGGGGCTGGGCGCGTTTGCTGTCGCTGGTCGCCGCGCGGGTCCGCATCTGCCGATGGATTGTAGCGTGGCAGGAGGAGGGGGGGCAGGAAGGGCCTGGCTGGAGCGGCAGAGAGGGAGGGGGGAGGGTTGAAAGTGGGCTTTATGAAAATGAATTTCATTTTCATAATCGCCGCCCCCGATGCTATGCTTTTTCCCCGGCCACTTCTCCTGCGCCCCCATGCTGCAGAAACGCATTGATGACCTGGAACTGACCTCGCCCGAAATGATGCGGGAGGCGGAGCAGATCCTGCACCGTCACCTCAAGCGGGTGGGGCTGAAGCACACCGGGCAGCGCGATACCATCCTGCGTACGTTCCTGGAAACCCGCGGGCACCTCTCCACCGACGAGCTCGCCCGCCTGGTGAAAAAGAAAGATCCCCGCATCGGCTTCACCACCGTCTATCGCACCCTGAAGCTGCTGGCCGAGTGCGGCCTGGCCAGCGAAGTCGCCTTTCATGATGGGGTGGCCCGGTACGAGCACCAGTACAACCGGCGCAGCCATCACCACATGGTATGCACGCGCTGCGGCAGCTCCGTTGAGTTCTTTTCTCCCGAGGTGGGAAAACTGGAGCAGGAGATCGGCCGCAAGCACCACTACCTGACCACCCGGCACACCTTCCAGATCTACGGGCTGTGCGACAGCTGCCGCAAAAATCCCCCGTTGGGGCAATAGGTGAGTCCCTCGCAGCCTGAATAGGCGTGCGCACGCAGCGCGCGCTGTTTGTGGAGCGAGAGTGGCAGAGGGATGTGCGCGCTTAGGCCGTTCTACGACGATCGCATTCCGCCTGCACCTTTTCCACCGTGGAGGGCGGCAGGTTCTTGTCCTGGAGAACCGCCTCGAGTGACGCGTAGGGGCGTCCCTTGAGGATGGCGGAAGCGACCACCGGGCCGATTCCCTCTACCTGAATCAGCTCTTCGCGGCTGCCGTGGTTGATGAAGGACAGCGCGTCGTTCCGCCCGCCGGCAACTCCGGCCTCCTCCGTTGGGCGCAGTTGGACGCTGGGCTGCGTAGCGGAGCGCACGATGTCGAGTGTCCGCGGCGCGGACCGGTCCTGGGCGCCTTCGGAGTGCTCTCCCGACGCGACCGTCCCCGCCAAGCGTCGTCCCGCATCCTGGATTCGCCTGCGAGTGCGCTCGCCGCTTTCGGGCGCCAGCAGGATGCCCAGCCCTACGCCCAATCCCATTCCCGCGGCGAAGCTGGCGACGCTGCTGAGACCCGGTCCACGGCGCCGCTCTTGCAGTGCGGGAATGTATTCGGCGGTGCGGTCGCGCAACCCGGCGTAGGCTTCACGCACGTTCTTCAGAATGGCCAGGAGCCTCAGCAATTCGTTCACAATGTCCTCCATAGGGCGGCACTGCCGCGCGCGTGTCTAGCTTGGATGCAAATTCCCGGCACAAGGTCGTTGGGACGCCGGGTGTTGTCCCGCGTCAGCGCAGAAGAAGGGAAAAGCCATGAAAGCGGTATTCCCGGCGACCGCCTGGCAGGATAACAGGTTTCAGATTGCCGGAATCGACTTGTGCGCCGGCTTCCTGCAGCCGCAAGAGCTCCGCCGGCGATGCTACCGGCACGTTGTGCGCCGGAAACACCTGCCGCAGAGAGCGGGCCATGCCGGCCAGCCGGTCCACCGAACGACGATAAGCGCGCCAGTCGGTTTCCGGCACGAACAACCAGATCGGTCCGGGATAGAAAGTATCGCCCACAAACAACTGCCGGTGAGCGCGGTCGAGAAGCGCGATCGAGTCCGGGGTATGTCCGGGCACAGCGATGACCTCCAGCGTGCGACCACTAAGCGCGATTCGCGTACCATCGTGCAGCTCATGGGTGGCCTTCCACGGCTGGATGGAGTACTTCGCCGGCACAAAGCCGAGCGGCCAAGCGCCGCAAAGGTTCTCCGGCTGGACCTCCTCGGCGACCATGGCGTGCTCATAGCCTTTTTCATGCTGCCGGGTATAGGCCAGGTCCAACGAGCGCACGTCGCTAAACTCGTGATTGCCGCCGACGTGGTCGTAATGGGAGTGGGAATTCACCACGACCACGGGAAGGCGCGTCAGGCGTTCAATCAACGGGCGGATGGGTTCGATGCCCATGCCGGTATCGAAGAGCAACGCCTGCTTGCGGCCGACGATCAGGTAGGAGATGACCTCCTCGGCTTGGTGGCCTTCGTACAGCGCGAACACGCCGGGCGCCACGCGATACACCTGGAACCAGGGATCGGGATCGGCGACCCGCTCCAGGCGGGCATACTGCGGGCGCGGCAGCTTGCGGCACCAATCGGCCGAGTAGGGAATGTTCTGCGGCTGCGCCGGCAGGCTGAGCAGGGCAATCGCGAGCGCAGCGGTGAGCGCGCCAACCCGGGAGATTGTCATTGGTCCACGCCCGCTTCCCCTGTGGCTTCGGCGGCCCGCGCACCCTGGACGCCCTGCGCAGCCCGTCCGCGGAGTTTCCAATACACCAGGGTGATCAGCAGCAAAAACGGCACAAACGCCGGCACCGTGTACTCCAGCCCTTTTACGAAGAAGGTTGTGGCCGTGATGGCCAGCAACGCGGCAATGCCGAGCAGCGTCGGAAACGGGTGCAGCGGGAGCCGCAGCGGCAGTCGCGCTGCGCGGCTGGCGCCGATGGACGCGCGAAACCGCAGGTGCGTGATCAGAATGGTTGTCCATACGAAGAACATACCGGCCACGGCGACGCCGTAAAGCAAGAGAAACGCGCCCTTCGGGGCGTATATGGAGAGCAGGATGGCCGCAACCATCCCCGCGGTGGAAATGGCCAGCGCATGCCGTGGCACGCCGCCGGCCGTAACCCGGCCCACCCATGCTGGCGCATACCGGCCGCGCGCAAGGGAAAATAACATGCGCGTAGAGAGATACAGGTCGGTGTTGGAGCTGGAGAGCGCGGCGGTGATCACCACCAGGTTCATGATTCCGGCGGCATAGGGTAGTCCCGCGCTCTGAAAGGCGCGCACAAACGGGCTGCCGGTAATCCCGCCTCCCCCGCTGGCCTGGTTCCAGGGGGTCATGGCCAACATGACGCTGATGGCCAGAACATAAAAGACGATCAAACGAAAAACGATGCTGCGCATGGCGCGGGGGATCGAGGTTTCCGGGTCGCGCGCCTCGCCCGCGGTCACGGCGATGACCTCTACTCCCATGTAGCTGGTGATGGCCAGGGTGAGCGCGAGCCAGACTCCCCTCCAGCCGTGCGGCAGGAAGCCACCGTGCGCGGTCAGGTTGGCCAGGCCCAGGGCGGAGTCGCGCCCCAGGCCTGACACCAGCGCAATGCCGACAACAATAAAGGCAACAATCGCCACCACCTTGACCAGCGCGAACCAGTATTCCAGTTCACCGAAGCGCCCCACCTGCAGGGCATTGATGGCGACCAGAAGGGCGGAGACGGCCGTCACCCACATCCACTGCGGAACCGCCGGATACCAGAAGCCGAAGTAGATGGCGACCGCGGTCACTTCCGCGCCGATGGCGATGATCTGCACCAGGGCGTACGTGGTGCGAACGGCAAATCCAGCCCAGGGGCTCAGGTAGCGCTCGGCGTAGATTCCGAAGGAGCCGGCCACCGGGTGCACCACCGCCATCTCGGCCAGGGCGTACGCCACTACCAGCGCAACTGCCGCGCCTAGCAAGTAGGTGACGATCACCCCCGGGCCAGCCAGGTCCACGGTTACGCTGCTTCCCAGAAACAGACCGACACCGATCGCGCCGCCGATGGCGATCATGCTGAGTTGGCGCTGCTTCAGGCGGCGGTGCAAGGCGCCGGAGGCTTGAGCCACGTCTACGGTCGCCGGCGTCGGATGGGTGCGCTGTTCGGCCATGCCGCGGGATCCGCTGCCGTCATCGTTGGCGCGGAGCGCCGAGTATTATCTCGTGCCCCGGCAGAAATCCAAGGGCGCGGGTGGCGCGGCCGTGAAGACGGTGGGCGGCTACTTGCCCAGCAGGCAATACTGGCCAACCTTGGTGGCTGGTTCGTTGTCGTCGGATTCGCGATACAGATCAACGTTGGCGCACTCGTAAATGCCTCTATTTTTGGGCAGACGAACCATCACGTACTTGCCTGGTTCCGGCGCCTTGCAGAGCAGAACCGACTTGCTGCACTGCAGGTCGTGCGTCTCCCCCTCGATCTGGACGGTTACGATGATGGCGTCGCCTGAAACCGTGCTGTTCTTGACCGTGATAACCGACCTCTCCTGGGCGTACGCCGCACTCGCCGCCAGAAATGACAGAGCCAACAGTAAAAGCTTCATGATGCCTCCCTCGCCTGGTTCGCCCCCGGCAGTGCGCGCTGTTCAGCGGCTGGCCGACCCTTGCATGGCGTTTTCGTCCGCCGGGTGCTCCTGACGCACGCTTTCATAGCCCACCGCGGTGTAATACAGCGCGGAATCAAAAAATCGCTCCAGGCAGTGCAGCAGTTCCATCTCGCCCCACAACTCCACCGGGCCGTCGAGCAGTCCTTCGCGCTGCAGGTAATCCCAGAGGTGCTCCTTGGTGGTGCGGAGCGCCCAAAACACATGGCTGTAGGGAATGCCCTGGCGGGCGCGCCGCATGCCCAGTCCCAGGTAGCGCTCCTCGATCTCGCTTTCGGTGGTGTTGAGCAGCCAGTCGGTAAGGTGGTGATAAACGTCGTGCGCGCGCCTCTTCAATTCTTCCGGGGGCACGCGCCGCGCCACTTCGCTGCACCGCGGCGAGGTTCGCACCTTGCGCAGTAAGCCTTCTGAGAGGTTGTCTGCGTGGTCCTCGATCAACTGCACCAGCCGGACGGCAAACATACGGGCCTCCTTCCGCCGGGCCTCTGCCCCACAACACCCGACCGTTTATGCGGCGGCGGCCGCCCCAAGCTTGTCGAGCACGCGCTCCAGGGTGCGTACCTTTTCGCGCAAGCTCAGCCGAAACTCGCGGTGGTCGGTATGCGCGAGTTCCCGCAGCAGCTCGCGCTGGTGTTCCTGCAGCATCTGGAGCAGGAGTTCGCGCTCTTCGGAGCTGAAGTCCAGCTGCATTGGCGGCCTCCTTCCCAGGCTCTATTGCTGCATCAGCACGGTGCCCTTCTGGTCGCGAAACGTGAACGTGTGGGTGCCCAGGACCACCTCGCGGGCGATCAGCCCATCCTGGCCGAGCAGCCGCGTTTTGGAGCCAATCACCTCAACGCGCTCGCCGGCCTTGAACTCCACCCGTTGGCTGCGCAGAATGCGGCTGGGCAGCAAGTGGACCTGCACCAGCCCGTCTGCGGTCTGCAGCTGCAGGTGCCGCCCAACTTCCCGCTCGCTCACCGGACAGGTGAAGTCCTGCACCTCCTGGATTGTGCCGGTCATCATGACCTCGGTCGCCGGGTTGTAAACGGCGGCACTCGCGGCCGATGGGCGGCCGAACTTGACCCCGAACACCAGCAGAAGGACGGCGATGACCACGACTGCAAGGAACATGCCGATAAAGAGGCTGAAGGTCTTCATGTGCCCTCCTTGGCCGCGGCGCCCACGGCCTGCTGGGCGCCGCCGTACTTCCAACCCCAGCGTACGACCCTTGTGCCGACGGCAACGGTGACGCTTGCCAGCTTGGCGGAAGCCAGATTCCCATTTCGGGAAAGAGGGCGAGCCTCGCTACGGGATTGCTTCCCCAGCCCGTTGTGCCGTGCGGTTACTCCTGTGGCGGAGTATGCAAGGCGCTGGTGTTCTGTACGGCGGCTGCAACTTCGGGGATGATGCCCAGCTCGGAATAGATAGGGCGAACCAGGGTGCGGATCCGGGGGAGGTGCAGCGTGAAAGCGGCCGCCCCGGCGATACAGACGCTTCCGCCCAGCATGAGCGTGCGCGGGGCCCCCAGGCGGCTGGCCAGTGCGCCGGCCAGCAGGCTGCCAAACGGAGCCATCCCCATGAAGGCCATGGAGTAGAAGCTCATGACGCGGCCGCGCTTATCTTCCTCCACGATGGTTTGCAGGATGGTATTGCTGGCGGCCATGTGCTGCATCATGGCGCCGCCGGTCACCATCATCAGGAGCAGCGACAGCCAGAGCAAGCGGGAGAGCCCAAATCCGATCAGGCCGGCGCCAAACAGAGCCGCCGCCAGCGGCACCACGCGGCCCAGGCCCAGCACGGTGCGTCGCGCCGCCAGGATGAAGGCCGCGCCCAGCGCACCTACCCCCGAGGCGCCCATCAGGAACCCAAGGGTGTGCGGCCCTCCGTGCAGAACCTGGCCGGCGAAAATCGGCATAAGCACCGTGTACGGCATGCCCACCAGGCTGACCAGCGCAAGCAGCAAGAGAATGGAGCGGATGGGGGCGAAGCCCATGGCGTAGCTCCAGCCTTCCCGGATCTCCTGCGTCACCGCTTTATGCTTTGCCGGCAGGACGGAGCGCACCCCGCTCATGGCCAGCAGGGAAACGATGACGGCGATGTAGCTGATGCCGTCGAGCAGGAAACAATAGCCCTCTCCTACCGCGGCGATCACCAGGCCCGCCAGCGACGGCCCCAGCAGGCGCGCGGCATTGACCATGGAGGAATTGAGCGCGATGGCGTTGCCCAGGTCCTCGCGGTTGTCCACCATTTGGACCACGAACGCCTGTCGCGCCGGCATATCGAAAGCGTTGATGACGCCCTGGGCGAGGCTAAGCCAGATCACGTCGGCAATGGTGATGATGCCGCCCAGCGCCAATCCGGCGAGCGCGAACGATTGCAGCATGGAGAGAATTTGGGTAACCACCAGCGTGCGCTGACGGTCCCAGCGATCCACCCACACACCCGCGAAAGGGCCGAGCACGAAGGTGGGGATCTGCCCGGCAAAACCGGTCACACCCAGCAACACCGGGGAACCCGTCAACCGGTAGACCAGCCAGCTGGTGGCAATCCGCGTCATCCACGTCCCGATCAGGGAGACGCTCTGGCCGCCGAAAAACAGCCGGTAATTGCGATAGGCGAGGGCGCGCAGGGCGAAACGCCAGGTGCTGACCTGGGCGCGCGCTCCTCCTCCGGGCTGACGAGCGGGCATGCCAAATCCTACAGCGGATGGCCCACTCGCGAGGCGACAAACATCGCTATGGGCGCGGAACTGAACTCAGCGGGGAATTCGCGCCGGCAACACTCAATACGCCCAGAACGGTCCCATGCCCGCGCTCGTGCTCTGGCCTTCGATCGCGGTGAACACATTTCTTCCGTAGAAGAAAGGCAATCCGAAGTCGAAGAAGCCGGGATTGGGACCCGCGAGATCGCTGAAGGCGACCGCGCCCGGCACCGAGAACAGGGTATTGGCATTGGAGACGGCGAAGCTCACCTGATTGCTGGCGCCGTTGGTGCCCAGGTTAGTGGCCGAAAAGTGCTGCGTACTGTTGGGGCAGTAGAACGAGGACGCGTTCTTGCTGCCGGTGCAGGTGGGAAGGCCGGTGCTGCTGCTGTCCAGAAAGAACAATCCGTTGGAACCACTATCAATGAATCCGGTCACCGTGTGCTGGTTGAAGGTGGTGGTGAATTCTCCCTGGTTGTTGAGCATAAAGACGGTTGCGTTGCCCAGTCCGTTGTTCGACTGGGTGCCAATCCCGAACGTGAGCGTGCCGCTCAAGGGGCCGGAGCCGCCCGTTGCTACCGAGGGCAGCTGGATCAGCACTCCATTGTTGTCGCTGGCGAACATCCACACCGGGTTCTGGACCTGATTTGCGACTGCCTCCGCGGTGGGCACGCAGCCGGAACTCGGACAAGTGAAGTACAAGTTGGGATTACCCGAGCCGCTGAGGGCGCACGCCGGACCACAATCCTGGCGGAATGTGCCCACCCCGAGAATGCCATTCGCGCCCAGCGTCTGCAGCGTGTCTTCCGAGGCCAGGCCGGTGTTGGTGCAACCTGTGGGAACGGGAAACTGGGGCGCTCCGATCACCTGGATAGGTACCGCGCTGGCTTGCTCGCCCGCGATCTGGATGTCGGCCGTTTGGACAGGCCCCCAAGTGAAGCCGTCCTGAAACTGGTTGCACTCGGCAATTGCGTTCCCGTTGCCATCCTTCTGCTGCGGCAGAGGAAGCGAGAGCGCCGAAGAGAGCACGCGCAATCCGCTGGAGCCGGTATCGACCAGCACACCGCTGATGGTCTGGCAACTGGAACTTCCAGGAACGCAAACGTTCACGCTGGTGAACGCCCCATTGGCATAATTGCCCGCCGGACCGGGATCCACGTTGAGCGGCTGAACGTTCTGCGTGGGATTGGTCCCGCCATTATTGCCGCCCGAATTGGAGGAGGAGCCTCCTCCCCCGCAACCGACCACCAGCAGCAAAGACACGAGGATGGCGACAGCCGGCAGCAGGGCGCCGGGAATGACCCTGGAGCGGGAGCGAAGCGCCAACTCGCCCATCATCGCAGCGACTCCACTGCCACCCCGGCAGGCACCATCTGGGGCAGCAAGGCGCGGCCTGCAAAGGACCGCGGGTGTCCGGCGACTTGGACCATCAGCCCGGGCTCATGGATCAGCAGCGGTCCATGACCCCCACGGCGAGCTCTCGCCGCTTGCGAGTATTGCTGAAAGTAGGGGCCCAGCAACTGCCGCATGTCGGGAAGCCACGGTCCTTGCCAGGCGACGGCGAACACATTGCCCGCCCGGGCTACGTACTCGCGCACCATGATGCCGGTGGGCGCCCGCATCTCGTGCACCGTGTACAGCGGCGCGCGCGCGACCTTCAGCTGCGCCTGCATGCGGACTTGGTCGCGGTCGATGGAAGCGGCATCGCCTCCCAGTTCGGCCGCCGCGGGTCGCGCAACCGCCAGGGTCAAAAGGGAGAGCAGGGTGATCCACAACACCCTGGGTGCGTGGCTTTGGCTGCGGCTGATTGTCATACGCATGGCTCCATTAAGCACACCTGTCCGCCTGCTGTCCCGCATGCTTCAACCCGCGAGCGGGACACGAGTTGCAACCCCCATCATCGTTCCGGGAACGACACGCAAGTAGAGATGCTCGGCTCTTGACCTGAGCTGCCCGCTAATGCGCCGGCGTGAGCCCGCGTCGAACTTTTAAGCGCCCGGCTTATGCAATCTCGAGCTGCCGCTGCAGATCTTCAAGGGTCGCACGCTTGGTTTCGGGATACACAAAGAACACCACGAAGAATTGGAGGACCATCATCACGGCAAAGAAAGCGAACGGCCACGCGCCGGAACTCGCTGCCAGCAGCGGGAACGTCCACGAGATAAGCGCGTTCATCAACCAATGCGAGAAGCTGCCCAGGCTCTGACCCTTGGCGCGCACCCGGTTGGGGAACACTTCACTCAAATAAACCCAGATCACCGCGCCTTGCGAGAAGGAGAAAAAGGCGATGTAGCCGATCAGCAGCCACACCAGCGCTGACTGGTGCCGGTGCAAGGCAAAGATAGCGGCCACGCCCGCCAGGCATGCGGCTGTGCCCACCGAACCGACCAGCAGCAGCGCTTTGCGTCCGACGCGGTCAATCAGCGACATGGCCAGCATGGTGAACAGCAGATTGACGGCCCCGATCGCGACCGCCTGCAGGTTGCTGGAGATCTTGCTGAAGCCCGCTCCGGCGAAGATGTCGTTCAGGTAATACAGGATGGCATTGATGCCGGAGAGCTGATTGAACATCCCAATGGTCACAGCCAGGAAGATGGGCAGGCGGTACTTGGCGGAGAACAACGGTTCGTCGGCATGGCCGTGCTCGGCGTCGATGGAACTGGCAATATCGCGCAGTTCAGCCTCCGCGTGCTCCTCGCCCGCGCGCCGCAGCACCAGCAGGGCTTCCTCCAACCGTTGCTTTTTAACCAGCCAGCGCGGGCTGCGCGGGATGGTGAACAGCAGGGCCAGGAAGATACCGGCAGGGAGGGCGGCCACGCCAAATTCCCAGCGCCATTCGGCGGCGCCAAATTCTTGCAGGCCGACCAGGTAGTTCGACAGGTAAGCCAGCAGAATGCCGAGCACGACGTTGAACTGAAACATTCCCACCAGGCGGCCGCGCCACTGTGCGGGAGCGATTTCCGCGATGTACATGGGAGCCAGCACCGAGGAGCCGCCAATCCCGAGTCCGCCGATAAAGCGGAAGGCCAGCAGCGCGTACCAGTTGGGCGCGAAGGCGCAGCCCAGGGCCGATACCAGGTAGAGAATCGCGAGAATGCGCAAACTGTCGCGACGCCCCCAGCGCTCGCCGGGAAGTCCCGCCAGCATCGCTCCAAGGATGGTGCCCCACAACGCGCTGGAGACGCTCAGGCCTAGCGTGTTGGGAGTAAGCCGGAACACCTGGGTCAACGCGTGGGTAGTTCCGGAGATTACGGCGGTGTCGAATCCGAACAACAGACCTCCCAGGGCCGCGACCACCGCGCTTCTCAGGACAAAGCCGTTAGGGACTCGACGCATAAATTTGCTTACCGTCGTGGCCGGCGGCGGCTTTCGCGGGCCGGCAAACGACCCCGGAAATCAGTTGCTGCCAATCCCGCTCAGCGCTTCGTCCAAGGGGCGGCCGGCAAGCGACGGAGTGCCGCCATGCCGGCTGGCTACCCAGGCGGCGAAGCGGTTGGCCTCGGCGTTGACAGTCTCCAGCGACGCCTAGCGGGCGATGTGGTGCGCCAGGCAGGCGGTAAATGCGTCGCCCGCCCCCACCGTATCGGCCACATTCACGCGGAATCCTGGATGTTCCGACACCTGCGAGGCATTCAGCAACAGGCTGCCGCGCGCGCCCCGGGTCACGCACACCAGCTTCAGCCCATGCGCCGTGAGCAATGCTTGCGCGCACTGCCTTTCGCCTTGAAAAGGAATGCCCAGCAGATGCGCCATCACCGGCAGCTCCAGGTCATTAAGCTTCAGCACATCCGCCTGCTCCAGGGAGTGCCGCACGACCGCTTCCGAATAAAAGGGCGCGCGCAGGTTCACATCGAAAACTCGCAGCGCCCCTGTCGCCCTACGCACAAATTGCCCGATGGTGGCTTGCGAAACCGCCGACCTCTGCGCCAACGTGCCAAAACACACGACGTCGGCTTCCGCCGCCAGCTCCTCCCACTGCGGCGTCCATTCCAGGAAATCCCAGGCGACGTGTTCGCGGATGGTGTAGGAAGGCTGGCCGTCGGACTGCACGTGGACCTCGACGCTGCCGGTCGGGTGCTGAGGATCGCGCTGCAGGTAGCGCGGGTTGACCCCCAGCTGTTCCAGCGTCTGCGCAATTTCCTCGCCCAGTGCGTCCTGGCCGATGCGGCTGGCGACGGTCCCGCGGTCGCCCAGCAAATTGCACATGTAGGCGAAGTTGGTAGGCGCGCCGCCCAGTTGTTTGCCGCCGGGCAGCAGGTCCCACAGGCTCTCGCCCAGGCCAACGATGATGAGGGAGCGCTGCGGCATCGGCGGAGGTCCGCTCGGAGCGGCAGCTATGGTAATTGAGCCATGCAAACACCGCCACTTACCCTGCTACTGCACGACCAGGGTTACAGGCGTCGAGCTCTGCAGGTTGCCCGAGGTGGCCCGGACAATGACGGTGTAGCTGCCGGAAGGCGTCGTGCCGCTGCCCGTGGGGGCGGAAGTGGGGGTGGCCGGAGCAGGGGACGAACTGCCGCCTCCGCCGCCACATGCCAGCAAGACAAGCAGCAGCAGAAACGCGGCCAGGGCCAAGATCCTGCGGCTGCGCCGTGATCGCCGGCATGGGGAAGCCGCCAGCAGCAGGGGCAGTCCCGAGGGCAGCAACAGAGCGAACGCGTACCGCGTCCACGGGAAGGGAAGCAAGGCTGCGGTCGCCCGCTGCGTGTTGATAGTAAGCGTGGTGGACGCACCGGCACTGCTCGCCGCCACACTGGCTGGCGAGAAAGAGCAATCGGAGTTGGCAGGCAGGTTGGCGCAAGAAAAACTAAACGTCTGGCCCGAAGCCGCACCCGCCGGCGAGAACGTCAGGCTGTAAGAGGCGCTCTGGCCCGCGCTCACCGTCGCCTGGGCGGAGGATGCAACGAAGGGCCCGGCAGGCGTGGGGGCGCCGCTTGCTGGCCGCACCACTACTCCGAACACCGTGTTGGCGGCCGTCCCCGACTTGAATTGCATCACCGGGGATGGCGAAGCCAGCTCAAAGCGCGCAATGTCGGAAGTGCAGTAGTCGGCGGCCCAGAAGGATGCGCCATCGTCATCCAGCGTGAGCGCAGCCCAGCAGTCCTCGCCGGGGGCATCGTAGGTGGTTACCACCCGGCCGGCCGAATCCAGCCGCATCAGGTTGGTGAGATTGGCCATAACCACGCCACCGTCCGGGAGGATCCTCAAGGAAAGAGCTTTGGTCAGAGCAGTGGAAAATGCCGGCAGCTGCTGCCGGGTGCACACGTTGTAGCGCAGGATGGACTTGCCCTCGGAAGCGTAAAAAATAGTGCACCCGTCGGGAGCAATGTCGATCCAGTCGCTGCCGGTTTCCTCGGTGGCCACCGGGTAGCTGGTAATGAGATTTCCGTAAGCGTCGAATTTGAGCAGCGCATGGCTGCAGCCCGCCTGGCCGACGTAGGCGTTGCCCGCGGAATCGAAGGCGATAGATTCGGGTTTGCAGTTGTATTGCGAGCCAAACGTCCCCGCGAAAGCGCCGTTCGCGAAGCTGGCGACTGTGGCCGCGGTAAACGCGGTTGCATACAACTTCCCCACTGCGTCGAAGGCCATCCCCGTCATGGAGCCGCCCAGGCGCGAATCCTGAACGGAGAGCCGATTGCCTAGCTTGTCGTACTGCGCCACCTGCCCATTGGCAATTCCGGCATAGATGGAGGCAGGCGCGCTCACCGTGACCGTCTGCTGCGCCGGATTGGAGGCATTCCCCGCCTGGTCGAAGGCAATCGCCGACACTACGAACGTTCCCGCTGCGCCGTAAGTATGGCTGGCATTGGCCGTGCCGGCATAGAAGCCGTCGCCGAAATCCAGCAGCACGCGGGTTAGGGCGCCTTCCGGATCGCTGCAGTTGGCCGCTGCACTCACTGCCACCGGCGCTGTGCCGGCCGAGTTTGAGAGGCTCAACGAGCAGGTTGGAGGACGGTTCGCAGGCCCCGCCACGGTGATTTTTTGCGAGGCACTCCCCTGGGCCCCGGTGGTATCCGTACCGGTCAAAGTGGCAATGAAGGTACCTGCCTGCTGGTAAGTGTGCGTTCCGGAATCACCCGCACTGGTGGCGCCGTCGCCCCATGCGATGGAGGTGGAAGCCAGGTTGCCGTCAGGAGCGGAGCAACTCCCCTGTCCACTGACTTGCAACGGAGCATTCCCTGCGGTGGGCGTTACGCTGAATTGGCAGTCGGGCGGACGGCTCTTGTGTTTTGAGGCGTTCACCGCCTGCGCCGCCTTGCCCGAATTACCCTGCGAGTCTTGCGCGGTAAGCACAGCCGTGTAGCTTCCAGGTGACGCATAGGTATGCTGCGCGTGGATATTGTTTTTGCTGCTGGTGGCGGAGTGCGATCCGTCGCCCCAGGCCAGCGTGAGCTTCAGCCGCTTGCCGCCACTGCAGGCGCCGCTGGCGTTGGTAGTCAGGGGCGCGGGTCCGCTCGCAGGAGAGAGCGTCAAGCTGCACTGGATTTGACCTTGGTCATCGGCCGTTGCGGGGTGGACTGACCCCAACAGCAAGAGCAAGCCGAGTGCAAGCGGTATGCCGATTTTGGCAATATGGCTGCACTTCATGGGGTCTCCGCGGAGCTGATATGCATGCGGCGGGCTACACCGGAAGAAAACGTACCGGTTGGATTCAGGTACTCTCAGGGCAGTTGTCTGTCAATATTGAAAATTGACGTTCCAGGCGGGGAGGCGGATGCTGCGCCCCGCACCAGGGCCTGCACCTATAATTGCCCCGTGAACGGCGTGGCCGTGTTTGTCCTGGCGGGCGGGCGCAGCCGTCGGATGGGCCAGGATAAGGCCCAGGTGCGAATCGGCGGTCTAACCCTGCTGGAGCGAGCCCTGCAGACGGCGGGCGCTGTGGCTTCCGCGGTGCACATTGTCGGTTCGGAGCCGAACTATGCCTCCCTCGCGCCGGTCATTGAGGACCACTATGCCGGCCAGGGACCGCTTGCCGACATCCACGCCGCCCTCAGTTTCACCCGGCAGGAACTCAACCTCATGCTCGCGGTAGACCTGCCGGGCGTCAGCCCGGAGTTGCTGCGGTACCTGGTGAGGGAAGCAGGCGGCGGTGACGCGGTCGTCACGGTGCCGCAGTCTGCAGGGCGTTTGCAGCCGTTGTGTGCCGTCTATCTGCGGCAGTTTGCGCAACTGGCCGGAGACGCGCTCGCGCGCGGCGCCAACAGGATTGACTCCCTGTTCGAGCAGTGTTCCCGTCGTATCATCAGCGAAGCGGAACTGGCGGGCGCCGGCTTCGGTGAAGAGATGTTTGAGAACGTGAACACGCCGGAAGACCTGGCGGCGGCGCGGCTGCGGGCGGAGAGAGCTTGACGGACACGACGGGAATGGCGGCAGCAGGGGAGCTGGGCGCGGAGCAGTCGTCCTCCGAGATCCGTCCCTATATCGATTTCCAGGGCGTGTCCAAGGCCTTCGGCAGCAAGACCGTCCTCGACAACGTAAGCTTCTTCGTCAATCCAGGAGAAACGGTCTGCATCCTGGGCCGCAGCGGTGTCGGCAAATCGGTGTCGCTGCACCACATCATGGGTTTTCTCAAGCCGGACGCCGGCCGCGTGATCGTGGCTTTTGAAGACATCACCGATTATCCCGAGGAAGAACTGGAGCGCATTCGCAAGAAAGTCACCATGGTGTTTCAGAACGGCGCGCTGTTCGATTCGCTGACGGTGGGCGAAAACGTCGCGTTTCCGCTGCGCGAGCGGCGCGACTTGACCGAGGAGCAGATTTACCAGGTCGTGGACGGGCTGCTGGAGATGGTGGCGGTCAAGGCCATGCGCGACCTGCGGCCCTCCGATCTCTCCACGGGCATGAAGCGCTCGGTGGCCATCGCGCGGGCCCTGGCGGCGCAGCCGGAATGCGTGCTCTACGACGAGCCCACCACCATGGTGGACCCGCTGATGGCACAGCTCCTGGGCGACCTTATCAAGAAACTCAAGTTCCAGCTCAAGCTCACCAGCGTGGTGGTGACGCACGACATGCGACTGGCCAACAAGCTGGCGGACCGCATCGTGTTCCTGCACGAGGCCCGGGTGGTCTTCTTCGGCACCCCGGACGAGATGAAGCGCTCACGGCAGCCGATTGTGCAGCAGTTTCTGGAATTGGACGAGTTGCACCTGGGCGGCCCCACCGACCCGCTGGCCGGCGCGCCCTCCTTTGCCCCCTAACCTTCGGGGCTTTTTCCGGCCCTTGCAAAATAACTGTAATTTTCGCTCTCCGGGCGCGTATTAGCTGGTGGAAGCCGAACCGGGGAGCGGCGGGCGCGAGCAGAGCTACCGCATGCAGACGGTTGAACTGGAAGCGATACTGCGGCGGGCCCGTCTTGGAGACCAGGCGGCGCTGGGCGAGTTGCACCGCCTGTTCGCCCCCCGCGTGCTCGGCTTGTGCCGCCATATGCTGGGAACGATCGAACACGCGGAAGACGCCACGCACGAAGTCTTCCTGCGGCTCTCCAAAGTGGTGGGGAGCTTCGATGGCTCCATTTCCTTCGAGCGATGGCTGCTCAAGGCGGCGGGCAACCACTGCATTGACCTGCTTCGCAAGCGCACGCGCGAGCAGAAATTGATTGTGCAAGCCGACGTGGAAGCGCTCCCGGTGGCCATCTCGCCCGCGTCGCCGCTGAACGAACTCCTGCACAGCGAGAAGGTGGAGGCGGTGCGCTCCGCCCTGGCCAGGCTCCCGGTCAAGTACCGCGTTCCGCTTGCTCTGCGCTATTACGGCGATCTGAGCTACGACGAGATTGCGGCGCAACTGGGAATCAAGCGGCCGCTGGTGGCCACCCTCATCTTTCGCGCCAAGCAGGAATTGCGTCAGTTGCTGGCCGCGTATGCCGAGGCAAATGCATGAGCTGCTTTTCCGAGCTGACGTATTCGATCTATGTGGACGGCGAGCTTCCGGCCGGGGAAGCGCGCCGGGTGGAAGCCCACCTCGGCGAATGCGCCTCTTGCCGCGAACTGATGCGCGCGCTGAGTAGCGAGAACCAGGTCCTGTCGGCCGCACTGGCCGGTGCGGTCGCCCCGCAGGCACCCGCCCCCGTCACCATAGGCGGCATGGCCCGGGAGTTTGTCGCGGTCGCGATGCTGCTGGCGGCCGCCGGGACCGCATTGCACTGGGCGGCAGAGGCGCTGCCGGCGAACCTGGATTGGTTGAATCCTTTGACTACGGACGGGCGTATGAACTTATTCTTCAATCTCGTTTTCTACTTGCGGCAGGCGGGTCCCGCGTTCCTGAATGATTTGCTGGCCGCCGTTCCCTGGGTGATGCTTCTCCTGCTGGCCGGCGTGGGCGTGCGCCTGCTGTGGCGGCGTCCCCCGGCGCTGCGCTCCAGCATTGTCCTGGTTGCGCTGCTCGCGGTTTTGGCCATCCCCGGTTGGGGCATGACCAAGCGCACCGGACCATCGGTCACCGTCGCCAGCGGTGAAACCGTGGACGACACCTTATTTGCGTCCGGCGAGGTTGTGGACATTGATGGGGTCGTGAATGGAGACCTGATCACCGGGGCCCGCGACGTCAATATCCGTGGCACGGTGAAGGGAAACCTCTTCGCCTGGAACCAGCATGTCGAAATCACCGGCACGGTCGAGGGCAGCGTCTTTTCCTTTGCCCAGATCGTGGAACTGCGCGGCGGCCGGGTGGGGCACAATCTCTATTCCTGGAGCCAATTCCTGAGGCTGCAACCGGGCGCGCGCGTGGAACAGGACGTGGTGCAGGGCAGCCAGCAAGCGGAGATCAACGGATCGGTCGGCCGCAACCTGATGTCGTTCAGCGGAAGGGCGGACATTCGCGGCCAGATCGGCCGTAACCTCGACATCCGCACGGGCGGAGTCACGCTGGCCGCGCCGGCCAAAGTCGGTGGCGACCTGAAGGCCTATGTGCGCCGCTCGAGCGATGTCCGCGTGGGTTCCGGGGTCACGATCGGCGGCAAAACCGAGACCCACATCACGGTGCGCCGCAGCCGTTTCACCCGCCCGGCGTTCTACATCTGGCGGGCTATTGCTCTGCTGGGTGCGTTCCTGGTGGGGTGGCTGCTGCTGACCCTGGTTCCCCGGTTCTTCATCAGCGTGGCGGGCGCCGTCTCCTCGTGGGGACGCAGCCTGGGACTGGGCGCGGTGATTCTCATTGTCACGCCCGTGCTCGTCGTGATCGCCTGCCTCACCCTCATTGGCATGCCCTTGGGGATCCTGACGCTGTTCGTTTATCTCGCCAGTCTGTATCTGGCCAAAATCTTCGTGGGCGTGTTCCTGGGAAGGGCGTTGCTGGGCGAGCCGCAGGATGGCGGACGTGCCCGGCTGCTCGGGCTATTCCTGGGATTGTTGGTGATTACCGTGGTGACGCAGATTCCGTTTGGGATTGGAGCGATTTTCGGGGCCTGCGTGCTCTGCGTTGGTCTGGGGGCCATGGGCTGGCAGCTTTATCATCACGTGCAGGCGCGGCGCGCTTGAGCGTTTTTGCCGGGTCAGTCCTGAGGCTGCGGTCGCGCTCAAAATCCCTGGCTGACCAGCCGCTCGACGCTGAGCGCGGACTGGGGAGAACCGCCGGCCATCATCTTTTCCACGTATTTGGCGATCAGGTCGGTTTCCAGGTTCACTGGATCGCCCGGCCGCAGGGACTTCAAGTTGGTCATCTCATAGGTGTGCGGGATGATGGCGACGCCCACACGATTGCCCGTGACGCTGGCGACCGTCAGGCTGATGCCCTCGATGGCCAGCGAGCCCTTGAACACGATGTAACGCTCCAGCTCGCGCGGCACCTCGATGGTGAGCCAGTAGTCGTTGCCCCCGGGCACGCGCTCCAGTGAGAGCAGTGTGCCGTTGCCGTCCACATGCCCCTGGACAATGTGCCCGCCCATGCGATCGTTGGCGCGCAGCGGGAGTTCCAGGTTCACCAGCGCGCCCACGTGGATGCGGGAAAACGACGTGCGCGTCCAGGTTTCGGCTGCCAGGTCCGCGGTGAAGGAATCCGTCGCCAGGTCCACTGCGGTCAGGCACACGCCGCTCACGGCGATGCTGTTGCCGGTGGCGAGCTCGCCGATGAGCTGCGAGCTGGAGATGGTTAACCGCCGCTTGCCTTCCGCCTCGACAATGCGCTTGACGCGCCCAACCTCTTCAATCAAGCCTGTGAACATAGCGCCGGCCTCGACCGGGAGGAGCTTCATTCATGGTAGGGGTCGCGCAGGTAACCTTCCAGCGCGAAATCTTCGCCAAAGCGGTGCAGGGTGAAGCTGCTCACGTAGGCGGCCTCGCTCATGCGGCGAAACCCGGCGCCGGCGGCAAACGGCACCGAGCCCGTGCCCGCCAGGATCTTGGGCGCGTAGTAGAGAAAAACTTTGTCCACCACTCCCGATGCCAGGGCCGCCCAGTTCACCATGGCGCCGCCCTCGATGAGCAGGCTGGCAATTTCCAGCGCCCCCAGGCGCTCAGCGATAGCTTTCATGCCGGGACGCCCGTCGGGCGCTCCCAGCGGCACCTGTTCAACGCGCACTCCCAGTTCTTCCAGCCGGCGTTTCTTGTGCTCCTCGGCGAACGAACACAGGACCAGGACATCGTCGCGCACGGTCTTGACGACACGCGACTCGAGCGGCAGGCGCAGGCGCGAGTCGAGGATGACGCGCAGCAGCGGACGCCGCCGTTCGCGGCCCGAGCGGTCGGTGAGCAGGGGATCGTCGGCAATTACCGTGCCCACTCCCACGAGAGTAGCGTCGTGCTCGTGGCGAAGCTCCTGCACGTGCGCGCGCGCCGCTTCGCTGGTGATCCAGCCGCCGCTCACGCCCCCCGCACCTAACGCGGTGGGATTATGCGAATCCCCGGGGGGCGGCGCGATCTTGCCGTCCAGCGTCATGGCCGCCTTGAGCGTGACCAGGGGACGGCGTTGCCGGATATAGACGGCGAAGCCTTCGTTCAGCCGCCGCGCCTCATCCCGGCCCAGCCCGACCTCCACTTCCACACCGGCAGAGCGCAGCCGCTCAAAGCCGCGTCCGCTGACCTGGGGGTTGGGATCCGGCATGGCCGCGACCACGCGCGCGATGCCTGCGGCAACCAGGGCATCGGCGCAGGGCGGAGTTCGTCCCTGGTGCGAACAGGGCTCCAGGTTGATGTAGAGAGTCGCGCCGCGCGCCTGTTCGCCCGCCTGCTCCAGGGCCAGCACCTCGGCGTGCTTCACTCCCGCATACGTATAGAGGCCGGAACCGACAACCTGGCCCTGCTGAACCAACACTGCGCCCACGCACGGGTTAGGCGAAGCCAGGCCCACGCCGCTGCGCGCCAGCGCCAGCGCCCGCTCCATCATGTGCCGATCCTGGTCCATAGCCTTGGGCAGCCCGCGACTGGCGGGGGCGCAAACCCGGTCAGGCGAACAGGGAATCCGCAAACTCCTGCGCGTCAAACGGCAGCAGATCGCCGGATTTTTCGCCGACCCCCACGTAACGCACCGGTACGCCCAGCTCCCGGCTTATGGCTACGACCACCCCGCCTTTGGCGGTGCCGTCGAGCTTAGTGAGCACGATGCCGGTCACGCCCGCGGATTGCGTGAACAACCGCGCCTGCTGCAGCCCATTCTGCCCGGTGGTGGCGTCCATCACCAGAAGCGTTTCGTGCGGCGCTCCGGGAATGATTCGCTGCGCGGTGCGCCGCATTTTCTCCAGCTCCGCCATCAGGTTGGTCTTGGTGTGCAGGCGGCCGGC
>JAMXLI010000175.1 GCA_024281115.1 Terriglobales bacterium | reverse complement strand
GAGGATGTAGTCGGTGAGGCCCGCGTTCAGCATGTCCACCAGGTAACGGGTTGAGCCGCCTCGCACGAAGCGGGCCTTAACTCCCGCCTCTTGCATCATGCGCCGCAGGTGATCCACGAAGGCAAGGGCAATGCCGCCCGCGCCCGCCTGGAAAGAGAAGCCATTGCGCATGATTCCTGCGTCGCGCAAGAACCGGGCCACGTATTCGGCGATTTTCAGGCGGTCGGGACTGCGGGTGATTTGGGTGGTCCCGGAAACGATTTTGGCCGGGTCGCCGATGGAAGGCACTTCGACCACGTAGTCCACGTTGTTGCCCTGGATCTGCCACGGAATGCAGGGGAAGGGCACCAGATTATCGGTGACCACGATCACGTGGTCGGCATACATGGAATCGGCGAGCGCGAAACCCAAGGAGCCGCAGGCGGACTTGCCGTGGAAGCCGTCGGCATTGCCGAATGAGTCCGCAGCGGGGGCGGCGATCACCGCGATATCAATGTGGACTTCGCCATCCTGGATAGCCTGCCAGCGCCCGCCGTGGGAGCGCAGCACGCCCAGGCCGCGCATTCGTCCTTGCGTGCAGTAATCTCCCAGCGGGCCGTTCATGCTGCCCTCAATGTGGTGGATGACGCCGCGCTCCATCAGTTCAATGGCGCCCTTCTGCGAAGGAAAGGAGGCGCTGGGAAACCAGAGCAGGTCCTTGGCGCCCAAAGTGGCGGCCGCTTCGAGCGCCAGCATAGCCACGCGGTCGCCATCGCGCAGGTGGTGATGGCTGGAAATCACCATGCCATCCCGCAGGCCACATTTTCGCAGCGCGGTCTGCAGGTCCGGCAGGCGTTTATCGCCGTTCTGGGGATAGTCGGCGGCAGTGCGAATGGGCGGCGCTGCCTTGCGCCCGCGGGGATGATCCTGGTGGAGGCCGGCGTAGGGCCGCTGCTCGCTACCGTTCACAACCAGGGGGACCTGCCGTCCGGCGGCATTGCGCTCCAGTGCGATCTTGGCCGCGGTGGTGGACATCAGCCCTCGCCTCCTCCTCCGGACGCCGCAGGCCGTGCAGCCGGGACGGCCCGGGCGCGCTCGCGCAGCTCCCCTGTGACTATGCCCATGCGCTCGGCGCGCTCCACCAGCTTCAAGGCGCGCTGCACGACTGGTGGATCCACCATCTTCGATCCCAGGCTGACCACGCCCAGCCCGCGCTGCCTGGCTTCCTCAAAAGCGGCCACAATCTTGAGTGCCTTGAGGATCTCGCTCTCGCTGGGCGCGTAGGCTTCGTGCACCACCGCGATTTGCGCCGGATGAATGCATCCCATGCCCTCGAAGCCGAGTGCGCGCGACTCCGCGCCCCAGCGCCGCAATCCGTCCATATCGGCCACATCGCCGTAGACCGAGTCGCTGGCTTGCACGCCCGCGGCCCGCGCCGCGTTTACCAGGCGCATGCGGGCAAACAGGGACTCGCGGCCCTCCTGGGTCTTGGCGACGCCAAGATCGGCGGTGTAGTCCTCCAGCCCAATGGTCAGGGCGGCTACGTTCGGGGAGGCGGTGGCGATAGCCATGGCATTCTCGACTCCCAGCGCCGATTCCACAATGGGCATCAGCCAGATCTCGCGCCGGACCGCATGCCGGCTCTTGACCGCGGCGATCTGGCGGTCCACTTCCGCCACCTGCTCGGCGCGCTCAGTCTTGGGAATGAGAATGAGGTCGGGCTCCTCGGGAACAACTTCGTCAAGGTCAGCCAGGCCGAGCGGCAACTGGTTGATGCGCACCATGCGCTCGGCGCCGCCAAAGTCCACCGCGCGCAGAGTGTTCCGCACCAGAATGCGGGCCGCATCTTTTTCCGCCGGGTGAACCGAATCCTCGAGGTCCAGAATGATGGCGTCCGCGCCGTGCAGGCCGGCGTTGATGAAGTATTTCGGTTCGCTGCCGGGAAGATAAAGCCGCGAGCGCCGCAAGCGGTCGCGCGGGGACCCGGTCAGCTTGCCCAAGGCCCCAGGCAGGGCGCGCAATGCGGCGCTCAGCCCGGCGCGGCGGACGGCCGCCTCGATTCTCGCCGCCAGCACGAAAGGCAGCGCGCCCTCGTCATGGATGGTGACCCGCGCGTGCTGCACGTTCAGGGCGCCCAGAACTTCGCGGGCCTGCGCCAGGATGTGCTCGCCGTAGTAGGGTTTGACGCGCGATTCCAGGCGCAAGTCGAGGCCGCCTGACTCGCGCGGCTCGACCGCGACGTGCGCGTCGGAGCGCACGTCTTTGCCCCAACTCCCGGCTTCGCCGGTACGCGCGCCTTGCAGGTTTGCCGTTGCCATAAATCGGCCTTTGCGAGCGGACGAACTTCGGGGGACGTCCGCCGTTTAGCGCCCGGTGCCCACCATTGCCGGCACGCGCACGCTCTGCAACTTTGCCAGGATGGCGTCCGTCATCTGGTTGGTGGTGGCCGCGCCCTGGCTGATGGAC
This sequence comes from Terriglobales bacterium, assembly GCA_024281115.1. Taxonomy (GTDB): domain Bacteria; phylum Acidobacteriota; class Terriglobia; order Terriglobales; family Acidobacteriaceae; genus JAMXLI01. Next base: position 24,834 of record JAMXLI010000175.1, on the reverse strand, counting down.
TTCGAGCCGCCAGCGATGCGCATCATGTCGTAGGTGCGCACCTTGCCCTCGCGCACCACCTCCGCGATGGCCGCCCGCACCCGCGATGCCTTCTCAGTCTCGCCCACGTGGTCGAGCAGCATGGCCGCCGAGAGAATCATCGCGATCGGGTTGACGATGGGCGGGTCGAGTTCCGCGTACTTGGGCGCCGAGCCGTGCGTGGGCTCGAAGACGGCGACATCGCGGCCGATATTTCCGGAAGCCGCGAAGCCGAGGCCGCCCACCAGCCCGGCGAAGGCATCCGAGATGACGTCGCCGAACAGATTGCTGGCGACGATGCAGCCATAGTCCTCCGGATTTTTGGTCAGCCACATGGTCTGCGCGTCAATATTGGTGGACCAGAGCGGGATGCCGGGATAATCCTTGGCGACAGCCTTCGCCGCATCTTCCATTAGGCCGCTGGTCTCGCGCAGCACGTTCGGCTTTTCACAGATGGTGACGCTTTTGTACCCAAACTTCCGGGCCCACTCAAACGCTGCCCGGGCGATGCGCTCGGCTGCCGGCCGGGTGATGATGCGCAGCGAGACGGCCAGGTCTTCGCCCTTGACGTTGGCGAAGGGCTTCCACTTGGGGTGAGTGGCGAAGGCGGCGCGCACCTGCTCGGGCGGGTTGGTCCACTCCACGCCGCCGTAGAGGCCCTCGGTATTTTGGCGGAAGACCACCACGTTGACCTGCGGCTCCTCGAAACCGCCGCCCGGCTTTTTGCGGATAAAGTTCAGGGGATTGCCGGGAAAACCGATGCAGGGCCGCACGCACACGTCCAGGTTGAAGCGCTGCCGCATGGTCACGATGGGGCTGTAGTAGGTGTAGCCTTTTCCCCGCAGCTCCGGGCTGAGCTCGGCGTCGGCCTCTTTCTTGGGTTTCGAGGTAATCGCGCCAAAAAGGCCAAGCTTGTGCTGCGCGAGCAGATCGATGGTGCGCTCCGGCAGCGCGTTGCCTTCGCGTCGCCAGCACTCCCAGCCAATATCGGCGTGCACATATTCGGCGTCGAACTCCACCGCGTCGAGGACCCGCACCGCCTCGGGCAGCACCTGATTGCCGATGCCGTCGCCCGGCATGCTGACCACCTTGTATTTCGCCATGATCTCCTCTTTTCGAGCTGCGAATCTCAGATGCGACAAGCCGCGCAAGGCGCTACGCCGGCGCCTTTTCGCAAATCTGCGGGCGCGGAGTTACTCGCGCCTGTTAGACCAAACCCAATCTCTTCGCTACCAGGTTCTCCACGCCTTGTGCGACCACCAGCGACTGCGGCACGCTGCCCAGGGGCGGAAAATGGAAGCGCTCACCCCGGTAGGCGGCCGTTCCCGTCGTGAAATCGAGGTCCACATCGTCGCCCGGGCGGAGCGTCTTGCTTCCACCTTGGATCTGGGCGCGGAATAGTTCACGCAGCCGTTCCACCAGCGCGGGACACTCCACGCACAAGAACCCATTGTTGAAGGCATTGCGCAAATAGGTCTGGGAAAAGCTGCCCGCGATGACCAGGGGGATGCCCGCCGCTTTCAGCGAAGTTACCGCCTGCTCGCGGCTGGAGCCGGTGCCGAAGTTGAAGCCGCCAACGAAGACGTCGCCCGGCCGTGTTTCCGCCGCGATCCTGGGATCGTAATTCTCCATGATGACCTTGGCCATCATTTCCGGCGTCATGTCGTCGCGGTAGGTGTAGTCCTTGCCATAGATGGCGTCGGTATTGAGGTTGTCGGCCGCCAGGAACACCAGTCGCCCGCGCACATGGCCGGGAAATCCGGGCAGGATTTCCACTTGTTCACCGCCGGCGGAGGCGGCCGCGGGTTTCTCTTCGTACCTGCGGCCAATCTCGCGGGCCGAGGTGCGCCGCGGGCCGGCAATGTAGCCCGCCACCGCCGATGCCGCCACCGTCTCCGGGCTGCCCAGGTAGCAGCGCGCTTCGCGCGATCCCATGCGGCCTTTGAAGTTGCGATTGGTGGCGCTGATGCCGACTTCGCCCGGCTCAAGCAAGCCCACGCCCAGCCCGATGCAGGGCCCGCAGCCCGCGGGCAGGGGAAGCGCGCCCGCCTGCAATAGCGTTTGCCAGGCGCCGCTTTGTTCGGCTTTTTCCTGCACCCAGCGGCTGGCCGGCGAGAGATAAAACTTCACGCCCGGCGCGACTTTCTTACCCTTGATGACCCGCGCGGCCGCTTCCAGGTCTTCCAGCCGCGAGTTGACACACGAGATCAAGTAAGCCTTGTGGATGGGAATGCGCTTGCCCTCGAGTTCCGCCAGCGAGGACATCACCTGCACCGTGTCTGGCCCGGAAACATGGGGCGTCACTTCTTCCAGGTTCAGCACGATCTTTGCCGCGTAGCTCGCGTCGGAGTCGGGGCGGGGCGGGTCGGCGCGCCAACGGTCCAGGTCGGCTTGGCTGAAGCGCTCGATGCCATCACGCGCCAGCGTCTCGCGCACGCGCTGCAGGTAGGCGAGGGTGACCGCGTCGCAGGGAAACCAGCCCACCAGCGGGCCCCATTCCGTGCTCATGTTGGCAATGCTGAAGCGCGCGTCCATGCTGAGGCTGGCCACGCCGGAACCGCTGAACTCCACCGCAGCATTCAGCACCTCGTCATGGTTGTAAAGCCCGCACAGGGCGATGATGACGTCCTTGCCGGTTACGCCGTCGGGCAGTTTGCCTTCGAGCACCACCTGGATGGAGCGCGGAATCTGCCACCAGAACTCGCCCGTCGCCCAGATGGCGGCAGCGTCGGTGCGCACCACCGGAGTGCCCACGGCGGCGAGCGCGCCATACATGTTGGAGTGCGAATCGGAGGCCACCACGAACGATCCCGGCAGCACGTATCCGCGTTCGACCATCACCTGGTGCCCGATGCCGGTGCCGGCAGGATAGAAATCGATTCCGTGCTGGCGGGCGAAAGCCTCGATGGCGCGGTACTTCTTCTGGTTCTCCTCGCTTTGATTCTGAATGTCGTGATCGAGCGCGAAGATGGGCTGGCGGGGATCGTGGAGCTGGCGCGCGCCGATGGCCTGGAACTTCTTCATCACCGCGGAGGTGTTGTCGTGCGTCATCACATGGTGAGGACGGATGGAGACAAAGTCGCCCGCACGCAGTGGCCGCGCCGGGCCCTCTGCCAGGTGCTGCTGCGCGATTTTTTCAACCACCGTCTGGCCCATGGTTACTCCGATCGGGTTGCTGAGTGCCGGGAATCTGCCAGGCATCGCTCCTTGCGACCGGCTCAGGCGTCCCGCGCCTGCTTCAGCATGACATCCCGCGAAGCGGAAGAGGCCTGCGCACCCGCTACCGGCGCTTACGCTTTCCCGATTTGGCGGCGCGCGGTTTGCGCCTGGTTTTGACGTCAGACTTGAGCAGCGCCATCAGCTTGCTCACCGAGCTGACCTTTTCCAGCCCCCAGACCGCGTCCTTCACCTTCTTTTGCGCCCGCTCGGAGAGCACGCCTTCCGCCAACGCGGCGAACTTTTCTTCCACCTCGACGTCGGACAAAGGGTTCCTGGGATCGCCCTTGGGAAAGTCGAGTTGGCGGCTAAATTCGCGCCCGTCTTTCCGCCGGATGGTCACCACCACGCGCTGCAGCGCCGGAAAAACCTTTTCAATTTCCGGATCGGCGATCACTTCCACCTTGCGCAGCTGCTCCCGGATTTTCGGATCCATGATCTTTTCCGGGGTGAACTGCAATGGGGTCACCTGCCGGTCCGCCAGCGCCGCCGCAATCACGTAGGGCAGGGAATGGTCGGCGGTTTCCTTGGTGTGGGGATCGTACTTGCTGGGATCGGAAAGAATGTCGGCCGCGCGCGCCAGCGAGCGAATCTGGACCTTTTGGATGTCGTCCGGGTGCAGATCGTGCTCGCGCACCAGGTCAAGGGTTGCGGAAATTGGCGTGTGCGTGAGCGCCTCGGTCGGAAACGCCTTCATGCCGCACTGCGTGATGCGCCAGGAATCGCCCAGGCCCTCGGTCAGCAGGTGCAGCTTCCACTCCGGCCCGAAACAGTGCGCCAGGCCTTCTTTGCCGTCCACCACGTGTTCCGGCCCGGTGTAGCCCCTTTCCGCCAGCAGCGCGGCCAGCACGCCCGACTGCGTGGCCATGGGATCCACCGTGTTCTTCATCATGGTCAGCTTGCCCGCCGTGACCGCGCCGAGCGTGGCATGACGGCTGGCGGAGATGCCGATGGCGTGCTGGATCTGCTCCCAGGAGAGCCGCAGGGCGCGTCCCGCCACGATGGGAGAGGCGAACGCGGTAAGGGTGGCGTGGTGCCAGCCGCGCTCGCGAATGCCGGGAAAAGCCGCCTCGCAGAAGCGCATTTCAAATTCGTGGCCGAGGACCAGGCCAACTATCAGTTCGCGCCCATCGCTTTTGGCGCGTTCGCAGCAGGCCAGCGCCGCCGGAAAAATATCGGAAGGGTGGGACGGGTCCTGCTTCCAGTAGATGTCGTTGTAATCCATGCAGCGGATCATCAAGGCGTTGGCCAGCGATGCCGAGACCGGGTCCACGCGCCGGCCGGTGCCGATCACGGTCGCCCTGCCCGCGCCGGCGGTCTCGTCCAGCACTTCGAGAGCGATCTTCACGTCGTGCTGCTGGTATCCGCCCAGCGCGCACCCCAGCGAGTCGAGCAGGAAGCGTTTTGCCTGGTACACGGCGTCCCGGGAAAGCTGCTGGAACTGCAGGCCAGCCGCCCAGCGGGACATGGCCGCCGTGATGGTCGCTTTGGTTGCCGCCTGTGCCGTCGCCATTTCTCTCCGCCGCCGCTTGCGGCCGCTACTTCTTTAAATTCTTAAAGGGCAAAAACGCCATGAAATCCGCGTGGTGGACGATATAAGCCTCGGTGGAGCGCTTCACCAGGTCGCCCTCGGCGGCATGCGCCGCGATGATGTGGCATACGCGGTCGGGCACGCCGCACTCCATGGCCAGCGCCACGCCGGTAAAAGGGTGGCGCAAGAACTCGCCGCGCTCGCTTTGGCGCGTTTTGCCGTTCACGTTCTCGTATTCCAGAAGTTTGCCCACGTCGGCCAGAATGGCCCCCGCAATCACCGTGTCCTTGTCAATGGGCAGCGCCCGTCCCATGAACTCGTCCATGGATTCGGCGGCCTTGCGCGCGATGTGCACCACGCAGCGCTTGTGTTCCATGAAGGTGGTGGGGCAGTTGGGCACGAGCAGCGTGAAAGGGATGCGGTTCAGGTCCTCGGGGGTAAGCGGGCTCAGCTCCAGGGCGCGCGCCCAGGTGTTGGCGACCTGCTCGCGCAGCGAGGTGTCCTGGATCCAATCCAGCTCCGGCCACAGCCGGCGCGCCGCCTCCCGCATGCTTCCGATCTCCATTCGCAAATCAGCTAGCTTATCGCGTATGGGCAGAAGCGTCGAGGGGGCACGGGCACGCTGCAGCGGTTATTCGCCGTAGCCGCCGGGATGGCGCTGGTGCCACTCCCAGGCGCTGCGCACGATCTGCTCCAGTTCGGGATACTTGGGCTGCCAGCCCAGCTCGCGGCGAATGTTCTGGGAGCTCGCCACCAGCACCGCGGGATCGCCCGGCCGCCGCGCCGTCTCTACCGCCGTGATGGCGCGCCCCGTCACCCGGCGCGCCGTCTCGATCACCTGGCGCACGCTGAACCCCTGTCCGTTGCCCAGGTTGTAGATCAGCCGGTCGCGCTCCGCGAGCGCTTCGAGCGCCAGCAGGTGGGCCTGGGCCAGATCGAGCACGTGAATGTAATCGCGCACGCAGGTGCCGTCGGGGGTGGGATAGTCGGAACCATAAATGGAAAGCTTCTCGCGCCGGCCCAGCGCCACCTGCAGGGTGATGGGAATCAGGTGCGATTCCGGCCGATGATCTTCGCCCAGATCGCCGGCGGCGCCCGCGGCATTGAAGTAACGCAAGCTGGCGTAGCGCAGGCCGTGGATGCGATGAAACCATGCCAGCACCTGTTCCACCAGCAGCTTGGATTCGCCGTACACATTGGTGGGCCGCAGCGGGTCGCTTTCTTCAATGGGGGTACGCTCGGGATTGCCGTACAGCGCAGCCGTCGAGGAAAACACCAGGCGTCGGGGGCCGTGTTCCAGCAGGCATTCCAGCAGGGTGAGCGTGTTGGCGGTATTGTTGCGGAAGTAGCGCTCGGGCACAGTCATGGACTCGCCTGCTTCTATGGAAGCGGCAAAGTGCATGACCGCCTCGGGCTGGCGGGCCTGCAGGGTTGCGATGACTTGGGAACGGTCTCCAATGTCGCCGACCACCAGCGTTGCGCCCTGGGCAACAGCGCGGCGCCGACCGCGCGAAAAATTGTCGTACACGATGACCTCGTGCCCGGCCCGCAACAGTTCCGCACAAACCACGCTGCCGATGTACCCCGCACCTCCCGTCACCAGAACTCGCACGCGCCGCGTCCTCCGAGCGAGCAGTCTAAATCATGCCGCCAGCCGCAGAATCAAAAGGGGAATGAGAAGCGGGCAGCATGCCCACGAGCGCGGGCCCGTTTCGCTGCTGGCTAGGCCGCCGCGCGCCGCGCTACCATGGGCATCCTCCATTGGAGCCGCCCATGAAACTGGTGTTGCCGCTGTTTCCGCTGCTTTTTGTGACGCTCGCCTGCGCGCAACTGGCGCCGGAGCGACTCGCGCCTGTGCCGCCCATGGGCTGGAACAGTTGGAATCACTTCGCGGAGCGCGTGAACGATCGGGTGATCCGCGAAGCCGCCGACGCCATGGTGGCCAGCGGCATGCGCGATGCCGGGTACGTCTACGTCAACATTGACGACACCTGGGAGGGGCAGCGCGGCGCGGACGGCATCATTCATCCCAACGCGAAGTTCCCCGACATGAATGCGCTCGCCGATTACGTGCACAGCAAGGGACTGAAGCTCGGCATCTACTCGTCGCCCGGCCCTAAAACGTGCGCCGGGTACGAAGGCAGCTATGGACACGAAGAGCAGGATGCGCGCACGTATGCGGGCTGGGGCATTGATTACCTCAAATACGACTGGTGCAGCGCCGACGATCTGCACCTCGACATGCCATCCACCTACAAGAAAATGCACGAGGCGCTGCTCAAAACGGGGCGGCCGATCGTGTACAGCTTATGCCAGTACGGTGAGCACCAGGTGTGGCGGTGGGGAGCCTCGGCGGGCGGCAACTTGTGGCGCACTTCGGGCGACATTTCCGACAAGTATGACCGCATGGCACTGATCGGTTTCGGGCAGCATGGCCTGGCACGCTTCGCCGGGCCGGGCCATTGGAACGATCCCGACATGCTCGAGGTCGGCAATGGCGGCATGAACGAGAACGAGTACCGCACCCACATGAGCCTGTGGGCGCTGCTGGCCGCCCCATTGCTCGCCGGCAACGACCTCAGCAAAATGACCCCGCAGACGCTTGCCATCCTCACCAATCGTGAGGTGATCGCGGTGGACCAGGACCGCCTGGGACGCCAGGGCGAACGTGTGTGGGAGGAAGGCCCGCTGGAGGTGTGGATGAAGCCGCTGGCCGATGGCGGCAAGGCGGTCGGCCTGTTCAATCGCGGTGAGGCCGCCGAGACGCTCAGCGTGCAATTGCACGACCTGGGCCTGGGCGAGGCGGCGGCGGTGCGCGATTTGTGGGAGCACAAGGACCTTGGGACGGTGAAGTCCGCGTTCGCGGCCCGCGTCCCGGTGCACGGCGTGGTGATGATCCGGGTGAAGTGAGCGGTTGCGACCGTGGCAGGCCGATGGACCGGTGCCGCGGTCGCTCGGTGGCTAGGGTGGGCAGCCGGCGCGCGCCCCGCACCGCTGCCCAAGCTCCTTAGTTCTTTGACACCATGCCGTGGGGATCGAGCACGAACTTCTTGGCCGCGCCCTTGTCGAAGTCCTTATAGCCGCGTGGCGCATCGTCCAACCGGATCACATCCACGTTCACCGCCTTGGCGATCTGGATCTTGTCGTGCAGGATGGCCATCATGAGTTGCCGGTTGTACTTCATGACCGGACATTGGCCGGTGGTGAAGCTGTGGGAGCGCGCCCAGCCAAGTCCGATGCGGATGGCCAGACGCCCGATCTTGGCGTCCTCGTCAATGCCGCCCGGATCGCCGGTAACGTACAAGCCGGGAATGCCGATGGCGCCGGCGGCGCGGGTGATCTCCATCAGCGAATTCAGCACGGTTGCCGGGGCCTCTTTGCCCGCGCCCGCGCCGTGGCCATGAGCCTCAAAGCCGACGCAATCCACCGCCGAATCCACTTCCGGCACGCCCAGGATCTCCTCGATCTGCTCGGCAATGGTGGCGGTCTTGGAAACGTCCACGGTCTCGCACCCGAACTTGCGCGCCTGCGCCAGTCGTTCCGGGATCAGATCGCCGACAATCACGACCGCAGCTCCCAACAGTTGGCAGGCTGCCGCGCAGGCTAAGCCCACCGGCCCCGCGCCCGCGACGTAGACGGTCGAGCCGGTGGTTACGCCCGCCGTCACCGCGCCGTGGTAGCCGGTGGGAAGGATGTCGGAGAGGCAAGTGAGGTCGCGGATTTTGGCCATCGCTTTGGCCTTATCGGGGAACTTCAGCAGGTTGAAGTCGGCGTAGGGGACCATGACGTATTCCGCCTGGCCGCCCACCCATCCGCCCATATCCACGTAGCCGTACGCGGCTCCCGGACGGGACGGGTTCACGTTCAGGCAGACTCCAGTCGCGCGTTCCTTGCAGTTGCGGCAGCGGCCGCAGGCAATGTTGAACGGCACCGAGACCAGGTCGCCGACCTTGATGAACTCCACGTCGCGTCCCGCTTCCAGTACCTCGCCCGTGATCTCGTGTCCCAGGACGAGGCCGCTGGGCGCGGTGGTGCGCCCACGCACCATGTGCTGGTCGCTGCCGCAGATGTTGGTGGAGACAATGCGCAGGATCACTCCGTGCTCGCATTTGCGCTTCTCCAGCACAAGCTTGGGAAAATCAATGCTCTGGACTTCCACCTTGCCCGGACCGAGGTAAACGACGCCGCGATTGCTTGCCATGAAAAGCTCCTGTCGGGGGGATCACCCCCCCAATGTGGTATGTCAGTGCGGAAGGGGCGCGAACACAGCGACTGCCGCGCCGTCAGAAGGCGGCAGCGCCGGCCTCGGCCACGGAGTGGTCCTGCTCGCCGGATCCTCCGCTCACCCCGATCGAGCCCACGACCTTGCCATTCTTTTTGAGCGGGATACCGCCGGCAAAGATCATGATCTTTCCGTTGTTCGACGCATGGATGCCAAAAAACTGGCCTCCCGATTGCGAGTGTGTCGCCAGGTCCTTGGTGGAGATGTCGAACGCCCGCGAGGTGTACGCCTTCTTCATCGAAATATCAATGCTGCCAATCCAGGCGTTGTCCATACGAACGTGGGCCACGATGTTGCCGCCCTCGTCGGCCACCGCGATGTTCATGGGCTGGCCGATCTCCTGCGCCTTCTTCTCCGCCGCAGCGATTACGCGGCGCGCGTCTGCGAGTGTGACTCCTGCCATGGATGCTCCTTGGGAAAGATGAATTCTGCAAAGCGGCACTTAGTGTATGCCTTTTGAGCGCAGCGGTGGGGCGCTCCGGGGGAAATCGAGAGCGCTCCACTTCGGCCTGCCTAATGGGCGCAGCGGCCGAGCGGCGTCCGGGAAATCAGGTTAGGAGCGCACTGCGCGGATGAAATCGGCGAGCAGCCCGTAGGCGGTGGCGTCGAGACCGCCATTGACCTCGGTGAGGGCGAGGCCGGGAAACACGTCGGTTTCGAACTGGATGATGGACGACGTGCCCTGCACCCACGCCAGTGGGTCGGAGAGCGGCAGGGGTTTCGGCGCCACTTCGGCGACTATGGTGTTGCCGCGCCGGTAGGCCTGGCAAACCAGCTTGTAAGCGCTTCCGCGCGCGCGCGCCGCCTGCACCTTCTCCGGGCTCAATTCGCGGATGCCCAGCCGCCGCACGTCGCCTGGCCTCAGCCGGCCCTGCATGAGGACGTTGCTCAGGGCAATGGTTTTGAAGGCGGCGTCCCAGCCGTCGATGTCGTCGGAGGGGTCCGTTTCCGCCACCCCCAGCGCCTGCGCCTTGGCAATGGCCTGCTCGAGAGTGGCGCCGGCCTCCATCTGCTCCAGGATAACGTTGGTCGTGGAGTTCAGGATGCCGCGGAATCCGCGCACATCGATGGCCGGCAAAGTTTCGGCAAACATCGAGAAGATCGGGACGCCATCCATCACCGCCGACTCGAACAGAAAACGTTTGTTGCGGGCGTGCGCCAGATCGCGCAGTTCCTCGTAGGCGAAAACCACCGGCCCCTTGTTGGCGGAAATGGCGTGTGCGCCCTGTTCGAGCGCGGCGCGCAGGTGTTCGATCGCGGGCTGGCCATCGTGGCGATTCAGAGAGGTGGTCTCAAACACCACGTGGGCGCGGGCGGCCGCGATCCAGTCGCGGACGTTGGCGCTGGCGGCCGCGGGGAATTGGCCGCGCAGCAGCGCCGGGACGTCGAGGCCGCCCGGGTCGGCAATCCAGCCCAGGCGGCGGCTGGCGACTCCGGTCAGGCGGAACTCGATGCCATGCTGCTCGCGAAGCGCGCCGCGCTTGCGCTCGAGCAGCTCCACGAAGGCCCGTCCAACGTTGCCGAAGCCCAGGAGCGCCAGGTTGCAGATGGAATTCATCGTATGGGCTCGCGCCAAGAGCCGCAGTGCTTCATCGCAGGCGCAGCGCAGGCTGAGGCCAACCCGGCCGAGCCCCGCCGCCGAGCGAGCAGCGCCCTACTTCAACCAAAGGTTGTAGCGAAGGTAGTGGTTGTCTTTCTCCCAACCGAGCTTTTCGTAAAGCGCTTGCGCTGAATGATTGTCCACCGCCGTTTCCAGCCACATATTTTCCGACCGGCTTTCGGAGGCAAACTCGCGGGCACGTTCCAGCAACGCCTCGGCAACGCCTTTGCGGCGAGCGCGTGGATCCACGAACAGGTCGTTCAGGATCCACATGCGCTTCAGCGCGGTCGAGGAAAAGCACGGATACAGTTGCGTGAACCCAACCGGCTGGCCGTCCAGACAGGCCATGAACACCACCGACTCCTCGGCGCGCAGGCGCTCGGACAGGAAGTTCGCAGCCGCCGCGAGGTCCGACGGCTGCTTGTAGAACTGCCGGTAAGCGTCAAACAGCGGGGCTACGCGGTCCACATCAGCGGCGCCCGCGCGAACAACGCGGAGAGTGTTTTGGGCAGGCATGCGGGAAGCGGGCCTCAGCCCATGGTCTGAGTTTTTTCCGGCGCAATCTTGAACAGCACGCGCTTCTCGCCGGGCTGAGCAAAAGGATACTTGTCCTTGCCCAGGTACTTCTTGGCCATCTTGTCGATGTGCGAGTCCGCGCCGGTGTTGGTCACCTCCACCACCTTGCCGCGAATCTGCAGATAACGGTAGGGATTTTCCGGGTCCATGATGGCCAGGGCAACATCGGGGTTGCGCCGCAGGTTGCGGTCTTTTTGCCGTCCTTCGGCGGTGTTGACGATAACATTCTTGCCGTCGTAATCCACCCACACCGGGGTGACCTGCGGCTTGCCGTCGGGCATGACCGTCGCCAGGTTCGCAAATGCCGGTTTGTGGAACAAGTCGAGATATTTTTCCGGGATCGAGGAAGACATAGAAACCTCCTTGCGGTGACCGAGATTATACGGGATGTGCAGGGCCAGGATCCGCCTCCGCTCGCCAGCCAATTGCGACAACACACCTGCGGATTGCTGCCGGTCTCTGTGTCCGGGCTGCTACCCGTCTGCCCGACCGCTACAATTCCGCTCCTTCAATGCAGAGGAGAAGCCATGCTCGCAAGGAGTAATCGTTCCAGCGCGGCGATCGCCATCCTGGCCTTAGTCGCGCTGCTGGCGGCAGGAAGTGCGGCGACGCAAACTGCGGCGCGCCCGGCGACGCGTCCGCTTATCGTATTCATGACGGATTTCGGCACCCTGGACGATGCCGTGCCCATCTGCAAGGGAGTGATGCTCGGCATCGTGCCCGACGCGCGGATCGTGGACATCACACACCAGGTCACGCCCTTTTCCATTGCCGACGGCGCGCGCTTCCTCTACGGCACGGCGCCTTACTACCCGCCAGGCACGGTCTTCGTTACCGTGGTGGACCCGACCGTAGGCAGCAGCCGCAAGGCCATTGTGGTCAAGTCCAAGAAGGGGCAATATTTCGTCCTGCCGGACAACGGGCTGATCACGATGATTGAGGACCGCGACGGGATCGAAGCCGCGCGCGAAATTACCAACCGCGGCTGGATGATCGGCGCCGGCATTTCGTCCACCTTCCACGGGCGCGATATTTTCTCGCCGGTGGGCGCGCACCTGGCCCGCGGGGACGACTGGACCGAGGTTGGACCGGAGCTCAAGCAGGTGGTGCGCATTGAAGCGCAGCCCGCGCGCCTGACCGCCGAGGGAATTACCGGCCAGGTGTTTGCCCTGGATGGGCCTTTTGGCAACCTGATCACCAACGTGAGCGGTGACTTGTTCAAGCAGCTCGGCTATAAGCTGGGCGACCCGGTAAACGTGCGGCTGGGGGAGCGCACGATTTCCATGCCTTTTGTGCGCACGTTTTCCGATGTAGCCGTGGGTCAGCCGCTCATCTTCATTGATTCGCGGGGCCGCTTCAGCATCGCCTTGAACCAGCGGAACTTCGCCACCACCTACAACATCCGGCCGCCGGTGGAGCTCTCCGTACCGGCCAAGAGGTAAGCGGGCCCGGTTGGGCCGCAACATTTCCGAATCCTGCTTCCGGGTAGGCACATCTGAGCTTCAACTTCGCACCTTAAGGAGGGCAACATGACGCACAACAGTGGTCGGCAGTGGCGCAGGCGGAGCGCTGAGGCGCTCGCGCTGGCGGCGGTGCTCATGTGCTGCCTTCCGGCGGTGTGGGCGCAGAGCTACCGCGGACTGGTGCGCGGGAATGTGAAAGACGCGGCCGGCGCAGCGCTGCCGGGCGCGAGCGTCACCCTACGGAATACCAGCACGGGCGAGACCCGCACGGTCACCTCCGGCCCCGACGGCGCCTATGTTGTTCCCGAGCTGCCCGCGGGCGAGTACGAAGTAAGCGCGCAAGCCGCGGGACTTGCGCCGGTGAGCAGCCGCGTGCGTGTGGCGGTGGGCGCCGACACGACGGCTGACATCACGCTCAGCAGCGTCAGTACCCGCCGGGAAGAGGTCACCGTCGTCGCACAGGCGCCTCTGGTAGAGGGCACGCGCGACGTGCTCGGCCAAGTGGTGGACGAAAAGCTGGTCAGCCAGCTTCCGCTCAACGGGCGCGATTTCGGCAAACTTGTTGCCTTGGTGCCGGGGGTGACGGTAGAGCCTTCGGGCGTGGCCGGCACGCAGGCGGGATTCGGGCAGTTCAACATCAACGGCAACCGCGACCGCTCCAACAACTACACGCTGGACGGCACCGACAACAACGATCCGTTTTTCAACAACTCCGCCTTAAACCAGGTGGGCATTACGGGAGCGCCGGCCTCGCTGCTTCCCATCGATGCCATCCAGGAATTTAACTTGGAATCGCAGTTTTCGGCGGAGTACGGCCGCAACAGCGGCTCCGTGGTCAACATCATCACCCGCTCGGGCGCTAATGCGGTGCACGGCTCGGTGTTTGAGTACCTGCGCAACAGCTTCTTCGACGCGCGCAACTTCTTCAACGTGCGCACCAATCCCGACGGGTCGCTGAACCCGCAATCCCCGTTCAAGAACAACCAGTTCGGCGCATCGCTGGGCGGCCCTATCGTGAAGAACCGCACGTTTTTCTTCGGGGCGTATGAGGGACAGCGCGAGCGCGTAGGTTCCGACTTCGTGCTGTTCGTGCCTACCAGCGGTCAGCGCTCCGCCGCCCGCCAGTTGGCGGTGGGGAATGGGGTGAGCGCGGTGAATCCCGCGCTCGACCGCATTCTGGACTTCTTTCCCGCGCCCACGGGTTTCAACGGCACCAACGGAACGGCCAACGTGACCGCGCAGGACCGCAACGATCTTGATAACTTCATCGTCAAGGTGGACCACCACCTTACCGACAATCACACGCTCAGCGGCCGCTATGCGTTTGCCCGCAGCAAACAAATTTTTCCCCTGGGGGCGATCGGCGGATTTGGCAGCGGGTCGCGGCTGCCCCAGTTCGCGCAGAGCTCGCCCACGCGCGTGCAGGTGGTCTCGGCCAGCCTGCTCTCCACCTTCAGCGCCAGCAAGATCAACGAAGTCCGCTTCGGCTACAGCCGGTATCGCACCAGCTTCAGCGCGCTGGATGCGGCATTTGATCCCGCGTCCATCGGATTGGACCTGGGCACGGGGCACACCGGCCTGCCCGAATTCGATTTCGGCGGGGCGCTCGACAACCTGGGCGCCTCGGCTTTCAGCATCCCCCGCGGCCGGACCAGCCAGAGCTACCAGGTGCTCGACAATTTCACCCTGGTGCGGGGCTTGCACACGGTCAAGTTCGGTGGGGAAGTGCGCCACTACACCATTCGCAATTTCAACGACAACCTGGAACGCGGCCTGTTCACCTTCAGCAGCGGCAACGGCTTTTCTAACGATCCGGTGGTGGACACGCTGACCGCCTTCTACCTGGGCGCAGGCTTTGTTCTGGCCAATACCGGCAACACCCAGCGCACCACCAACAACAACGGCCTGGCATTCTTTGTCCAGGACGATTACCGCGTGCGTCCCAACTTCACCTTGAACTTGGGATTACGCTGGGAATACTTCGGACCGATCAGCGAGACCCATAACCTGCTCTCAAACCTGGCCTCGGATGGAACGCTGGCCATGGTGGGGACGCACGGACTGGATGGCGCCTACCGGCGCGACCTGAACAATTTCGGGCCGCGCATCGGCTTTGCCTGGAACCTGCGTCCGAGGACGGTGGTGCGCGCCGGCTATGGCGTGTACTACGACTACATTCCCCAGGACCTGCTGATCGCGAATTTCACCAACTCCGCCGGGCTGGTCACCAATCCCATCGGCCCGGTGCCGGTGTTCCCGATGAACTTCAGCTCCGACGCGTTCAACGGCAACGCTTCCGGCCCGGTGCTGACGCCGCTTACCACCGGCCCCTTCAGCGTTTTCGTGACGCCGCGCGATTTCGCTACTCCTTACGTGCAGAATTTCAATGTGAACGTGCAGCAGGAGCTCGGTGAACGGGCCGCGGTGCAGGTGGGCTACGTGGGCAGCAAGGGCACGCGCCTCACCCGCCTGCTGGACGCCAACCAACCCGACGCATTTGGCAACCGCCCCAACCCGAACTTTCAATTCGAAGACGTACTCGCTACCATCAGTTCTTCGGTCTATCACTCGCTGCAGACGAACTTCCGCACCCAGTCGTGGCGCGGGTTCTCAGGATTCGCCTCTTACATCTGGTCGAAGTCGCTGGACGACGCTTCCGACGGCATTGATTTCAACTTTGCCACCGCGGCGCTGCCGCAGAACTCGTTCGACCTGCACGCGGAACACGGCCCTTCCACCTTCGACACGCGCCACCGCTTCAGCCTGGCGCTGGACTACGATGTGCCTCGACTGCCGCGCCTGGGGCAACGCCTGGCCGAGGGCTGGCGGCTGAACTGGATTGTCACCGCGCAGTCGGGCCGGCCGGTTCCCATCATTACGTCGAACGACACCAGCGCGTTTTTCAACCAGAATTTCAATACCCAGTCGAACTTTCACCAGCGGCCCAACCTGGTGGCGGGGGTGAATCCCATCCTGTCGAACTGGTCGCCTGCAACCGGGTACTTGAACCCGCTGGCGTTTCAGCAGCCTGCCGACGGTACCTTCGGCAACCTGGGGCGGGACTCGATTTACGGCCCGGGATATTGGAACGTGGATTTCTCGCTGGCCAAGTCCACGCAGATCTTTGACCGGCTGAACCTGCAGTTCCGGGCGGAATTCTTCAACATC
Source organism: Terriglobales bacterium (assembly GCA_024281115.1). Lineage (GTDB taxonomy): Bacteria > Acidobacteriota > Terriglobia > Terriglobales > Acidobacteriaceae > JAMXLI01. Next base: position 8,980 of record JAMXLI010000175.1, on the reverse strand, counting down.
TTCAACCACCCGAATTTTGCGCTGCCAAACGGCACCATCAACCCGGGCGTGAATGCCGACGGCACGGCGAATCCCGATGCCGGTCCGGCGGGCGTGATCACGCAGACTCCGGATGTGGCGCAAGGAAATCCCGGGCTGGGCGGCGGAGGTCCGCGCGTTCTGCAGTTTGCGCTTCGTTTCGTCTTCTAGCGTTGCGGAGGGGCAAGATCGGGCCCCCGGCGGGCGCCGCTCTCACGCGCGGGGGGAGACGTCGGCTGCGAGTCGCGGCAATAGCGCCTGCAGCAGCGCGGTGAACTGTTCTTTGACGCGTTCTCCGGTTTCGAGCACTTCCGCGTGGTCAATCGGCTGATCGAGAATGCCCGCCGCCATGTTGGTAACGCAGGAAAGGGCAAGCACCTCGATCCCCATGTGGCGGGCGGCGATCACCTCCGCGGCGGTGGACATGCCGACCAGATCGGCTCCGATGGTCCGCAGATAGCGGATTTCCGCCGGAGTTTCGTAGCTCGGACCGAGCAGCGCCGCGTATACCCCCTCGTGAACAGTCAGCCCCAGGCGCCTCGCCTCCTCCATCGCGAACTCGCGGTAGCGGGGCGTGTAGGCGTGGGTCATATCGGGGAAGCGCGGGCCCAGCCGCTCGTCATTCCTGCCGGCCAGCGGGTTCACTCCCTGGAGGTTGATGTGGTCGCGCAGCACCACCAGGGCGCCCTGCTGATAGCGGGTATTGATGCCCCCGGCGGCGCTGGTCAGGACGGCGGCGCGAACGCCCATGCGCCCAAGCACGCGCATGGGAAACGCCACCTCCCGGGCCGAGTAGCCCTCGTAGAGGTGGACGCGGCCCTGCATGGCTGCCACCGGCAGCTTGCCGGCGCGTCCCAGCACCAGCCGGCCGGCATGGCCGATGGCGGTCGAGCGCGGAAATCCGGGGATGCGGGCGTAGGGAATGGCAATGGAATCGGACAAGGCGTCCGCGAAACCGCCCAGCCCCGAGCCAAGCACGATGGCCAGGCGGGGACGCAGCCGGGTGCGCGCGAGAATGAACTTCGCCGCGCGCGTGGCGCGCTCGAAATCGGCGGAATTCTTCATCATCCCGGTACGGCCGGGACGCTTGGGGGAAGCGCTCACAGCAACATACCTGCGATGGAGGCGGACATCAGGTTGGCCATGGTGCCGGCCAGCATCGCGCGCACGCCCAGGCGCGCCAGTTCGCTTTTCTTGTTAGGCGCCAGCGCGCCGATGCCCCCGATCTGAATGCCGATCGAGCTGAAATTCGCAAATCCGGCCAGCGCGAAGGTGGCAATGGTGAAAGAGCGCGGATCGAGCGCGCTTTTCAGCGGGCCCAGCATGGAAAAGGCAATCAGCTCGTTCAGCACCATGCGCGTGCCCAGCAGGTTCCCGATGATCCGGCAGTCCCGCCAGGGCACGCCGATGATCCAGGCTACCGGGGAAAATACGAAGCCGAAAATGCTCTGCAGGCTGGAGGGAAACGGCACGCGCGCATGCGCCAGCAGGTTGTGCAGCCCTCCCAGGATGCCGTTGCACAGGTAGATGAGCGCGATGAAGGAAATCAGCATTGCGCCTACATTGATGGCCAGGTTCAACCCGTCGGTGGTGCCGCGCGCGATCGCCCCCAGCAGGTTGTCAGTCTTGTGCAGCTCCTCCTCGGGAAGATTCACGCGGCCGGCGGTAAGCGGAGTCTCGGTTTCCGGCACCAGCATCTTGGCCATCAGGATGGTTCCGGGAGCGGTCATAATCACCGCGCTCAGCAGGTGCTTGGCCTCGATGCCGAACAGGATGTAGGCCGCCATGATCCCGCCCGAAACATGCGCCATGCCGCTGGTCATGATGGTCATCAGCTCGGAGCGGGTGACGTTGGGCAGGAAGGGCCGGATGGTCAGCGGCGCCTCCGTCTGGCCCATGAAGATGCTGGCGGCGACGTTCAGCGATTCCGCGCCGCTGGCGCCCATGAAGCGCATCATCACGCGCGCCGCCTGCCGGATGATGAACTGCATGATGCCGAAGTGATAGAGGATGGCGAAGAACGCGGCGATGAAAATAATGGTGGGCAGCACCTGGAAGGCAAAGTAAAAGCCCAGCTTGCCGCCGCTTTTCCCCAGTTCGCCAAAAACGAATTCCGATCCGTAGAAGGAATAGCTGAGCAGCCGGGTGACGGCATCGCCCGCCTTCTGAAACAGCGCCCGGCCAAACTCCACGCGCAGCACAAAAATCGCGAACGCGAACTGCAGGGCCAGGCCCCAGGCGACGGTGCGCAGGCGGATGGCGCGCCGGTTGGTGGAGAAGGCGAAGGCCAGCGCCATCATGGTGATCAAGCCGAGAATGCCGGTGAGGCGCCCCATTCAGCTTCCCTCCCCGGCGCCGCGGACGATGCGCCGCACCAGCGGGCCGGTGGCGGCGGGCGGCTGCGGGTCGATACGGTAACTGCGCTCGATGAGCGAGCGAGCGGCGGACAGCTTTTCGTCGGAGTTGTAGTGCAGGGTGCACAGCGGTTCGCCGGCAGTCACCCGGTCGCGCACCTTCTTGTGCAACACGATGCCCACCGCCGGGTCCACCGCATCTTCCTTGCGTTCGCGCCCGCCGCCCAAAACCACGCTGGCTGTGCCCACCTGCTCGCATTGGATCGACGCGACAAAGCCTTCTCGCGGGCTGGGGACAACCGCGGTGCGCCGGGCCCGCGGCAAGCGCGCGACGTCGTCGAGCGCGGCGGCATCGCCGCCCTGTAGCTCCACCATGGCACGAAATTTGTCCAGCGCCGCGCCCGAGGCGAGCAAAGCGGCCGCTCGCTGCTTGCCCTTTTCCACGCCGGCGTCGCTCCCCCCCAGGTGGAACATCCAGCCGGCCAATTCCAGGCAGAGCTCTCTCAGGTCGTCGGGGCCGCCGCCACGCAGCACTTCCAGGCATTCCTCGACTTCCAGCGCGTTGCCCACATGCCGCCCCAGCGGCTGGTCCATGTCGGTGAGCAGCGCAACCATCTTCTTCCCCATACGCTCCCCGGTTGCGACCATCAGCTCCGCCAGGAAAGCGGCATCGTCTTCGTTTTTCATAAAGGCGCCGGAGCCGGTCTTGACATCAAGCACCAGCGCCCCGATGCCTTCGGCGAGTTTCTTGCTCATGATGGAGGCGCAGATCAGGTACGGACTTTCCACCGTTCCGGTGACATCGCGCAAGGCATAGAGCTTCTTGTCCGCGGGTGCAATGGCGGCGGTCTGGCCGATCATGGCGCAGCCACAAGCGCGCAGCACGCGGCGGAAGTCGGCCGTCTCCAGGTTGACGTTGAATCCGGGAATGGATTCCAGCTTGTCGAGCGTGCCGCCGGTGTGGCCCAGGCCGCGGCCGCTGATCATGGGAACGATGAGGCCGCCGGCCGCTACCAGCGGCGCCAGCACCAGCGAAGTCTTGTCGCCCACCCCGCCGGTGGAGTGCTTGTCCACCTTGACGGCAGGCAACTCGGAGAGATCCAGCACCTCGCCGGAACGCAGCATGCTCTCGGTGAGCGCCGCCAATTCCACGCGCGTCATGCCGCGCAGAACGACTGCCATCAGCCAGGCCGCCACCTGATAGTCAGGGACGTCGCCGCGCGTATACGCCGCTACCAGGTGCTCGATTTCGCGCCGGGCCAGCTCGCCGCCGTCGCGCTTGCGGCGGATGATGTCCACAACCCGCACCGGCTGGGTGGCGGAAGCGGCGTTCATTGCAGGCGAAATCCGAATGGCAGCAGTTCGGTGATGTGGGCCTCGCGCTCGCCTTCCGTGGCCTGGAACAAGACGGTAGCGTCCGGCCCGAATTCGTAAATGACCTGGCGGCAGGCGCCGCAGGGCGCGCAGGGAGCGTTTTGGCCGTTGACCACCACCACGGCACGAATCACGACGTTCTGCGCTCCCAGCTGGGAGATGGCGGCAAAGATCGCGGAACGCTCCGCGCAATTGGTCAATCCATAGGAGGCGTTCTCGACATTGCAGCCGGCAAAAAGGTCGCCACGCTCGGTCAGGATGGCCGCGCCGACCTTGAACCTGGAGTAGGGCACGTGCGCGTTTTGCATCGCTCCCTGGGCGGCAGCCTGCAAGCGTTCCCGATCGCGTGCGGAGATGGATTTGGCCATGGACGCGGACGCTCTTCCGGGGAGCGCGGCATTGTAGCACCGCCGCTTAAAAACGCTGCTCGAAGTGGGCGAACTCGGCTTCCTCCGCCCATTGCAGGCGGGCCCGCGGATTGGCCTCCAGGAAGCTCGCGCAGGCTGCCGCGGGCTTGCCAACGTCTGCCCCCGCAGTGGCGCAGGCGCCCACCCTCCGGGACGACGCAAAGTCGCGCCAGAGCGACTCTCCGGGAAGGAAGCTGTGTTCCAGGCTGGCGCGCGCCATTCGCTTAAGCTCGAGGTAGGTGAATCCATAAGTTTCCGCAGCGCGCACGTACTCGCGGGTCATGTCGGAACGCGAGACGCCGGCATCGTCGGTAGCCAATGCGACCGGCACGCGATAGCGAAGATAGGTGGGCAGCGGGTGCTGGTTGCCGCGAATGCCCAGGATTACATCGTTGCTGGTGAGGCAAATTTCCACGGCAACATGGCGCGCTGCCATCTCCTGCATCAGGCCGAGCGGATCGTGCTCCTGCATCACGTCCACGCCGTGGCCGATGCGTTCGGCATGACCTACCTCCACCGACTCCCGTATATGGAAGGAGAGTCCGGCGGGAGGAACCATGCCGGGCGCGAGTTCACCGGCGTGCAAGGAGATGTGCACGCGGGGATAGGAGCGCCGCAAAAAATCAATCATGCGCATGTGCAGGCTGAAATCGCGCATGGGTACGTACCAGTCTTCCGGCATGACCAGGTTCAGGCCGACCACGCGCGCATCCTGGGTCGCCATCTCGAAGCCCGTGAGGATTTGCGCAAACACCTGGGCAGGCGTCAGGCCGCGCAACACCTGATAGAGATAGCGGACCGTCACGCGGCAGCCTGCGTCCGGCTGCGCCGAGCCGCAGCCAAGGTCCCGGTGCATGCGGGCCTCATATTCATCCAGGTTCCGCCGCCCGGCTTGCAGCACCGCCGACATTCCCGGGAGCAGCTTGCGGCGCATGGCCTCGAAATCGGCGCGCTCGGCCGAACGCGCGAATTCCGCGTCCTCCTGGTCGAGGTGCGAGGCCAGGCCAATGGCAGCACCCTGGTCGGGCGCAAACATAAGTTCCAGGTAAGCCAGGTGGTCGCGGGCGGCTTGCGCGCTCACTTCCGCCAGCATGTCGCCGGTGCGGGCATCACTGATCATTTGAAACTTGGGAAAGGTGGCGAAGAAATGGTCGTGGCCGCTCTCGCGCGCGGCGTTCCAGTCGCGCATCGACCAGGCATCAATCACCTGCGCGTAGAAGTCGGGACTGGCAAGGGAAGCCGCCGCCGCGGGCTTACCCTGGCTGGGATCGCAGGGTGGCTGCAGCAGCGTGAAGCTCGAGCGCTCCACGCACAGCCCCGCCTCGCTCGCCCAACGTAGGTAACTTTCGGCATAGATGGCGCCCGCGAGGTGATTGTGCAGGTCCCCGCCCTTGGGCATCTCCTGCAAAAAAGCCAGCAGCAACGAGGGATCGTGCCGCACGCGTTCCAGGTAGCGGGCGGCGCGCTGCTCGCCCAGGGAGGAAGTTCGGGCGGGCCTCTTGGGCGCTGCCTGGGCCGTCAAGGGAGCGGCGGGAGTCAAAGCAGCGGCCATCAACAGGAGGGACAAGGGAAGGAATGGGCGATGTGATTTCATTCTGATGGTGGAGCGGCGAAACCGAACTTATACCAATCGCCCCCGCGCTCTTCAACCGTCTTCCGCTTCTACCGCGGGCGGGCAGGGTTGGGCGTGGATTAATCACCTCAGCGCGTGATCCCAATCACCGCATTTTTTCGGGGAGCGTCCGACCCTGAACTTGTCCACTTCCACGCGTCCGGTGTCGCGCTCTGTCCATACCGGGTTGCGTGTATCTCTCGCGCCGCAGCAACCACCCTGGGAAGGGAGATCAAGATGAAGCGGATCCTGCTCGATCTTGCCGCCTGCTTCGCACTAGCTCTGGTCTTGGTCGCAACCGCCAAAAGCGCGCCACTTGCGCCGGGCGCGCCCGCACTGTCCACCACCGCCGTCTCCAGCCCCTATGTAGTGCTGGTGTGGAGTGAACTGGGCATGCACTGTCTCGACGGCAAGGACTACTCGGTCTTCGCCGTCCTTCCCCCCTTCAACACCATTCATGCGCAACTAGTGAAGCGTGGAGAGCCGCCGCAAATGGTGGTGACGGGAATCAATCTGACTTACGAAGCCATTCCCGACACCAGCGGATCTACCAACACCTACAGCGCCCCCAACAAGACCAACTTCTGGGATTACGTCAGCGCGCTGTTTCACGTCACACCGGTGGCCAACATCGGCCTGTTTGGCACGCCGGTGCAAAGCGTCACTCCCCACGCCATGACGTACAACGCCGCGCTCGGGTACTGGGAAGCGGTGGGCATTCCCACGATTCCCTACGACGACGCCATGCGGCGCAATCCTTATCCCATGGCGCGCATCGTGGCGCGGAACTCCGCCGGCACCCTGCTGGCTGCCTCCACGGTCGTGCTCGCGGTCAGCGACGAGATGAACTGCGCCGCCTGCCACAAGTCGGGGGCGGATGCCTATGCCAAGCCTGCGGCCGGGTGGGTGAACGATGCCGATCCTGCCAGGGACGTGAAATTCAATATCCTGCGCAAGCATGATGACCGCTGGGCGATCAGCGCGGCCATGATGAGCGCGCTGGCCGCCAAGGGCTACCTGTACCAGGCCAGCCTGTACCAGACCGCGAAGGCGGGAATGCCGGTTCTGTGCGATGCCTGCCATCTCTCCAATGCCTTGCCGGGGACGGGAATTGCTGGAGTGCGGCCGCTTACCCAGGACATGCACACCCTGCACGGTAAGCAAATCTACCTGAAAACCGGGCAGACGCTCGACCAGGCCACCAGTCCGTTTAACTCCTGCTATCTCTGCCATCCCGGGCTGCAGACCAAATGTGAGCGGGGCGCCATGAATCCCACCGCCTGCATGAACTGCCACGGCAATCTCAGCACCGTGGGAGCTGCAACCCGCACCGGCTGGATGACGCTGCCGCAATGCCAGATGTGCCATAACAGCGGCTTGCGTTATCCCACGGCGTTCGTGAGCGGGAGCACGTGGAGAACGACCACCGATACGCGCTTCGCGACGCAGCCCAACGCGCCTGTTGCCGGGGTCAGCCTCTACCGCTTCAGCCGCACCGGGCATGGCAACCTCTACTGCTCCACCTGCCACGGCTCGCAGCACGCCGAATATCCCACCAGCCAGGCCAACGACAACGTCTACAGCAGCAATCTCCAGGGGTACACCGGCAAGATCACGGAATGCTTTGTGTGCCATACCGCGGTTCCGGTCACGCCGAATGGCGGTCCTCACGGCATGCACACCCTGGGACAGGGCTGGGTGAGCGCGCACGGCGACTACGTGGATACCAATAGTGCCCTGAGTTGCGCCTACTGCCACGGCGCCAACTACAGCGGCTGGTACCTGGCGGTGACCAGCACGGCGCGGACGTTCAGGACGGAAACCGGCACGGTGACCTTTGCCGCGGGACATCGTGTCAGTTGCTATGACTGCCACAACGGCCCGGGTGGAGGCGGGGCCTGATCCAAGCACCAGCCTGCGACCATCCGGCGCGGGCACGTAAGCGCCGGCGCTTTCTCAAGCGGGCGGGACTTGCGGGAGAGCGCCCTCAGGGGCGGGTGCGAATTCGAAGGAATAACAGCGCGCCCAAAGGATGCGCCCCGTATTGCGGGCGGAGCGCTTCGGGAACGCCATACCACGTCAGCTGTCCACCGGCCGCCAGCGCCAAGTGCGGCACGTGCCCGATTTCCCGATCATAACCGGCGGTGTAGGCTTGCACGCGCGCGAAGTATCGCTCCGGCGCGGGCCCGCCGAGCGCGAGCAGCTCGTTGGTGCGGTCCACGTTTTCAAGGCGCATCCAGGCATAGTTCCGGCCGAGAAACTGGAGGGTGGATTCCGCCAGGTAGCTGTTGCCGACGTTGTTGCTCGCCAGGTCCCGGTTCCTACCCCAGAGGAGGGTGGACGCCCAATTCCCGCGGTGCAGCGGCCGGTTGTAGCTCACCGAGGCAGTCATGCGGCGCAGGTCGTCGGCGGGGGCTGTCGCTTCCGGGCTGTGCAGGCGCGCCATCGAATATTGCGCGCTCCAATTGCGGGCCAGGTTCACCGTCAGGCGTCCGGACCATGAATCAATGCCGCCGGAATCAACGTCCCAGCGGTGCTCGTCGGGCTCACGCCCATGAAAGCCTGAGCCCTCGAACCGGAAACTGCCGAGCGTCACGCCTGCGGTAATCACGTCGCTGGCAATGTGCGTCGAGTCCTGCAGATGATGCCCCAGGGGCGCGACGGGATTTTCGGAAGCGGAGGCGCGGTGCGGGTAGGCTGCCGGCCCCAGCGCTGCGTCCCCCACAGGCGCAGCATAGAAAGAAAGCAGCACATTTTCCGACAGACGATAGTCGTACATGGCGGCGATCTCCATGACGAAGTCGTGGGGATGCTGGGCATCGATAATCGGCCGGCCAAACGCGGTCTCGCCCTGCTGAAACAGCTCCGGGTATCGCCGTTGCGACACGGTGGCCGGCTCCAGGCTGAACATGGTGCGGAGCGTCAACACGCCCCGGCTGAACCGCCGCTGCGCCATGGGCATGATCCAATTGGTGGAAAAGAGCTTGTCGCCGCCGCGCGGGCCTGTCTGCTGCAATTCGTTCAGGAAAGCCTGGCCGTGCAGCATGAAGCGCCACTGTCCCCGCTGCCGCATGAGCATGGCGGAGGGCGATGAGTTGGGTTGGGCGTCGGTTCCGGCAATCGCGTGGCGCTGCACCTCCTGAATCAGCGAGCTCACCTGGGCTTCGTCAGCAGTCTCTGCCGGTTCCGTCATCGAGGAGTGGTTTGGCATTGAG
>JAMXLI010000174.1 GCA_024281115.1 Terriglobales bacterium | reverse complement strand
AGCACCACGCCGGAAGTTCCTTCGGGGCGCGCCTGGGTGATCCGGTAGAAGGCGCGAAAGCTCTCGTAGGTGGTGAACCAGGCCTGCACCTGGTTGCTAAAACCGCTGTAATCCGGCAGGCCGGCGGAATCGAACGCCCGCAGCAGCAGTCCGGGATCGTGGCTTGCCAGGCCCTCGCGGCTCTGGTCCAGGGGCGCGGCGGCGGCCTCGCTGGTGAATTCGGGCGGCGCCGGCGTATGCTGCGGCTGCGCCGTTGGCGAAATGCTCAAGGCGGACAGCACCGCGAGAAGAAGAGCGCGCCCAGCCAGCATGATGCGCCCGATTGTAGCAGCGTAGCCCAAAGCCGCACTTTCGCCGTTGCGTCTGGGAACGGCACTGAAAGCATCTAAGCCACCATGTCGCTCGAGGAATACAAACGAAAACGGCGGTTCCAGGAGACACCGGAGCCGCCCCCGAAAATCGAGAAGCTCAAGGGCCACCGCTTCGTCGTCCAGAAGCACCGGGCCAGCCATCTGCACTACGACTTTCGCCTGGAGATGGAAGGCGTGCTGAAGTCCTGGGCCGTGCCCAAAGGACCTTCTCTCGATCCGGCGGACAAGCGCCTGGCCATGCAGGTCGAGGATCATCCGGTGTCGTACTTTGATTTCGAGGGCACCATCCCGCCGGGCAATTACGGCGCCGGCACCGTAATGATTTGGGATGTAGGCACCTGGGAGCCCACGGCAAAGGACGCCCCGCCGCCCAAGAACGCCTCCGAAGCCGACCGGCTGGCGGCGCAGATGCTGCAGAAGGGCGATCTGAAATTCCGTCTGCAAGGCAAAAAGCTGCAAGGTGAGTTTGTGCTGGCGCACATGCGATCGCGCCGTCCCGGCAGCAAGGGCACGGAGTGGCTGCTCATCAAGCACCGCGACGAGGCGGTGGTGGCGGGATACGACATTGATAAGTACGACTATTCCGTCCTTACGCGGCGCACGCTCGACCAGATCGCCGCCGATGCGGGTTCGGCGCAATGGCAAAGCAGCCGCAAGGCAAGCAGCCGCTCCAAGTCTTCGTGGCTGGATGATGCCATCGCGCGATCGGATCGGGCCAAAGCCAAACCGGCAAAGAACGGCAAAGCCGCGACCAAACCTGCTGCCAGGCGTTCCCCCAGCGCGTCGGCCAAGCCGCAGCGTACCCGCGCTTCCGCCCAGCCCAGCGCTGAGGCGAAACCGGAGGACCACACAGATCCCGGCGGCCTGCGCGGCGCACGAAAGGCTCCCATGCCCGAGGTGGTTCGGCCCATGCTCGCCACTCTGGTAGAAAAGCCATTCGATGATCCGAATTGGATTTTCGAAATCAAGTGGGACGGCTACCGGGCGCTCGCCTTCGTGAAGGGCGATGCAGTACGCCTGCTTTCGCGCAACCAGAACGACATGACGTCGCAGTTTCCTGAACTGGGCGGACTGCCGGGTGCGGTGCGCGCCCAAACAGCGGTGATTGATGGCGAAATCGTCGCGGTGGATGAGCATGGCCGGCCGTCCTTCAGCCTGATGCAGCAGCGCACCGGCATGTCTCACCCCGGGCGGCGGATGATGAACCGCGGCGGGGTTCCCATCCTGTATTACGCCTTCGACCTGGTTTATTTGGACGGCTACGACTTGCGCCAGGTCAACCTGGAAGACCGCAAGCGACTGTTGCGGGCCGTCGTCGCAACCCAGAGCGAGCTGATCCATTTTTCAGACGATTATCCGGAAAAAGGCGTCGCTCTCTACGAGGCCGCCCGCCAACGAGGCCTGGAAGGCATCGTGGGCAAACGGCGCAACAGCTGTTACCTGGAGAAGCGCAGCCGCGAATGGTTGAAGATTAAGATCACCCAGCAGCAGGAATGCGTGATCGGCGGCTACACCGATCCGCGGGGCAGCCGGGAAAATTTCGGCTCGCTGGTCCTTGGGCTTTACGACGACCAGGGCCGGCTGGTGCATGTTGGCCAGGCGGGCAGCGGCTTTACCGCCGAAACCCACGAACAGATGTGGCGGAAGTTGACCAAGCTGGCCACCCCAAAGAATCCTTTTCACGGTCCAGTGGACGCCGGACGGAAGACGCACTGGGTACGGCCGGAACTGGTGGCGCAGATCAAGTTCTCGGAATGGACCCATGAAACCGCCGGGGGCGGCCTGAAAATGCGCGCGCCCGTGTACCTGGGTCTGCGCAACGACAAGAGTCCGAAGGAATGCAGGTTCGAGTTGCCGCAGTAGCGCGATATCGGCCGGCCCTGGTTGATCACAGCGGACCCACGCCCCACGCGCCTACTTGATGTCCTTCATCGCCAGCAGCGATCCGTATTCCCGTCCCGAAGCGTCCACAGCTCGAGCAACGATGGCGTTGAATCCGTCGCGGAATTCCGGATATTTCCCGACGAACGCCTTGATCAGCGCGATGTTTCCCTGGTAGCTCTGCGCGGTGTTGCCGGCGTCGTTCACCTGGTATTTCACGATCAAGTCCAGATCCTGCCCTGCCGGCACCGGAAAAACCTGGGTCAGCTTGTAACTCCGCCCGCCCATGGCCACGTCGAGCGGGCCATCCACGGGCAAGTCCTTGGGCACCACCTGCTGGGTTTCGTCGTAGAGCTTGTCGAGTTGCGGAGTACCCATGAAATCGACGGGAACCAGGAGTTGTCGCGCCTCGATGTAGTAGTAGTAAGCGTTACGCAGTTGATTGCGGGCTTTGAATTCGCGGGCCTTATCCCAGAACCATTGGGCGTCGCGCCCGGCAAACGAGGCCTGCCGGACGTAATAACCGGCCAGCTTCCAGGCGTTGGCCTGCTGCTGCAGCACCATGGAGACCATGTAAGGTCCCTTGGCCGTGGCCAAATCGAGGGTCACAAATCCATACATTCCCGCGGGTAAATTAGGAATTACGAAGCCCACCCGGTCCGGCGAGTTATAGATGCCGCAAAAAAACTCCGCGCGCTGCAGCGGCGCCTGGTTATCCGATGCATCCAGCAGGTAGGGCGGGCGAACCGACACCTGCGCCGATGCGAAGTTGTCCTTGTTGTCGCTGACGGCAGCCTCGATCCCGCCGAAATCGTTGGCGACTGCCGGGATGGAAGCCTGGCGCAACCCGGCCGAGTCGCCCTTGGCCGCGAGATCGAAGTAGCGGCGGGCGGTGCTTTCCAGCCCGGCGCGCACGGAGGAATCCATCTCCGTGGCGGTTTCGCAGACCGCCGACGCGGCTGCTCGCGGCGGCAACAAGAGCCCGCAGGCAACCATCAGAAGGAGCAGCCAGCGGGGACTCCAGCGCGAGCATTTTCCGGTGCAAGCCATACTGGGCAGTTCGTTCTTTAACTATAGCGGGATGCGTGACTTTAACGATGCGAAATTGTTGGCGTCAGATGCAAACTGAGCTGGTCCGAGCCGCTCGGAAGTAATCTGCCCAGCGCGGTGGATGTTAGAATCTAGTCAACGCGGCCGCTCTCCTGGTGATTGCATGATGCAATTGAAAAAGGCTTGTTTCCTGGTTCTGGCCGCTAGCGTGGGCCTCTCTTCTGCCGCCTGGGGACAAGGTGTTCCCAGCGCGACGCCCCGGGCAAAGAAGGTGGCAGCCAAAAGCCGCGCCCGCAAAGCCGAGCCGCAGCCCCAGCCCGCGCCCGCCCCGCCGCCCCCGCCGCCGACTCCCGAACAGATGCCGCCACAGCCACCGCAGGTCAGCTACATGAACGGGCAGCTCACGGTGATTTCGCAGAACGCGACCCTGGGCGACGTGCTCAGCGCCATTCAAAAGCAGACCGGCGCGGTAATCGATTTCCCCGCCGGAGGCGCGAATGACCGCGTGGCGGGCCGGTTGGGGCCGGGATCTCCGCGCGACATTCTCGCCAGCCTGCTCAACGGCTCGCACTTCGACTATGTCATGGTCGGTTCCAGCAGCAGCCCGGGCGGGGTGGAGCACGTCATCCTGACCCCGCGGGCGAATGCCGGCGGCGAGCCCGCCCCCAGCGTCGCGCAAGTCCCGCCCACGGGAGTGCAGCCGGTGGTCCCGCCCGACCAGCAAGACCAGGCAGCGGCGGAGCAGCAGGAAGCGCCGGTTACCGAGGAAGCGTCGCCGGAAGAAAACTCGGCCGACCAGCAAGCGGAGCAGCAACAGGCGGAGCAACAGCAGCAGGCTGAGCAACAACAACAAGCCGAACAGCAGCCCGCGCAACCCGACCAGCAGGGCCAACCCATGCCGCCGGGCGCGCAGCAGTTTCCGCAGCCGGCGGCCAACCCTCTAGGCCCGCAGCCGGGACAGCCGGGGTATACCGGGCAGCCGCAAAATGGTCAGCAGGTGAAGACTCCTGAGCAGTTGCTGGAGGAACTGCAGCGCATGCAGCAGCTGCAGCAACAACAGCAGCAGCAGCAGCAACAGCAACCCCAATAGCGCACGAAAAAGTTAGTTTCTTGAGGACGAGCGAGTACGCGCTTGCGGCGGGGACCGCTGCGGCTAATCGCCGGAAGCGGGGGACTCTATCAACTGCGGGCCGGCGGGAAGCTTCCGCGAGTGCTGGCCGAAAACCACCAGAATGCCGTTGAGGAGCATGTAGCTGGCGACGATTCCCAGGCCCAGGCAGGCCAGCACGGTGGTAAACAGAATGGCAAGTGTAAGGAGCAGGTTCACAGGTTCGGCCCTTCCCAAGAGATGCCGCGGCGACAACGGGGGATGCAAGTAGATGCCGGCGGGGCGCCTCACTTCTTTTTTTCCGCGTTCCACACGCTGCGCGAAATCGCGCGGCCGCAGAACGGGCAGTAATTCAACAAGAACAAATTCGGACGATCGCCGGGGGAGCGCACCGCATAGTCCGAATCCACCTCGTTGCGGATGCGGCCGGACATCAGGTGACGCGGAGCACTCCATATCGCGTCACGATCTACCGCTTCCTGCAACGTCTCGCAGCAATGCTCGCTCATACGCCGCCGGGCACGGAACCGAGAGCCCGAGAGCGCCTTGGCGTTTCTCCCCTGCCGGCGGCTTTCGCCGGTCGGAGAACGCGGACAGCGCCGGCCAGGCCGGCCCGCGACTGCGGGCGCATGCTTTCACTCTACTCGCGTTGACGCTGCTCTTTAGTAGCAACTAAGATACGCAAGTAGAGTCACGCACTCCCACTTTCCGCCGGTTCAGGGGACCCGTCCACATCACGGAAGGACACGTTCGGCCAGGGGCCATGCCGATTACCAAGATTTCGGTGCGCGGGGCGCGCCAACACAATCTCAAGAACATAGACGTCGAAATCCCGCGCAACACCCTTACGGTGGTTACCGGCCTGAGCGGCTCGGGCAAGTCTTCCCTGGCCTTCGACACCATCTATGCCGAGGGCCAGCGGCGTTACGTAGAGACCCTTTCCGCCTACGCCCGCCAGTTCCTGGAGCAAATGGAGCGTCCCGACCTGGACGGCATTGACGGCCTCAGCCCTTCGATTTCCATCGAGCAGAAAACCACCAGCCGCAGTCCGCGTTCCACCGTGGGCACCATCACCGAAATCTACGACTACCTGCGCCTGCTTTACGCCTCGATTGGAGCGCCGCATTGCCCCACCTGCGGCCGGGCGATCTCCCGGCAATCTCCCGAGCAGGTGGTGCAGCGGGTGCGCGCCCTGCAGCCGGATGAGCGCGTGATGGTGCTGGCGCCGATCGTGCGAGGCCGCAAGGGCGAGTTCAAAAAGGAGATGGAGAAGCTTCTGCAGCAGGGTTTTTCCCGCGCGCGGGTGGATGGCGAACTGGTCAGCCTGGAAGACGATCTGCGCCTGGACAAGCGCAAGAACCACACCATCGAGGTGGTGATCGACCGGCTGCTGGTGAAGCCCGGCTTCGAGCAGCGCCTGGAGAATTCCATCGCCACCGCGATGAAGCTGGCCAATGGGCTGGTGCAGGTGGCGGTGGTGGGAGGCGAAGAACAGCTGTATTCGGCGCGGCTGGCCTGCCCCGATTGCGGCATCAACGTGCCCGTGCTGGAACCGCGCTCGTTTTCCTTCAACAGCGCGTACGGCGCCTGTCCGGAGTGCCACGGCCTGGGCAACCGCTACGAGTTCGATCCCGCGAAGGTGATCGTGGACTGGTCGAAGCCGCTGCTCGAAGGCGGGCTGGGACCAGGCTCGGCATCCTCCTATCTGCAGCACATGGTGCAGATCGCGGCCAAGGCACACGGCATCAACCTGGCGATCCCTTTTGAGCAGTTGCCCGCTCCGGCGCAAAGCCTGGTGCTGAACGGCGAGGACCAGAAAAAGAATGGCGGCGGGCGCACCGGTTTCCGCGGGGTGCTTGCCTATCTGAAAGATACGCTGGAGGAATCCGCTTCCGACAGCTACCGCGAGTGGCTGCTGAACTACATGTCGGCCACCGAGTGTCCCGCGTGCCACGGTAAGCGCCTGCGGCCAGAGAGCCTGGCGGTGCAAGTGAACGGCATGTCCATTGCCGACTTCACCGCCCTGCCTGTGGCCCGCGCTCTGGAAACCGCGCGCGGTATCCGGCTGGCTGGCCGGGAAGAACAGATCGCCGGGCGCATCGTGCACGAAATCACGGAGAGGCTGCAATTCCTGGAGCGCGTGGGCCTGGGCTACATCTCGCTCGACCGCTCCGCGGCCACGCTTTCCGGCGGCGAAGGACAGCGCATTCGACTGGCCACGCAGATCGGCTCGCGTTTGCGCGGCGTACTGTATGTGCTCGACGAACCCTCTATCGGGCTTCACCATCGCGACAACGGGCGGCTGCTGACCGCGCTGGAGGAACTGCGCGACCTGGGCAACACGGTCCTGGTGGTCGAACACGACGAAGAAACCATCCGCCGGGCCGACTACGTGATTGACCTGGGTCCGGGCGCCGGACGCCACGGCGGGCACCTGGTGGCCAGCGGCACGCCCGAGGAGATCATGCAGGCTCCGCAATCCCTCACCGGCCGCTACATCTCCGGGCAGACGAGCATCGCGATGCTATCCCAGCGGCGGCAGCCCAACGGTAATGCCATCAGCATCCTGGGCGCGCGGGAAAACAATCTTAAAAATTTGGACGTGAGCTTTCCGCTGGGGTTGATGACGGTGGTGACCGGGGTTTCCGGATCGGGCAAATCGACGCTGGTCAACGACATCCTTTACCGCGCGCTGGCCAAGCACCTGTACCGCTCGCGCGAGAAACCGGGGGCGCACAAGGCGCTGATGGGCCTGGAGAATATCGACAAGGTGATTCAGATTGACCAGTCGCCCATCGGACGCACCCCGCGTTCCAATCCCGCCACGTATACGGGCGTGTTCACGCAGATTCGCGACCTCTACGCCATGCTGCCGGAAGCGCGCGAACGCGGCTACAAGGCGGGACGCTTCTCCTTCAATGTTTCAGGCGGCCGGTGCGAAGCCTGCCAGGGAGAAGGCCAGCGCCGGATCGAGATGAATTTCCTGCCCGACGTCTACGTGCTGTGCGACGTGTGCGGGGGCAAGCGCTACAACCATGAGACCCTGGCCGTGCGCTACAAAGGATGCTCCATCGCCGACCTGCTGGAAACCTCCGCGGCCGACGCGTTGCCGGTGCTGGAAAACATTCCTCAAGTACGTCAGAAGCTGCAGACCCTGGTGGACGTGGGCCTGGGATACATCCACCTGGGCCAGTCGGCGGTCACGCTGTCGGGTGGCGAGGCGCAGCGGATCAAGCTGGCGCGCGAGCTCAGCAAACGCCAGACGGGACGCACCTTGTATCTGCTGGACGAGCCCACCACCGGGCTGCACTTTGACGACGTCAAGAAGCTGCTGGACGTGCTGCACCGGCTCACCGACCTGGGCAATACGATCGTGATCATCGAGCACAACCTAGACGTCATCCGCAATGCCGATTGGATCATTGATTTGGGCCCGGAGGGCGGCGAACACGGAGGTCGCATTGTGGCCGAGGGCACGCCGGAACAGGTGGCAAGGCAGAAGCGCTCCTACACCGGGCAGGCGTTAGCGGGATATTTTTCCGGACGCAAGCCCTTGGCTTGCCGGGGCGAACCTGCTGGGACCCGGCTGGGCAGCTAGTCCGGGTGCAAATGGGCGCGAATTCCCCGTCACGGGAATCGCATTAACGATCCTTATGTCGCTTCCACCGGAAAATCCGTTGCCGGAGCGGTTGGCCGCGATCGAGCTGGCGCCTTTGGCGCCCGAGGCAGGCGAGCGCGGCGAGGATCCGCCCTGGTCGGCTTGGGACGTGCTGCGCATCGTCTTCGTGGCGCTGTTCGTTATCGTGGTGTGCAGCTTTGCCATGATGTGGTTCGCCACGCACGATCGTGCCTTCTCCGGCATGGCCATCGTGGACCTCGCGCGCGACCCCCTGGTCATCATTCCGGCGCAGTTCCTCGCCTATATCGTGCTGGTCATTTTCATGTATCAAATGGTGGCCCGTGAGTATCGCCGGCCGTTCCTGCGCACCGTGCGCTGGCAATGGCCGGCCGGGCATTGGGCAGCCTTTGTGGCCCTGGGGGTGGCGCTGGCGGTGTCGGGACAACTCCTGTCGGCGCTGCTGCCGGTGCCCAAGTCGCTGCCCATTGACCAGTTTTTCCGCACCCGAGCAGGCGCCTACGTGATGGCGGTATTTGGAGTGACGGTGGCGCCGTTCGTGGAGGAGCTTTTCTTCCGTGGCTTCCTTTACCCGGTCCTGGCGCGCCGGCTGGGAATGCTGAGCGGGGTGGTCCTTACAGCCCTGGGCTTTGCGCTGGTGCACGCCTCCCAGTTGGCGCACGCCTGGGGCCCGCTGCTGGTCCTGTTTCTGGTGGGATCGGTGCTGACGGCGGTGCGCGCCCTCACCAAATCGGTGGCCGCGAGCATGCTGGTGCACATCGGCTACAACCTGACACTGTTCACCATGCTCTACTTTGCCAGCCAGCACTTCCGCCACTTCGACCGCCTCAGCTAGGCGCAGCACGGCAGGGACGCGCACCCCAGGCAGAGGTGATATGGTAGGAACTCGATGAGCGCGGCGCGTGAAGAGCTGTTGCGGATGCTGGCACACAAGTCCTTTCAATTGGGCGACTTCAAGCTTTCTTCCGGAGGCACCAGCGACTACTACATCGATTGCCGCACCACCACGCTGGACGCCCGCGGCGCGCGCCTTACCGGCGAAGCTTTCCTGGCGGAGATTCGCGCCCGCGGGTGGGAGCCGCGCGCCATCGGGGGACTCACGCTCGGGGCCGACCCCATCGTCAGCGCGGTCGCCGTGGTGAGCGGCAGTATCAGCGGCTTCCTGGTGCGCAAAGCGGAGAAGCAGCACGGTACGGGACGAAGGATCGAGGGATTCCGTGAGCGGCCGGCGCGCGTGGTCATCGTGGACGACGTGTGCACCACCGGGGCTTCTACCATCGCTGCCCTTGAAGCGGCGCGGGAATTCGGGTTCGAAATCGAGGGCGCCCTGTGCCTGGTAGAACGCGAGGAGGCGCGAGGCCGTGCCGCGGTCGAGCGGGCGGCCGCCCCGGCGCCCTTCGTGGCGCTGTTTACCGCCGACGACGTTCGCCGCGAGCACCTGCGCAGCAGGCAGGCTCAACCCGCATAAGTTATGTTCAAGACCCTGGAATGGACGGACGAAGGCGTGCGCCTGATTGATCAGACCAGGCTGCCCGCCGAAGAGAGCTACCTTACCTGCGCCACCTATGAGGACGTCGCCGACGCTATCCGGCGCATGGTAGTGCGTGGCGCTCCCGCGATCGGGGTGGCCGCCGCCATGGGTATCGCTCTGGGCTTGCGCGACGCCGAAGGCGATCACGTATCCGAACTGCGGCGAAAATTTGACGAGATCTGCGAGACCATGGCGGAGACGCGCCCCACCGCCGTCAATCTGTTCTGGGCCATCCGGCGCATGCGCGCCCGGTTCGAAGCGCTGAGCGATGAACCGGTGGAGCGCATCCGGCGGGAGTTGGTGGCCGAAGCTCAACGCATGTACCTGGAGGATATTGCCGCCAACGAGGCGATGGGCCGCAACGGGGCGGTGCTGATGCCCAGCGCCGGCGGCGTGCTCACCCATTGCAACGCGGGCGCGCTGGCCACCTGCGGGTACGGCACCGCGCTGGGAGTGATCCGTGCTGCGGTCGAGGGCGGGAAGAAAATCCACGTCTACGCCGACGAGACCCGCCCCTTCCTGCAGGGCTCCCGCCTGACCGCATGGGAGTTGCAGAAGGACGGAATTCCGACCACCGTGATCGCCGACAACATGGCCGGGGCGATGATGAGCCAGGGTAAGGTGGCGGCGGTGGTGGTGGGCGCCGACCGCATTGCCGCCAACGGCGACGTCGCCAACAAGATTGGGACGTACACGGTCGCCGTGCTGGCCCGCGAGCACGGTATTCCCTTCTATGTCGCCGCCCCGTTCTCCACGGTGGATCTGGACACGCCCGACGGAAGCCGAATTCCCATCGAGCAGCGCGCCTCGCGCGAGGTCACGCATATTGCCGGCAAACCCGTCGCGCCTGAGGGCGTCAAGGTGGAGAACCCGGCGTTTGACGTGACTCCCGCGAAGTATGTGGCCGGAATTATCACGGAACGCGGTGTGGCCCGGCCGCCCTACGAGGAGTCGCTGAAGCAGCTGGCTGAGGCCGCCACGGTGGAAATCAGCTGACTGGTTGGAACCTGGCGTCACCGGCGCTCGTAACATAGGCAGGGGGGTCGCCATGACTACGTTCCTGCTCTGGTGCCTGCTGCTGTTCCTGTGCTGGCCCTTGGCCTTGCTGGCACTTGTGCTTTACCCGCTGGTATGGCTTCTCCTGTTGCCCTTCCGCGTGGTGGGAATCGCGGTGGAGGGGGTCCTGGAGCTGCTGTGGGCCATCATCACGCTGCCCTCACGGTTGTTGCGCACGCAGCGGGCTTAGGACGGTTCCGCGGGGCCTCCGCTACCGGCTCACCTGCTGGCGCATGATTTCCGGCCCGCTCGGGTTGGAAGCGTGCAGGTTGTTTTCCGCCGTCACGAACAGGTCGAATTTCTTGTAGGACGTGTTGGTCTTGTACTCCCCATCAAGATTTCCGTTCACTTGCAGCTGTCCCTGGTTCTGCGGAGCCTGGCCGGAAGGTTGGATCCACACCACGTAGCCGGTGGCCGGCGGCGTAAGGCTCTCCGGCTTGGCTAGATGATGCACCTTGAGGTCGATGGTGGTGTTGCCGTTGCGATCGGATCCTATCTCGGCATGACCGGCAGCGGCAGGAACACTGGTGGACGCGGTCATAGGCACCTTTTTACCTCCGCAACCCAGGCCGAAAACCGCCAACGAGACGAGCGCGCACAACAAAACCAAGTTCCGAATCATAGTTGTCCCCAGGCTACGTAGATGTCGCAGAGCGGGCTTCATGTTGTTTGGTTCGGGCTGATGTTGTTTGGGTCGGCCGGAAAGGAGAGCTGCTGAAGCTGGACCGAACGGGTCAGGCCGGCATGACTTGCAGGTTGGGACTGACGGCCAGCCGGGCGTCGGTCGCGCGCTGCACATCTTCGGGCGTGAATCCCGGGGCCACTTCCTGCAGCACCAGGCCTGCGGGCGTGACCTGCAGGTATGCCATCTCGGTCACGATGGTGTGGACCACCTCCACCCCGGTCAGGGGCAAGGTACAGCGTTTCAAGATCTTGGGCTGGCCGTCGCGGTTGGTGTGCTCCATTGCGATGATGACCCTTCGGGCGCCTGCCACCAGGTCCATGGCGCCACCCATGCCTTTCACCATCTTGCCGGGAATCATCCAGTTGGCCAGGTTGCCCTTCTCGTCCACTTCCATGGCGCCGAGAATGCTCAGGTCCACGTGGCCGCCGCGGATCATGGCGAAGGAGTCGGCGCTGGAGAAATAGGCGGTACCGGGAATCTCGGAGACGGTTTCCTTGCCGGCGTTGATCAGGTCGGGATCCTCGTGGCCGGCGCGAGGATAGGGGCCGATACCCAGCATGCCATTTTCGCTTTGCAGGACCACCTGCATGCCCGGGGGAACATGGTTGGCCACCAGCGTGGGCATGCCGATGCCCAGGTTGACGTAGAAGCCGTCGCGCAGTTCGCGCGCGATGCGCTTCACGATGCGCTCGCGCTTTTCAACGTCTTTCCCGGCCTTGGGAACGGTAGTCATAGCCTTCACTCCCAGCAGTTCACCACGCCGCTTCCGCGCGGCGGAATTCCGTCAACGCGCGCTCCAGCTCGTCGCTGGGCGCGGCCGCGTTGCGCTCCGCCTGGGCGCGAAAGCGGTAGCCGGCGGCCAGCAACTCGCCATACGGGTCTTCGATCCCGCCCATCACGTGGTCATACGCCGGCGCCATGACCGCCAGTTCCGCGGCCAGGTCGCCCAGGGTGATCTTGCCTTCCTCGTACATGCGCAGATAGCGCAAAACGCTGGCGCGAACCTCGTCGGCGGTGCTGTCGGGGGCGGGCACGCGCTCAACTCGCCGCCGGGCGCACGGTGCGCTTCTCGATGCGCTTCTCGTAGAGCTCGCCCTGAAAGATGCGTTTCACGTAGATGCTGGGCGTGTGCACCAGGTCCCCCTCAAGCTCGCCGACCTCCACCAGGTGCTCCACTTCGGCGATGGTGACGCGCGCCGCGGTGGCCATCATGGGATTGAAGTTGCGCGCCGTCTTGCGATAGACCAGGTTGCCCCAGCGGTCGCCCTTCCATGCCTTGATGAAGGCGAAATCGGCGCGCAGCGCGCGTTCCATGAGATATACGCGGCCGTCGAACTCGCGCGTCTCCTTCCTCTCGGCCACCGTCGTGCCCACGCCGGTGGGCGTGTAAAAAGCGGGAATGCCGGCCCCCCCTGCACGGATACGCTCGGAAAATGTGCCCTGGGGATTGAGTTCCAGTTCCACCCGGTTCTGCAGGACCATCTCTTCCAGCAGCCGGTTCTCGCCCACGTAGGTACCGATGTGCTTGCGGATCTGGCCGTTGGCCAGCAGCAGTCCGACGCCGAAGCCATCGACGCCGGCATTGTTGCTGATGGTGGTGAGGTTCTTGACGCCTTTGTTCGCCAGCGCGCGAATCAGGTTCTCCGGGTTACCGCACAGGCCAAAGCCGCCGATCATGATGGAGGCGCCGTCCTGCACGTCGCGGATCGCCTCCTCCGCGCTGGCCACCACTTTGTTCATAAGCAGCCGATTCTACGGTTCGGCGGCGCGCAGACGCAAACCTCGGTATCGCGCCGTTCGCCCCCGGAACCGGGGCTCATTGGCTCGAACGTTCCAACCTGCGGCGCATTTCGTTGGCCTTCTCGAACTCCTGCTCGAGTTCGCGCGTCTTCAGATTTTCGCGGAGGTTGGCCAGGTGCTGCTCCAGGCGCAACAAGGCGGGCTGAAGATTGGCGGAATTGGTGAGCGCGATGTCGCGCCACACCGAATAAGGACTGGCGGCAGTGCGGGTCATTTCGCGCAGGCCACGGCTCTTGAGCCCCAGCGCCTGCGAATCGTCGCCCAACTCCTCGAGAAGGACGGAACCCAGCGCCGTCGCGACCATCTGGGGCAGATGGCTGGTCCAGGCGCAGACTTTGTCGTGCCGCACCGCATCCATGGTGACACTCTGCGCGCCCGTCGTCTCGACCAACTCCATGTACTCCCGGGCCCGGGCATCCAACTGCGCCTCCAGGGGAGTGAAGATCCAGTACGCGCCGCGAAACAGGTCGGGAGCAGCCTCTTCGATCCCGGAACGCTCCTTGCCGGCCATGGGATGGCCCGGCAGAAATCGCCGGCCCGCATCCTGGCCGAACACCGCCCGCGCCCGTTCCGCGATCTGCAGCTTGGTGCTCCCCGTGTCCGTCAGCAGGCTCTCGGGTGGGAGCAGCGGCCCGATGCGTTCAATCATGTCAATGATGGCGCCAATCGGGGTCGCGAGCAGCACCACGTCGCTGCCGCGAATCGCGGTTTGCGGTTCGCTAATCCCGGAATCGATGGCTCCTCGCGCCTGGGCGACTTCCAACACCTCGGGGCGATCGCAGCCTACGATCCCTCCGCGAAAACCGCCGCTGCGCAGGCCAAGCGCGAAGGAGCCGCCAATGTGTCCCGTGCCGATGATGGTGATCTGGTTGACCGGCATCGAAGTTCAGGCAATCGTGCGCCCCACCGCGGGCGCGATCATGCGCAGCTCGGCCATGAGGTTTTCGAACTGCTGAGGGAAGAGCGATTGCGCCCCGTCGGAGAGGGCGCGGTCGGGATCGGGGTGGACCTCGATGAGCAGGGCGTCACATCCCGCGGCCACCGCCGCCCGCGCCATGGGAGCAACCTTGTCGCGCCGCCCGGTGCCGTGGGAAGGATCGGCGGTGATGGGCAGGTGCGACAGCTTGTGCACGATGGGGATGGCGGAAATATCCATGGTGTTGCGGGTGTAGGTCTCAAAAGTTCGAATGCCGCGCTCGCAGAGGATAACGTCGTAGTTCCCTCCGGCCATGATGTATTCGGCGGAAAGCAGCAGTTCTTCCAGGGTGGCGGCGATACCACGCTTGAGCAGCACCGGACGGCGCACCTTGCCCAGTTCGCGCAGCAGATTGAAGTTCTGCATGTTGCGCGCGCCCACCTGCAGAATGTCCACGTAGGGCAGCGCCAGCGGAATCTGCGAAATTTCCATCACCTCGCTGATGGTGAGCAGCCCGTGCGCATCCGCTGCCTCACGCATGAGCTTCAGGGCCTCCTCGCCCAGGCCCTGGAAGGAGTAAGGCGAGGAGCGCGGCTTGAAGGCGCCGCCGCGCAGCACGCGAGCGCCCGCGGCGCTCACCTGCTCGGCCGCGCGGAAGATCTGCTCGCGCGATTCCACCGAGCACGGGCCCGCCATCACCGGCACGCGCCCGCCGCCGATCTCCAGCCCTCCGGGCAGCTTGACCACCGTACCGTCAGGATGAAAGCTGCGCCCGGCCAGCTTGTAGGGCGCGCTGATGCGGTGGACCTGGTCTACGCCGGGCAGCAGCTCCAGCTCGCGGATATCGAAATCCGTACGCGCGCCCACCGCTCCCAGCACGGTGCGCTGCACCCCCGTGCTGCGGTGAATCTCGAATCCCATCCGCACCAGGTGGTCGATGACCCGCTGGACCTCTTCCTCGGTGGCGGTGGGCTGCATGGCGACAATCATGAAAAAGCGCGGTCCTTCCTAGTCGTTCACCTGTCCTTCGATTTCGGTGTCGGCGGGCGGCGGGGCGTCCCCTCCGATACTCTGCTTCTGGATCTGTCGCATGACGTCGATCATGCGCTCGTAAATGCGCAACAGGTCGCGGTCGTCGAGCGGGCCATGATTAATCCGCTTCACATTCTCAAAAATGATCTTTTCGCGTTCCGGCTCGTACACGGGCAGGTTCGTGTCGCGTTTCAGGCGCCCGATCTCCTGCGCCGCGCGCGCCCGCTGGTTCAGAAGCTCCACCAGCCTGCGGTCCAGCTCGTCGATCTGTTTCCGCCAATCCGCGATGTCCATGGAACCGGGTCCCATATGCCAGGAACAGGAGCTTACCGCAGCGCGGCCGCCCAGGAACAGCGTCCTACAATGCCCGGGTGGCGGCGCGACGGCCGAGCAAGCCGGCGATGAAGTCGGCCGCCGCGCGCGTCTCGTTTCCCGGATGCTCCGCGATGGTGCGCACAAGGGCGCTTCCCACCACGGCCGCGTCCGCGTAGGCGCCGACCGCGGCAACCTGCTCCGCGCTCGAAATTCCAAACCCAACCGCGACCGGCAGCCTGGTATGCCGGCGGATTCTGCGCACCAGCGCGCTGGCGTCCTCCGGGAGCCGCTCGCGGGCGCCGGTGACCCCGGTGCGCGACACCGCGTACAC
>JAMXLI010000173.1 GCA_024281115.1 Terriglobales bacterium | reverse complement strand
AATCCAGGTTAACGTTGCAAATGCCGGCGGCGCGCAGCCGCGCAAGATCGTCCAGGACAATTCGGCGTGTGTGGCGCCGGCCAACGCTCGCTGCTTCCGCGTCCACCATGGATTGCACGCCCAGGCTGACGCGGTTGACGCGGCACGACGCCAGGGTATCTACCGTCTGGGGATCGAGTGTCCCCGGAGCGCATTCGACGGTCACTTCCGCGCCGGGCAGGATTTCGAAACTGTCGCGTATGGCTGCCCAGAGACGCCGGAACTGCTCCGGGTGGAGCAGGCTGGGGGTGCCACCGCCAAAATAGACGGAGTCAACGCGAGGCTCAAAGCGTCCGCCCATCTCGGCGGCAACCTGGCCCGCCATATGGAGGTCGGCGCACAGCCGGTCAACGTAGCGGCCCATCAGCGCCTGGGAAAACACCCCGGAGGCGAAGTTGCAGTAACTGCACTTGGTGGGGCAGAACGGAACCGAGATGTAGAGGCCGAGGGGCACAGCGCTATTATCCTCCCCGGCGGCGGTTCTCGCGGTTGGGTGAATGATTTCGGCCGGGGCTGAAGCCCGAAAGTTCTTCGTCCGAGTGACGCGGCGCTAAAGCGCCGCTCTTCTGCCCTGCGATGCCCGCCGCGACGCGATCCCGGCCTTCTGGCGCGGCGATGATTTCGGCGGAGGCTGAAGCCCGGCGGTGTTTCGTCCGAGTGACGCGGCGCTAAAGCGCCGCTCTTCCGCCCCTGTATGCCGACGGCGCCCGGGTTTCGGCCTTGAGGCCCTGCGCAGGATAGGGCTAATCCGAGTTTTAAATCCGGCAGCGCGAAACCCGCGTCTATTTAGGGTACCCTTGGGTGAAGGATGGCGAGCATTCACGAAGAAGAAGTCCTGGGGAAAGCTTACGACAGCCGGCTGATGCGGCGGTTGCTTCGCTACCTGCGGCCTTATCGCTGGCAAGTGGCGATTGCATTGGCCGCCATCGTGTTCAAGGCGGGGGCCGACGTCGTTGGCCCTTATCTCACCAAGATCGCCATCGATAAGTACCTGGTGCGCTCAACCGGGCCGGGCGCGCACAGCTTTCTCGGCAAATACCTGAGCTCCACTCCCCTGGTAGGCATCGCGCAGGTGGGCGCGATGTACGTGGGATTGCTGGTGGTCAGCTTCTTCCTGGAATACCTGCAGACGTACTTCATGCAGTGGACCGGCCAGAAAGTGATGTTCGACCTGCGCAGCCAGATTTTCCGCCACCTGCAGCAGCTGGACATCGCGTTTTTCGACCGCAATCCCGTGGGACGGCTGGTGACCCGGGTGACCACCGACGTGGACGCGCTCAACGAGATGTTCACGGCGGGCGTGGTGTCCATCTTCGAAGACGTTTTCGTGCTGGCCGGGATCATCGTGATCATGATGCGCATGAACTGGAAGCTGGCGCTGATCACCTTCGCCGTGCTGCCGCTGATCTTTTTCGCGACGCTGATCTTCCGCGACCGGGTGCGCGACTCCTACCGCCGGATTCGCGTGGCCATTGCGCGCATCAACGCCTATCTGCAGGAACACGTTACGGGCATGATCGTGGTGCAGCTGTTCAACCGTGAGCGGCGCGCCTACGAGCGCTTCGAGGCGATCAACGCCTCGCACATGGACGCCTTCAAGGACGCGATCATGGCCTACGCGGTCTATTACCCGGTGGTCGAGGTGCTGTCGTCGATTGCCATCGCCTGCGTCATCTGGTTCGGCGGCAACGACGTGATCCGGTCCGCCACCAGCCTGGGTGTGCTGGTGGCGTTCATGCAATACGCGCAGCGCTTCTTCCGCCCTATCCAGGACCTGAGCGAGAAGTACAACATCCTGCAGTCGGCGATGGCCTCGAGCGAGCGAATTTTCAAGCTTCTGGACACGTCCCCGACCGTGATATCGCCGCCGGCAACGCGCGAGCCCGCCGGCAGCGGCCGCATCGAGTTTGAACACGTATGGTTTGCCTATCGCAACATTTCCATCGCTGAGAGCGGGGCGGGTGGGAACGGCGAGCCTCCCAGTGAGCCGGACTGGGTGTTGCGCGACGTCAGCTTCGTCATTGAACCGGGCGAGACGGTGGCCATCGTGGGCCACACCGGCGCCGGCAAGACCACGATCATCTCCCTGCTCATGCGCTTCTACGACGTGCAGCGCGGCGCGATCCGCATCGATGGGGTGGACCTGCGGGAGATGGATTTGGCAAAGCTGCGCCGGCGCTACGGCGTGGTGTTGCAGGACCCTTTCCTGTTTACCGGCACGGTGGAAGAGAACATCCGCCTGGGCTCCACGTGGATCGAGGACGAGGCCGTGGAACGCGCCGCCGAGCAGGTGAACGTGGCGGATTTCATTCGCACGCTGCCGCAGGGGTTCAAGGAGCCCGTTCGGGAGCGGGGGACGACGCTTTCCACGGGGCAGAAGCAGCTCATTTCCTTCGCCCGGGCGCTGGCGCACAACCCGCGGATCCTCATCCTGGACGAGGCGACTTCCAGCGTAGACACCGAGACCGAGTTCCGGGTGCGGGACGCGCTCTCCCGCATGGTCGAGGGCCGGACGTCCATCATCATTGCGCACCGGCTTTCCACCGTGCAGCGTGCCGACAAAATCATCGTCATGCACAAGGGGCAGTTGCGCGAAGTGGGAACACACCAGCAACTTCTGGCGCAACGTGGCATCTACTGGAAGCTTTACCAGTTGCAGTACAAGGACCAGGAGCTGCCGGCCGGCGCGGATCCTGTGACCGCGAACGCGGACGACTGATCTGCCCCATCCCGCTCCCTAAAACCATCGCCTCTGCGCGCCTGCTATGCTGGCGCCGGAGGCCATCCCTGCAACCATCCGGAGAGGGCGCGAAGGCCGTACTCATCTCGGCGGGAGAGGCGTCGGGGGAGATGTACGGAGCGCAACTGGTGGAAGAGTTGCGGCGCGCTCGCCCCGAACTGCGATGCTTCGGCGTCGGGGGGGAGGGCATGCGGGCAGCGGGCTGCGAAACCGTGGTGGATGCCGGCGAGTTGTCCGTGGTCGGGATTACCGAGATCTTGTCTCACCTTCCCAATATCTATGCGCGTTTTCGCGAACTGGTGGCTGCGATGGACGCGCGCAGGCCCGCGGTGGCCGTGGTCATTGATTCGCCGGCATTCAACCTGCGAGTGGCCAAGGCGGCACACCGGCGCGGTATTCCGGTCGTCTACTACGTGGCGCCGCAGTTCTGGGCATGGCGCCAGTGGCGCGCCCGCATTGTCCGGAAATATGTCCGCAAGGCGCTGGTGATTTTCCCCTTCGAGGTGGAGTTCTACCGGCGGTGGGGCGTGGACGCCGAATACGTTGGGCACCCCCTGGTGGACGTGGCGCCAAAGATCGCCGCCGGTGACCAATGGGCGCGCGCCGAGGGCCTCGATCCGGCCAAGGACTGGGTGGCTTTGCTGCCGGGCAGCCGGCGCAAGGAAGTTCTGATGAACCTTCCCGCCATGCTGGACGCGGCCGCAAAGCTGGGACCCAACTATGAGTTTCCTCTGCCGGTAGCCTCGACGCTGCCGCGGGAATGGATGCGGCAGCAGGTGGAGCGCATAACCGGCGGGAGGGGGAGAGCCCGCGTCGTTTTGACCGGCGACGTTCCTTCCACCTTGTCCCACTCCCGCGCGGCCGTGGTGGCCAGCGGAACGGCGACGGTGCAGGCTGCGCTGGCGGGCACCCCCTTTGTAGTGGTCTACCGGGTTTCACCGGCGACGTATGCCTTAGGGCGTCCGTTGCTACGGGTTCGTCATTTTGCCATGGTGAACCTGATCGCGGGCCAGAGCATCGTGCCGGAACTGGTCCAGGGCGACTTCACCGCCGAGAATGTGTTCACACATATTCAGCGCCTGCTTGCGGAGGGTCCCGCGCGTCAAGAGATGTTGGCGAACCTGGCCCGGGTGCAGGCTCAGCTTCACGAGCGATCCGGCAGCGAGGGTTCGGCGGCGCAGCGCGCGGCGAAGGCGGTGCTGCGGTTTTTAGACTAAATGCCCCGCTGGCATGGGGGGCGAAATTGGTCGTAAGCGCACCTTTAGGCGATAATTTCCATCCAATAGGGAGTGTTGGCCCGGGAGAAACGATGCGTTTGACAGCCCTTCGGCCGCAGCTGTGGCCTGCTTGCCTGGCTCTTGCGGCGTTGCTGGCCCCCGGGGCGCCGGCCATAGCTGCCGAGAAGCCCCGCCTGCGGGTTGACGAGTACCAGATCCAAGCGGAAATCCAGCCGGTGAAGCATGAATTGACTGCGCAGGCCCGGGTGAAATTTACCGCCCTGGAAGACTTAAGCGTGGCCGTCTTCGAGCTGAACAACGCGCTACGTCCTGCGCGCATTTCCGACGAAGAAGGGCACACGCTGCAGGTGGAAAGAGTCACGCAGGATTCCACGGTGCGGGTGGCGCTGCCTAACGGCCTGGCCAAGAATGCCAGCACCACGCTGACGTTCGAATACAGCGGCACGCTGGAGAATGGCGATCAGAGCCCTGTTCCCGGGCTGAAGCTGGCCTACGTGGGCAGCGAGGAAACCTATCTGCTGTATGCCGGCCGCTGGTTTCCCCTCAGCGGCTATGGCACCAACCGGTTTACGGCCACTATTCGCCTGACCGTTCCGGCATTCATGACTGCGGTGGGCAGCGGCAACCCGAGCGTGAGCGCCGGTGGCCCTCCCCAATTGGCCCGGCCGGCGCGCACGACGCGCGCCGCGCGCGCGCAAGCCCGGACCGAAGCGCGTGCGGAAGAGCGGCCGCAACCCTCGGGCGCGGTCAAGACCTACGTCTTTGCGTGGGACAAGCCCAGCTTTCCGGGCACAATTTTTGCCGGCACATTCGGGGAAGCCAGTTACACCATGGGCGGCGTCAAGGCGCAGGTGTACTTCCAGCCGCTGCACAAAGATCTGGCCAGCGATTACGGCAATACGGCGCTGCGGGAATTCCAGCAGTTTTCTTCTCTTTACGGTGCGCCGCTCACTTCGACCATCAAAGTGGTGGAAATGCCGGACGATACCGTGCCCTCGGCCTGGGCGCCGGAGATCGCCGCGATCGCGGGCCGTGCCATCTCCGCCAAGGTGAATTATCGGCTGCTGGCCAACGCCATCGCGCATCAATGGTGGGGCGCTTCGGTAAGCCCGGCCACCAGAGATGACTGGTGGCTCAGCGACGGTTTTGCGCGCTATTCGGAAGCGCGCTACGTGCAGTCGGCGGCCGGTGAGGCCGGCTACCAGGAAGCGGTCAAGGACATTGATGTGGGCGCGCTGGCCTACGACACCATCCCGCTTGCCAGCGTCGCCAAACTGGATGTCTTCTCGCCTGAGTTCCAGTCGCTGGTGACCGACAAGGGCGCAGCCCTGCTCAACATGCTGCGCTATGCCGTCGGGAGCGACGCTTTCGACAGGGCAATGCGGAGCTTCGCACAGCAGTTCGCGGGCAAACCGGCCACAGTTGCCGATTTTCGCGGCATCTGCGAGCAAGCCTCCGGTCAGCAACTGGGATGGTTCTTCACGCAATGGCTGAATTCGACAGGCGCGCCCGAGTTCAAAAACAAGTACACCATCTATCGCTTGGGCAATAACAAGGGCTTCCGCGTGGTGGGTGAGATCACGCAGGACCTGGACCTGTTCCGCATGCCGGTGGAATTGAAGGTTGATACCGACGGTAAGACGGAGGAAAAGCGCATCGAGGTGGTGGGCACCGATTCCCCGTACACCATCGAAACCTTTGGGCGACCGCGGCGCATCGTGATCGATCCCAATGACCGCGTCCTGAAGAACTCGCCGGACGTCAAGGTGCGTACCGCAATCCTGCGGGGCCAGCAACTGGTGCAGCAAGGAGACCTCGCGGAGGCGCTGAAACAGTTTCAGAACGCGCTCTCCAGCAACCAGAACAGCTCACTCGCCCACTATCGCATTGCCGAGGTCTTCTTCCTGCAGCACAACTACCAATCCGCCGCCAATGCCTACCGCGAGGCGCTGAACGGGGACGGCGAGCCCAAATGGACGGAAGTCTGGAGTCATATCCAGTTGGGAAAAATCTTCGACTTGACCGACCAGCGGGAGCGCGCGACCAACGAGTACCGGCAGGCGCTACAGACTAACGACAATACCCAGGGCGCGATGGATGAAGCCCGCAAGTACCTGCAGGCGCCGTATAAGGAAAAGCAGTCGAGCGGGTAAGGAGCGCCCGCCGAGACGGGTGGAAGTCTACGAGAGGCAGCCTCCGCGCCGTCGAGGTCTAATCAGCTGCCCGCCCTCTCCAAAGCGGCGGAAAGCTGCCGGTACAGGGGAGCATCGCCCGTCAGTCCATTCTTCTGCATCCCACGCCACAGGTACTCGCCGTCCGGCCAGGTGCGCGCGTCATACACCGCCAGCAAGTCTTCGCTGGGACGGCTCTGCACGGCCAGGATCATGTCCGCATCCTCCGGACTGTAAACCAGGGTGTAGTGCCCAGTCTCGACAATAGCGGACTGCACAGCGGAGATAGCCTTACGGTCCGACTGCAGAAGATTACCGGAAAACTGAGGACCGTCAAAACTGGTAACGTACACGAAACGCGCATTCCTGAGTGGCGTTAGAAATTGCGCGTTATTCTGCTGGGCCAATGCTGCCGCCGAAAGCAGAAGAACGGCGGCCGCAATCGTATATAGGCGTTTCATGGCAGTTTCCTCTAGCTTTTAGATGTCCTGGAGGGCCGCTTGGACGCGGCCCGCGGCTGACACGCGGGAGGGCCCTGTTCGGGCATGGAAAGGCGGCAGCAGCACTACATCACAGGCGGGACGGAGATGCCCATAAGTTCCAGCAGGCGGGTAAGTTCGCGGCGGGCCACCGCCGCCGTGGCGAACAAAAATGCGCGCTTCTGAGCGTCGGGTTCGCTGATGATCCGGTGCCGGTGATAGAAGTTGCTGAAGAGTTGCGCCAGCTGGAACGCGTGGCGCGCGGCATGGGAGGGCTCCGCGGCGGCGATGCACTGTTCCACTACCTGCGAAGTTTTCGCCGCGGCCAGCCAGAGCTCCCACAGCTCGTCACCGTGCTCGGCATTCAGGTAGCGTCCGTAATCCACATCATCGGCGCGGAACTCCTCGGGTGAGAGCTCCGCCTTACGAAAGATGTTCGTGGCGCGCACGACCGCGTATTGCGCGTAAGGTCCGGTATCGCCTTCAAAGCTGAGCGCATCTTTAAAGTCGAAGGCGATGACGGAATTCTTGGTAAATTTCAGCATGAAATAGCGCAGGGCTCCAATGGCAATCTGGCGGGCGACAGCGGCACGCTCCTCCTGCGGCAGCGCGGGATGGCGAGCATCCACTTCCTTGCGGGCGCGGGCCACGAGGGTGTCGATCAAGTCGTCAGCCTTGACCCCGAAGCCGCGCCGGCCTGAAACCTCGATGTAAGCCTTGCCGCGATCGTCTTCGGAGAGAACGTAGCCCAACTCCTCGGCGCAACGGGGCGTGAGGGCCACCATTTCGTAGGAAAAATGGGTGTAGCGACGGGCCTGCTCGGTGTAGCCAAGACCCCGCAGCGCCTCGATGACCGTGCTCTGCGCCTCGGTTTGCCGCGCGTCAATGACGTTGTAGATGGCGCTGACGCCCCCGAAATGCGGGTGGTCCGTCTCACCCTGTTGCGGGTCGGACGAAACCCAGCACTGGTGGCCACCGGGATAGCAATAGAACCGGCGATAGCCGAAATCCCGACCCAACAAGCCAAACTTCCACAGGTGGTAGGCAATGTCTTTGCCGACGTAGCCCACGGTGCCGTTGGAGCGAACAATTACCTTCTGGTCCTCCTCGCCCGTTTCCTGCCCGTTGCCGACAGCCGCGCCGGGACGCTTCATCACCCAGCAGCCCCGGTTCTTGCCTTGCGTTTCCTGGGTGAGCACGCCCCGGTCGCGCAGCTGGGTGAAGGCCGCGTCCCAGAAATGCAAATGCAAAATCTCGCTTTCACGGGGCAGGAAGTCGTACTCGATTTCCAGTCGCTCCATAGTTTCCAGGTGGCGCCGCAGAACGGCGGTGGAAACCAGGTCCGCGATGGCGGAGAGCTCATTCGAGCCCCCTTCAATGGCGTGCAGCGTCTGCGAGCGGGCTTCCAGGTTCTTCTTGTCCTGCTCGTACCATTGCGAGACGCGCGCGTACAGGTCCCAGCAGTAATAGTCGAACGGCGGGTGCGCAATCGCAGCCAGGCGCTCTATTTCCGCGGGCGATTTCTTCTCTAAATGAATGAATCCGACCACCACGTCGGCGACCTGTACGCCGGTGTTGTCAATGTAGTTCTGCACGTCAACGGCGCGGCCGACAAACCGCAGCAAGCGCACAAACGTGTCGCCCAGGATGGCATTGCGCAGGTGGCCAATATGCGCTGCCTTGTTCGGATTGATGCTGGTGTGTTCTACGAGGATCTTGCCGGCTTCCGGCTCGGCGGGCGGGCGGCTGTCCTCGGCCAGCGCGCGGGCCAAGGCGCCCCGGTCCAGGCGAGCGTTGATGTAACCGGCACCAGCGATCTCGAGCGGGGCAAATCCCTCGATCGGGCCAATGCCGGCGATAATCTCTTCCGCGATTTTGCGCGGCGGCTTGCGTAGTTTTCTCGCCAGCTCAAAGGCCAGGGGCAGTGCGTACTCTCCGAATTCCACCTTCGGGGGCTGTTCGATCACCAGGCTAGGCAGGTCAAGCCCGTACTGCTGCCGCAGAAAATCGCGGACCCGATCCCGCAGGCGCTGTTGCAGGTGGCGATACACGTTGAGCAGGCAATCCCAATCCGCACCGAGAGCACGGAGCTGGGCACCGGCAGACCCGGCAAGCTGTTGAGAGAGCCGTGATTATAACAAAGGCGCGGGGGACACTCGTTTGACGCCGCTCGCAACGTTTCCCTATGATGAAAGTTTGTACATGCCTGCCGGAACCAGGCGTGCAGCCTCCGGCGCGCGTCGCCAACGAAAGCGTGGAAGAGGGCTCTGCCGCGCCGGCCTTTGCAGGCCGCAACCTCCAGCCAAGCTTATGCGCATCGCCTACCTCGATTGTTTTTCCGGAATCAGCGGCGACATGTTTCTCGGCGCGCTGCTCGATACCGGAGTTCCGCTCCAACTGCTGCGGGACACGGTCGCCAAGCTCGATTTGGGGGCCGACCTGGAGCTGCAGCGGACCGAGCGCTCGGGCATCAATGCGGCCAAGGTGAACGTGTATGCGCATGGCGAGAAGGATTTGCCGCGTGAAGAGTTTTGGAAGCAGCATTCGCACCCGCACGAGCACACGCATCAGGATGCGAGCGGCGCTGCCGGGCATTCTCACGCTGCGGAGGCGACGGAAACGGTGGCGCACCGCCATGGCCGAGGGCTTGCCCCTGGCCGCGGCTTGAGCCAGATCCGTCAAATCATCACTCGCGCGGAACTAGGAAATTTCACCAAGCACATGGCGTTGGCAATCTTCGAGAGGCTGGGCGCGGCGGAGGCCAAGATCCACGGGATTCCGCTGGAGAGCGTTCACTTCCACGAGGTGGGTGCGGTGGACGCGATGGTGGATATTGTTTGCGCCGCCGCCGGAGCTGAACACCTGGGCGTGGATGAATGGGTCTGCTCGCCTTTGAACGTTGGCGGTGGAACGGTGGAGTGCGCGCACGGCACATTTCCCATTCCCGCTCCGGCCACGCTGGAGTTGTTAAAAAATGCGCCCATCTACTCGAACGGTCCCCAGCTGGAGCTCGTCACCCCCACGGGCGCCGCGATCGTAGCTACACTGGTCACGCGCTTCGGTGAATTTCCCAGCATGACGGTGGAAGCCGCCGGCTACGGCGCAGGTACTCGCGACTTTCCCCGCCATCCCAATGTTTTGCGTTTGACGATTGGGCAGGCGGAAAAGGCAAAGGCGAGCGTTGAAGAGACAGTCAGCGTGCTTGAGGCCAGCCTGGACGACATGACCCCCCAGCTCTTCGGCTACGTGCTCGAGCGGGCATTGGCGGAAGGAGCGCTCGACGCTTTCGGGACGCCGCTGCAGATGAAGAAGAACCGGCCCGGCATGATGCTGACCGTGCTGGCTCGTCCCGCAGACACCGCGCGGCTGGCCGAGCTGGTGTTTGCGGAAACGACCACGCTGGGCGTGCGCGTCCGGCAGGAACAGCGGCAGGCGCTGCGGCGCGGCTTGATTGCGGTGCAGACGCCCTGGGGCGAGGTGCGGGTAAAGATTGCGAGCCTGAACGGCCGGGTCAGCAACTTCGCTCCGGAGTATGACGACTGCTGCCGCGTGGCGCGCGAGCAGCGTGTTCCCTTAAAGAAGGTTATGCAGGAGGCGGTCCGGGCGTACCTGGAGCTGCCCGCGGCGAAGCAGAATGGCTGAGAAGTTCTACATCACGACGCCGATCTACTACGTGAACGCGCGCCCCCACATCGGACACGCCTACACCACGATCGTGTGCGATGCGATTGCCCGCCGCCAGCGCATGCTGGGCAAGGACACGTTTTTCCTGACCGGCACCGACGAGCACGGCGTGCACGTGGAGCGCGCCGCAATCGCCGCCGGCGTGCCCGCACAGCAGTGGGCAGACGAAGTCTCCGCTGCGTTCCGCAGGCTTTGGGACCGGCTGGGCCTGACGTACGACAAATTCATCCGCACCACCGACGAGGAGCACAAACGCGGCGTGCAGGAGATGTTCCGCCGGCTACGCGACCGTGGCTTCATCTACAAGGGACAGTACACCGGGCAGTACTGCGTCTTCGACGAGCTTTACGTGGACTCAGCCGGCCCGGGCGCGCCCTGCCCGGAGTGCGGCCGTCCCACGGAAACCGTCAGCGAGGAGAACTACTACTTTAAGCTCTCTGCCTTTGAAGACCAGTTGCTGCGTCATTACCAGCAGAATCCGCAGTTCATCCGGCCAGAGTCACGCCGCAACGAAGTGATGTCGTTCGTGCGGTCGGGACTGCGTGATCTCTCGATCAGCCGCAGCACGTTCAAGTGGGGCGTGCCCGTTCCCGATGATCCCGGCCATGTCATTTACGTGTGGCTGGACGCGCTGAGCAACTACTGCACCGCCCTGGGGTTCGGCTCCCCGCATAAAGCCGACCAGGAGCGGTTCGCGAAGTATTGGCCGGCCGACGTGCACATGATCGGCAAGGAGATTGTGCGCTTTCATTGCGTGTACTGGCCGGCATTCCTGATGGCAGCCGGCCTGGAGCTTCCCGGTTCCATCATCGCCCACGGTTGGCTGCTGTTCGAGCAGAGCAAGATGTCGAAATCGCGCGGTAACATCGTGCGCGCTGAGACGATTGTCGATACCTTGGGCGCGGATGCGCTGCGCTACTTCCTGTTGCGCGAAATTGTCTTCGGCCAGGACGGATCATTTTCCTTCGATGCCCTGGTGCAGCGTTACAACTCGGATCTGGCGAATGACCTGGGAAACCTGGCCAGCCGCACGCTGACCATGATCGGCCGGTATTTTAGTGGCGGAGTGCCTGCAGCCGCATCCCAGGCGCGCACGGAAGCGGACGACAACATTGCCGCCACCGCGCGACATGCGATCGGCGAATTCAACCGCTGGTTTGCAGATTTTCAGTTCTCGCGTGCGCTGGAGGCCGCCTGGTCCCTGGTTTCGGCGGTGAACCGCTACATCGTCGAGAACCAGCCCTGGGTCCTGGACGAAAAGGGAGATGAGGCCAGCCGCGCGCGCCTGGCCACCGTGCTTTACACCAGTGCCGAGGCGCTGCGCATAGTAACCGCGCTGCTGCATCCCGTGCTGCCGGAGGCAACCAGGCGCATGTGGGCGCAGATCGGCCTAAACGACATTCAGCGGGTGGGTCCCCAGGACCTCGCGTGGGGACAGTTGCAGCCCGGCACCCAAACCGGCAAGGTGGAACCCGTGTTCCCGCGCGCCGATAAATCCGCAGTGGAGAGAATGCAAACCATGGAAGAACAGGGAAGAGGCTCGTCGCAGGAAAAGTCGCTCGCGACCGCGGCCGGCAGCAGTGGCGCGACGGCACAACCGAGCGCTTCGCAGCCCGGCAATACTACGCCATCGAATAAGTCCACGGCCGCGACGGACGGCAAAATATCCATCGATGATTTCGCCAAGGTTGAATTGCGCGTAGGGCAGGTGAAAGTAGCCGAGAAAGTGCAGAATGCTGACAAGCTGCTCCGCCTGGAAGTGGACATCGGGACCGAGGTGCGGCAGGTGGTGGCCGGCATTGCCGAGGCATACACCCCGGAGTCGCTCCTCGGACGTAAGGTTGTGATCGTGGCCAACCTCGCGCCCCGCAAGCTGCGAGGATTGGAGTCGAACGGGATGATTGTGGCAGCGTCAGTCGGAGAGCAGGGCCGGCCGGTGCTGTGCGGCTTTCTCGAGGACGTGCCGGTGGGGGCCAGGCTGAAGTAGCCATGTTCGTGGATTCCCACGCGCACCTGGAGATGGAGCAATTCGACGCGGACCGCGAACAGGTGCTGGAGCGCGCGCGGTCCGAGGGCCTGGAGTCGATCGTCGCCATCGGCAGCGGCACCGGGCCCGGGTCGCTGGATTGCGGCATTCGCCTGGCCGAGCTCGCCCGCGCCCGGCTGGCCTCCGACGATGGGTCCGTGCGACCCTGGCCGCGCGTTTACGCCACCATCGGCATACATCCTCATGAGGCCAAGCTGGCGGTCGAAACCGATTACCTGGAAATGGAAAAGCTGGCGCGCAGCCAGCACGTGATTGCCTGGGGCGAAATCGGGCTCGACTACTTTTACGATCACTCTCCCCGCGAGGTGCAGCAGGAGGTCTTCGTCCGGCAGATGGAGCTGGCCCGGGCCGCCCGCCTGCCCATCGTCATTCACTGCCGGCCCTCCGAAGGCAGCCAGAACGCCTGGGACGATTGCCTGCGCCTGGCGCGCGCTCATTGGGCGCCGAGCGGACTCGGGGGCGTGCTGCATTGCTTTTCCGGATCACTCGAGCATGCCCGCACAGCCCTGGACATGGGGTTCATGATTTCCTTCGCGGGCAACATCACTTTTCCCAAGGCACAATCCATCCGCGAGGCGGCGCGCGCCGTGCCGCTCGACCGCGTGTTCATCGAAACGGACTCGCCGTTTCTGGCGCCGATGCCCCATCGCGGCAAGCGCAACGAACCGGCCTTCGTGAAGGAAGTGGCGCGCCAGATCGGCGAGCTGCACGGCCTTTCCCGGGAGGATGCGGGAGGGCAGACCGCAAGCAATTTCCGGCGTTTCTTTTCCCTTCCCGAAAATAGTGCCGCCATTTAGCCTAGGATGTGCATCCGCATTGGGGCACAGCTAATCTACTGAGCAGAGCGCCGCATGCCCGAGAACAGCTTCGATATCGTCAGCAAAATTGACCTGCAGGAGGTCTCCAATGCCATCCAGCAGGCCCTCAAGGAGATTCACACGCGTTTCGACCTGAAAGACTCCAAGTCGAACATCGCCCTCGAAGGCAAGGACGCCATCGTGCTTTCCTCGGTGGATGAGTACAAGCTGAAGGCCGTCAACGACGTGTTCCAGCAGAAGCTCGCCAAGCGCGGAGTTCCCTTAAAAGGCTTGACCTATGGGGCGGTGGAACCCGCGGCGGGCAGTAGCGTGCGCCAGCGCATTTCCCTGCAGCAGGGGATCCCCATTGAGAAGGCGCGCGAGATCGTGAAGCTGATCAAAAACTCCAAGCACAAGGTGCAGGCTTCCATTCAGGGCGACCTGGTACGAGTGAGCGGCAAGGACCGCGACACTCTGCAATCCATCATCGCTATGATCAAGCAGAGCGACTTCGGAATTGACATGCAGTTCACGAATTACCGGACCAACTAGTTCCACACGGACAGGACTTGTCGGCGACCTCTCCCATCACGGCGCAATCCTTGTTCGACCTGCTGCGCGACGATCTGGCCGCCATCGAGCGTGAGTTTGGCCGCGAGACGGTGGCCAACGCGCGGGCTATCACCGACATCGGGGAATATCTCCGGGGGGGCGGCGGCAAGCGGATCCGTCCCGCGCTCCTGCTGTTGGCCGCCAAATTGTTCGGCTACGAAGGCCGGGGCGCCATCCGGCTGGGCGCCGTGGTCGAGATCATCCACACCGCCACCCTGGTGCACGACGACATCATTGATGAGGCCGAAACCCGGCGCGGGCGTCCCGCCGCCAACACGCAATGGGGAAATGCCAAGTGTGTGCTGGCGGGCGACTGGCTGTACATGCAGGCCTTCAAGATTGCCGTGCAAGAGCGCAATTTCCGCATCCTCGACACGCTGATCGAACTTACGCAGCAGATGGTGGAGGGCGAGCTCTTGCAGATGGAGAAACTGGGGCGCTGCATCAATGTCAGCGAACACCTGGACCTCATCTTCCGCAAGACAGCGTGCCTGTTCTCTGTGTGCATGCGGCTGGGAGCGATTCTCGGCGGCGCCTCCGAAGAACAGCAAGAGCGCCTGGGAGAATACGGGCGCAATCTTGGCCTGGCTTTTCAGATCGTGGACGACGTCCTGGACCTTACGGCCTCCGAGGAAGTATTAGGCAAGCCCGTGGCCAGCGACCTGCGGGAAGGCAAGGCCACACTGCCGGTCATTCTCGCCCTGGAGCGCTGCACCCCCGGCGAGCACGCCCAGATCGAACGCGTGCTGTGCGAGCGTGAGCTGAACGGTGTGACTCATCCCGAGATTTTGGCCATCCTGCAGCGGTACGGGGCGCTGGACGCGGCCACGGAGCGCGCCCAGCAGTACGCGGACGCTGCCCGCAAGGCAATCTGTAGTTTTCCGGATTCTGAGATCAAGCGGGCGCTGCTGTGGGCGCCGGAGTTTGTCGTCGCCCGCCGGAAGTAGTTCCATGCCGGAGGAAGTCGAAATCAAGTTCCTGGTGCGCGACGCCGACGCTTTGCGCGAACGGCTACGCGCCGCGGGTTTTCAGCAGCAGACGCCTCGCACCTTTGAACAGAACATCCTTTTCGACAATGGGAAGCGCCACCTGCAGAAAAACGGGGAACTGCTGCGTCTGCGCCACTATGGCGACCGGTGGACGCTGACCCATAAAGCCAAGGGCGAGCGCGGGATTCACAAGAAGCGCAGGGAAACCGAAACTCGTGTGGAAGACGGCGACAGCATGCGCGCGATTTTAGCCGCCCTGGGATTCGAGCCGGGATTCCGTTACGAGAAATTTCGCGAAGAGTGGACAGACGGGCGCGGCCATGTGGTTCTCGACGAAACGCCCATCGGTGAGGTGGCCGAAATCGAAGGGCCGCCTGACTGGATCGACGAGACCGCCCAAGCCTTGAATGTCAGCCGCGAGCAATACCTCACTACCAACTACGCCCAGATGTTTTTCGACTGGAAGAAGCGCACCAGCAGCCCGGCTGCCGAAATGACCTTTGCTGCAGTCACCGGCCGCGCTCCCGAACATGGCTGAGCGGTTCGATGTGGTTGTGATCGGGGCGGGGGTAGTGGGATTGTCGGCCGCCTGGGCCGCTCTCGAGCGCTTTCCCCGTCTGCGGCTGTTGGTATTGGAAAAGGAAAGCCGGGTGGCCGCGCACCAGAGCGGCCACAATAG
Source organism: Terriglobales bacterium (assembly GCA_024281115.1). Classification (GTDB taxonomy): domain Bacteria; phylum Acidobacteriota; class Terriglobia; order Terriglobales; family Acidobacteriaceae; genus JAMXLI01. Next base: position 31,643 of record JAMXLI010000173.1, on the reverse strand, counting down.
CGGCGTTATTCACTCCGGCTTGTATTACAAGCCGGGCAGCAGGAAAGCGCGCATGTGCGTGGCCGGTGCGGCGGCCATGATTGACTTCTGCCGCGAGCACGACGTTCCCCACGCGGTTTGCGGCAAGCTGGTAGTGGCGGCCACCGCCGACGAAGTGGCCGGCCTGCACCGCTTGCATGAGCGCGGCCTCCAGAACGGCTTGACCGGGCTGCGGCTGCTCACGGCTGAGGAAGCGCGCGAAATCGAGCCGCATTGCTATTGCCGTGCGGCGCTGCACGTTCCCACTACCGCCGTTACCGATTTTGCGGCGGTGTGCCGGAAGTATGCCGAACTGGCCCGTATGCGGGGCGGGGAAGTGCGCTGCAGCAGCGAAGTCGTGGGTATTACGCCCCGCGCCTCCTCCATCATCGTTCAGACCCGCACTGCGGAGATCGAAACCGCCCGCCTGATTAACTGCGCCGGCCTGCAAAGCGATCGCATCATGCGCCTCGCGGGAGAGCTGCCGGAGACGCGCATTGTTCCGTTTCGCGGAGAGTACTACGAACTTCGGCGGCCGGAACTGGTTCGCGCTCTCCTCTACCCGGTTCCCGACCCTCGTTTCCCCTTTCTGGGGGTGCACTTTACGCACCGGGTGACGGGAGAAGTCGAGGCCGGTCCTAATGCCGTGCTGTCCTTCAAGCGCGAAGGCTACACGCGGAGCGCATTTTCCGCGCGGGACACCTACGAGGCACTGACGTGGCCCGGATTATGGCGCCTGGGACTGCGCCACTGGCGAACGCAGGCGGGTGAATTCCGGCGTTCCTGCAGCCGCGGAGCGTTTGCTAACGCGTTGCAGCGCATGGTGCCGGAGCTGGTGGAATCCGACCTCCGCCCCGGGGGATCGGGCGTGCGCGCCCAGGCGGTGGCGCGGGATGGCTCGCTGGTGGACGATTTCCTCTTTGTCACTCGGGGCAGAATGCTGCACGTCTGCAACGTTCCTTCACCGGCAGCCACAGCCTCCATCCCGATTGGCCAAGCCATCGTGCAGATGGCGCACGAAAGTTGTGGGCTGGGAACATGAACCTGAGGGTTTCCACCTAACCTGCAGCGGGAATTGGGCTTATTCCATAGCGTTTTCGTTAGCTTCGGCTGAGAGCGGCAGCCTGACAACGTGCGAAGGTTAACCAATGGCACCCCTGTGCCGTTGCTAACCCGCTCAGAACTGCGGCAAAATAAACGCAGTCATGGGCCTCCTGGAGCGACTCGCGAAGGTGGCAGACCGCTCGGCCGACAAGCTGGCGAGCGCGGTGGAATTCATGACCGGTTTGCCCGTCGAGCCGGCTTCGGAGGTTCCCGCGATCCCGGCTAAGTCTGACCCTACTCTGACCGAATCGGAAGATCCCAATCGCGAAAAAAGGCTGGCAGCGCGAGAGAAGGTAAACCTGCCCGGCACGATTGCGGTGGGCTTCGTGGGGGTTCCTGAAGCGGTAGAGGTGCGCGAGCTAAGCACCAAGGGGATGAGCATTATTGCCCCCTTTCGGCTGATCGTCGGTGAGGTGGTCGAGGTGGTGGTCACCGCCCCTCCTAAACCGCCGGAGACGCAGGCACACAAGTTGCATTACCAGGTCCGGATCGCGCACACCAAGCAAGCGGGCGATCGCTTCATCATGGGGGCCTCCATCCGACGTTGCCAGAGCGAAGGTGCCTGAGCTCACGGTTCTCTTTTCGCCGGGATTTGATTACCATGCTCCTTCATGTCCGCTATCACCCTGCGCGTCAACGGCGCGGAGCACCGGCTGGATGTAGAGCCGCAAACCCCGCTGCTCTGGGTCCTTCGTGATTCGCTGAACCTGACCGGAACCAAGTATGGCTGCGGCGCCGGTCTATGCGGCGCCTGCACCGTGCACGTGGAAGGCACGGCGGTGCGCTCCTGCTCCACCCCGGTGTCGCAGGTGGCGGGCAAGCAGATCGTCACCATTGAAGGACTGGGGCAGAACGGGCTGCAGGCGCTGCAGCAAGCATGGATAGCCGAAGAGGTTCCGCAGTGCGGGTATTGCCAGTCGGGGCAGATCATGGCCGCCGCCGCGCTGCTGGCTAAAGCGCCTAACCCCTCCGACGATGACATCACGAAGGCCATGTCCGGCAACCTCTGTCGTTGCGGAACCTATGACCGGATTCGGCGCGCCATCCATCGCGCGGCGTCCGGAGGTGCGCGATGAGCCCCTCGCGGCGCGATTTCCTGGTGGGCACCGGGGCGGCCGCCGCCGGCCTGGTGATCGGCTTTTACCTGCCGCACTCCTCACGCCGCGGCAGGGGGGAGGAAGAGTTTGCGCCGAATGCCTACCTGCGCATCTCGCCCAACAACAACGTCACTGTGGTGGTGGCTCGCTCGGAAATGGGCCAGGGGGTGTACACCGCGCTGCCCATGATCCTGGCGGAAGAACTCGAGGCCGATTGGACGAAGATTTCCGTGGAACAGGCAGGGGCCAGCACGCTCTACGGCGACCAGACTACCGGGGGCAGCGCCAGCGTGCGAACCACCTGGGACCCGATGCGCAAGGCGGGCGCGGCGGCCCGCGAGATGCTGATCACCGCGGCCGCCCTGCAATGGAGCGTGCCACGAGCCGAGTGCAAGGCCGAGCACGGAACCGTGGTGCACTCCTCGGGGAAGCGCCTGAGCTACGGAGAGCTGGCCACCAAAGCCGCACAGCTGCCCGTGCCTACGGATCCGCCGCTCAAGTCTTCCAAGGACTACAAGCTGGTGGGCACCCGGTTGCCGCGCATCGAGACCAGCTCCAAGGTCAATGGCGGCGCCAGCTACGGCATTGATTTCCGGTTGCCGGACATGCACTACGGCTGCATTGCGCGTTGCCCGGTTTTCGGCGGCAAGGTGGCGAAATTCGACGACGCCGAGGCGCGCAAGGTGGCGGGCGTGAGCTACGTCGGCAAACTGGGCGATTCGGCGGTAGCTGTGGTCGCGAACGGCACCTGGGCCGCCATGGAAGGCCGTCGGCTCCTCAACGTCACCTGGGATGAAGGCGCGAATAAAGACCTGAACTCCGCTGCAATTTCCGAGCAACTCAAGCAGGCGAGCGCGAGCACCAAGCCGGTTTCGCTGTTTTCCGTGGGCGACCCCGCGAAGGTTTCCGGCCGGCGGATTCAAGCCGCATATGAACTCCCCTTTATGGCGCACGCTCCGCTGGAGCCGGGCAACGCCACCGCTCGCTACCAAGGCTCCACCTGCGAGATTTGGGCGCCAACCCAGGTCCCCCAGGATGTCCGCGATTCAGTGGCGCAGGCGGTTGGTCTCGCCCCCGAGCGGGTGAAAGTGAACGTGCTCCTGATCGGGGGCGGGTTCGGCCGCCGCCTGGAGCACGACTATGCGGTGGAAGCCGCGCTACTTTCCAAGGCCATCCAAGCGCCGGTGAAAGTGGTGTGGACGCGCGAAGACGATATGCGCAATTCCACCTATCGCCCCGCCAGCCTTCACCTGCTGAGCGCGGTGGTGGACGGCCAGGGATATCCGCTGGCGTTCACGCATCGCCTGGTGGCGCCCTCGATCAGCGGCCAAAAGGGATCGCCGCTGGAAGGCGGCGTAGATCCCGACCTGAAGGATGAAGCTGGATTCATCTACCCGATCCCCAATGTCAGCCTGGAATATGTGAATGTGCAAACACCGGTGCCGCTGGGATGGATGCGCTCGGTGTACGCCCTGCAGGCGGCCTTCGCCAGCGAATCTTTCATGGATGAATTGGCGCACGCCGCGGGCAAGGACCCCCTCGAATTCCGCATGCACTTACTTGCGGCGGACCGCGAAATCCAGTACTTCGACATGCGGTGGCGAACTGACCGGCTGCGGGGAGCACTGAAGCTCGCGGCGGAGAAAGCAGGATGGGGCAAGCCGCTCCCGGCCGGCCACTATCGTGGGGTGGCCGCCTTCGGCAGCTTCTCCAGCTACGCGGCCGAGGTGGTGGAGATCTCGATGGAAGGCGACCGGCCCCGCGTACACCGGGTGGTGGCGGCAGTGGATTGTGGGCAGATCGTCAATCCCACCATCCTGGAACAGCAGATTCAAGGGGCGGTGATCTACGGATTGACCAACGCGCTGCAGGCCAGGATCACGATCGACAAGGGACGGGTGGTGCAGGGGAATTTCGATGACTACCCCCCAATCCGCATGAACGAAGCTCCGCAAGTGGAAGCGTATTACGTGGAAAGCACGGAAGCACCCAGCGGAGTGGGAGAGCCGCCGGTTCCGCCGCTCGCGCCGGCGCTGTGCAATGCCATTTTCGCGGCCAGCAGGAAGCGCATCCGTTCGCTGCCCCTACTGGCCTCCTGAGCTGCAGGTCGGCCACTCTGCCGGGCCGGACAGGGCTTAGCGCTTGGGTCCTGCCACCGAATGGCGTGCCTTCAGCACCGTGTCCAGCACAACGTGCTGCGGCTGCGTCCGCGTGCCGCGGAGCCGCTCGAACAAAAGTGCGGCCGCTCTGGCCCCCATCTGATAGCTGGGCTGCGCAACCGTAGTCAACGCGGGATTGGTGAAGGCGGAAACCTCCAGGTCGTCAAAGCCCACCAGGGAGACGTCTTCCGGGCAACGCAGGCCCAGCTCGCGCAGCGCCGAGAGCACTCCCAGCGCTACAAGGTCATTGGCGGCGAAGATGGCCGTGGGCGGTGGGAAAAAGCGCAGCAGGACCATGGTCTTCTCGTATCCGCTCAGGCGTTCAAACCGGCCCTCCTGGATGTATTCGGGCACGAGCGGAAGTCCCGCCTCCGCCAGCGCCTTCTTGAATCCTTCCAGCCGCTGCTGTGCGTTGGTCAGCCGCAACGGTCCGGTGATGGCCGCCACCCGCCGGTGCTTGTGCTCGATCAGATACCGGGTGGCCTCGTACGCGCCTTTCACGTTGTCCACGGTGATGCAGTCGCCCCGCCAGCCGGCGGGTTTTCGATCAATGCAGATCAGAGGCACATCCGCCCCGCGCCCGTTCGGCTCGCCGAGCGAGCTGTCCGCAGCCGGAATCACAATCAGGCCGGCCATACGGTAGGCGTGCAGTTCGTGAAAGTAGACCTGTTCTTTCTGCACGTCATTGTCGGTGTTGCACAGCATGAGGCGGAACGAGTTCTGATAGGCAACATCTTCCACCCCGCGAACGATGTGAGGGAAAAATGGGTTGGAGATGTCGGGGATAATCATCCCGATTATCGTCGTCTGGTTGCGCCGCAGGCCACGGGCGAGGAGGCTGGGCTGGTACCCAAGGTGCTTGATAGCGGCCAGCACGCGTCGGCGCGCGGGTTCGCGCACGTTGGCGGTCTGATTGATAACGTGCGACACCGTGCCCACTGACACTCGCGCTCGTGAGGCGATCTGCCTCATCGTGACTTTCTTCTCTCGTCGCATACCTCGTAAGTCGCTTGCAGGGGCCCGTTGCCGTCGCGAACCCGGGCCATTGTGCTCGAAATAGGAGTATTAGTCGAGCGATGTCGTCCCGGCATTACGGTTGGAAGGCAGGAGAGCGGCCCTGTGCCGATTCAAGCACTTGTTGTTGCTCGAGCGGACTGACCACAATGCCCATTGAACCTTTCCATGGGCGATGTGTATCTCACCAGTGATGTCATTGTGCTTGCCACCCTGGCCGGAGTGGTGTTGCTGGTGCTGTGGATAGCGCGGTGGCAGGATGGAGTGGAGCGCGCCGAGGCCGAGAAGACCGCCGACCAGGAGTGGGCGGAGAGCGGCTTTACCGAGCTGCCGCGGGCGGAATTTGTGCTCTGCCGCATTGTGCCCTCGAACCGCTGGACACTCGCCGAGTACATCTTCCAGCGTGAGGATCGCAGCGAGTTGGGGCGTTTCGTGGGTCGAAGCCGCGCCCATGCCACCATCGTTTTCTCCGGCCGCGTTTGCGAACAGTACATTCAGGCACACAGCCCTTATGCCGGAAAGGTGGGCGGCACCGCCACCGATTCAGTTGTCTTGCGCGATCACGAGGGGCCAATTGCGGAAATCATCCCGCAGCGCCGCCTTCCGCCCGCGCAGTACCGCGTGCAGTGGCGGAAGCAGGAGTTCTGGGCTGAAGTCGGGGGCTGGATCATCCCCCAGGGGAGAGTCTTCCGCCAGGAGCAACTCGTGGCCCGGTACCGGCAGCGCGGCGGCTTTTCGCGCAAGCTGCTAGTCGCGTTCCACCGCGATCTGCCGGAGGAGTGCCAGATCTGCCTGTGCAGCCTGGCGCTTCTGCAGGGTTAGTTGGAGGACGCCGGGGCCGGGGTTCCCACCACCTTATCCAGTTCCGCAATCTGCTTCTGCAGCTTGGGCACTTCGGGGTCATTGGGCGCCAGCCGAACGTAGTTATTCATGTGCTCGCGCGCCCCCGCATAATCCCGCTTAGCCAGCAGCGCCGCTCCCAGGACATACTCCAGCTTGGGGAAACGATGCTCCACGTCGGCTTTCAACCCGGAACGGGCGCTCTTTTCGGCGGCGTCCAGGGATCCCAGGAAGTAGCTGGCCGCCGAATTCAGAAACCAATCGTAGGGAAAGCTGATGGGATTCAGCGCCAAAACCTGGTTGGTCTGGTCAACCACCTCGTTCCAATTTTTCTGGTTGAAGGCGATCCGCGCTAATTCCTGGTGCGGCGTGACTAGCTTGCCATCCGCTTCCAGGGAATGCTGGAAGGATTCGCGGGCGGCGGTGAGGTCGCCGCGCGCGATCTGCACACGGCCGAGCTCGGACCAGGCGACGGCATAACGTGGATACGCTTTGACCGCCTCCTTGAACTTCTCCTCGGCCTTTTCCCACTTCTTCTTGTCCTCGAGCTCGCGGCCTTTCGTATACGCCTTGCGCGCACTTTCGGGGGCGTTAGCGCTGGTGGCGCTGATGGTAAATCCCTCGACTTGTGAGAGCCGGTGCAGCACGATCCTGCCCACGTTGGCGTTCTGCATCTCCTCGATGCCGCCCAGCTCAATGACCTGGGAGGTGAATCCGGGCAGCACCGCCTGCAGTTCGCAGTCGGACCACTGCCGGGCCAGCTGCGTGCGCGGCGAGTTGCTGTTTTGTGAACCCATGTCGCTGTCAATGTCCTGAACCGCCAGCGCGTTGCGCCTCCCCATCTCGATCGTGAAACTTCCGTGGGAGTCGGTGTAGCCCTCCATGTGCCGCCGCCCTTTGCAGATGCTCTGAATGACGGCCTGGTCGGTCAGTTCACTGCCGTCGTCCACCACCACGTTACCGGAGATGAATAATGGGGTCGGCTGCGAAGTGGGTATGCGGGGCAGCGACATCGCGCCACCGCTGACGCCCCCGGAGGACCGGCTCCCCCCGCCCGTCCCGGGTTTTTGCGCCCACGATAAGAGATTTAGGAGAAGAAGGAGAGAGAGCGAGAGGGAAGCGCGCTTCATGGGAACCTCGCTGGACGGGCATTATAACCCGATTCTGAAGCTGTCAAGTTGGAAGTTCCTGCCGGCTGGCCGCGTTGCCATTGCCTCGCAAAATCTTTTGGATGCGCGGTGAGAATCTTGCTTAGAGGGCCGGCAGCGCGCCTCGCTTGACGCCCGGAGACGCTTCAAGTAGAACCGCCTGACGGAAGGACACTCGATGAGCCTGCGTTTTCTTCTCGCACTCTCGCTCTCGGCAGTTTCGGTGGTGTGCGCGGCGCAAGTCATGCCCAAACGCATCATTCTCGATACCGACCCGGGTACCGATGACGCCCTCGCCCTCATGCTGGCGCTGCACTCACCGGATGTGAAGATCGAGGCTATCACGGTGGTGCCGGGCAATGTCACCGCGGAGCAAGGGCTGGAGAACGCCTTACGCATGGTGTCGTTGGCCAACCGCTGCGACATTCCCGTGGCCGGCGGGGCGAAGCACCCGCTCAACCAAAAGCTGATCACCGCGGAGATGTGGCACGGCCGCAACGGCCTGGGGAACGTGGAGCTTCCCTCGCCCAAGTGCAAGGCCGATGCGCATTTTGGCCCGGACCTCATCATTGAGCTTGTCCGTAAATACCCGCATGAGATCACCCTGGTTCCGGTGGGGCCGCTGACCAACATTGCGCTGGCCGTTTCGAAGGACCCCGCCCTCGCCACTTTGGTCAAGGACATCGTGATCATGGGCGGGAGCATTTCCGGGGGCAACAGCACCGGGGCCGCCGAGGCCAACATTTTCAACGACCCTGAGGCGGCGCAGATCGTCTTCAATGCCGGCTGGACCGTGACCATGGTCGGCCTGGACGTGGGCAACAAGACTTTGTTGACCGATGAGCACGTGCGCGATCTCGCCTCTTCGCCCAGGCCGCTGGCACAATTCTCCGCGCAAATCGGTAAGTTCATGGTCAGCACCGGCAAGAAATACGGAATGGAAGGCGCCGCCATGTACGATCCCTTGGCCATGGGCGTGGCCATTGATCCGGGCGTGGTCACCACCCGCCTGATGCGAGTGGATGTGGAGACGCAGGGCCAGTTCACCCGCGGCGAAACGGTCGCCAACCGCGAGGGTTACAACGAGCACTATGTTCTCGAGGGCGATCACTACACCATCGATCGACTGGAAAAGCTCCCGGCCAACGCGCGCGTGTGCGTGGATGTAAAGCCGCAGCGCTTCCTGGACATGTTCGTCAGCCGGATCAAGGGCAAGCCGTAGAGCCGCGGTTCTGGATTCTCGGTTTGCGAGGCTGCGTCACCCGCCATTAACTTCTTGACAGGCGGAATTTTTAATCGTTTAATTCGCGCCAAATCGGATGTGGCCGGGAACTTCTTGCTCGTTTCTAATGCCACACGGATTTGGGATGTTGCCGGAGGAGGTGTGTGCTGCGCCGCCGGTTTCCTGTGGAGGAAGATAATGATGCGTAACTCCGCGCTGCTTCTGCTGCTGCTTTCCTGCTTGACCCTGCTGGCTGCGGGCCAGACGCTGGAACGCGGCGACATTCACGGCATCGTCTACGATCCGGCGCATGCCGTCATTCCCGGCGTGAAGCTCACGTTGGTCAGCCCGTCCACCGGATTTCAGCGCGCCGCGGAGTCGGATGCGAATGGAGCGTACAACTTCGCCCAAGTACCGCCGGGTTCGTACCAAATCACGGCCGTATCCCCCAATTTTGCCACCTCCAAGGTGGACAACGTGCAATTGCACGTCGGCAGCAACCTGCAGTTGGACATCGACCTGGCGGTCAAGGGAGCCACGGAACAGGTGGAGGTAACGGCGCAGGCGGTGGATGTCACCCAGACGGGCGTCACCGAGCTGCTCAATTCGCAGAGCGTGGCTAGCATCCCGCTGAGCGGCCGCGATTACCGCGACCTCGCCCAGTTGACTCCCTCGGCCCAGGTGGTGCCCGGATTGCGTGGCGGCATCCGCCTGGGCGGGCAGCAGAGCGATTACACCGGCATCGCCATTGATGGCGGCGACTCCTTCAACAACTCCTTTGGCGAGTTCTTCGGTTCGCTGGAGACCAAGAACTTCACCATCCCCCTCGATGCGGTACAGGAGTTTGAAGTCGTCACCAACGGGTTTGCTCCCGAATTCGGGCGCTCGACCGGCGGGCTGCTGAACGTCATCACCAAATCCGGGACCAACGACGTGCACGGCGATGTGCACTACTTTCTGCGCCATAAGAACCTGACCGCGCAGGACGCGCTGGGCAATCCGCCTAATGTTGCCGCGCAACATCAGTACGGAGGCGCCATCGGGTTTCCCATCGTTCGCGACAAGCAGTTTCTGTTCCTCGCCGTGGACCGCCAGCAGCAACACGGCCCATTGATTACCCGATTCGCCCGCGATGTGAACGGCGTCGCCGTGCCGGAGCTGGGGATTTCCAACCTGGCGTCTCTGGAAGGCTCCCATAACCAGTTTCAGAACCTGTTTTCGATCCTGGGACATTACGACTGGCAGGTCAGCTCCCGTAACCACTTTAGTGCGCGCGCATTTTTCACCCGCAACCACACCAACGGCTTCACCGGCGGTCGCGGGCAGAACGAGACCTCGGCAGCCTTTGACAACACGGAAAACTTTCACAACCAGGGTGTGAACTCGGTGTTCACGCTGAACACTGTTTTCAGCCAGAACAAGCTGAACGAATTCAAGGTCCTGCTATCGGGCGAGACCCGGCCCCGTCACCCAAACGGCAACACACCCGAAGTTCAGATCAACGACACCGGCACCTTCGGCCAGCGTTTCTTCCTTCCCATCAATGGCGACAACGGCAAGTTGCAGCCGCAAGACAACTTCAACTACATCTTCGGCAAGCACGACATCAAGTTTGGCGGCGACGTTGACATCTTTTTCGATCGAAAAGATACGTTCGCGGGCTGGAGCCGGGGCAGCTACCTGTTCAGTACCCTGGAAGACTTCGAGGCGCGCCAGCCTTTCGGATTTATTCAGGGATTCGGGTTGAACGGGAAGGATATCTTCCAGGCAGCGCCGCTGGCGCCCAACCATCAGATCGGGATCGGGCTGTACTGGCAAGACAAGTGGCGCGTGAGCGACCGCTTCACGCTGACCTACGGGTTGCGCTGGGATGGCAGCAAGAACCCGCAGCCGCAGAGCCCTACGCCCGGGAACCAGGTGTATGTGGGTGAAGGTCCCATCGGTCCGGGCGGCAGCCATCTGGCGAAGGTCCCCCAGAAGGTGCCCAACGATTGGGAGCAGTTTGGACCACGCCTGGGATTGTCGTACCGGCTGGGCCCGCAGGACCGGATCACGCTCCTGCACGCTGCTCTGGGCTACTACTACGCGCAGACGCCGCTCCTGTTCTTCCCCACGTCGGGCAGTGAGAAGACCGCCACCTTGTTCTGTTTCTTCAATCCCACCTGCTTGCCGCCGGGCGGCTTCCCCAACCTGTTTCCCTCCACGCTGCAACCAAACGATCCGCTGTTCGCGGCAATCGGGCCGCCGGGAATCAATTACGTGGACCCGGATTTCAAAAATCCGCGCGTGGCCAATATCACCGTGGGGGTGGAGCAGCACCTGCGCGACTGGACCTTCAACGCGACGTTTGCCTACTCGCACTCCGACCGCCTGCGCACCGGCGGGTTCAGCACAACCCTGTGGTCGCGGAACGTGGTGGTGGACCATTATGACCAGTTCGGGCGCGCCATCATGCAAACCAACACGGCTACCGGTTTCGGACCGCAACCCGTGGATCCTACGATCGGCCAAGCGGCCGAATTGGGCAGCTTCAGCAAGGCCAATTACAACGAATTTGTGCTGAGCGCCAAAAAGTCGTTCTCCAAGCGCTTCCAGTTTTTCAGCAGTTATACCCTCTCGCGGAACAAGGATGACGCTGCCAGCGAACGCGATACCGACACGTTCTTTGGCCCGCAGGATCCGTTCCGGGTGGGGCTGGATTACGGCATCAATGGCCTCGACATCCGGCATCAATTCAAGGGAGCCATTGTGGCTACGCTGCCCTATGGTTTCACCCTGAGCGATTCGATCCAGGTGCGCAGCGGCCTGGCCTACCCCGCCTACACGACGGTGGACGTGAACAATGATGGAGTCAGCAACCAGGGAGTGGCTTCCAACGACCGCCCGGTGGTGGTGACCTCGAGCGGGTCGTTCCTGCTGCCCCGCTATCCCGGCCGCCAGCCCGGCTTTGTCCAGGATGACCTTCGCGTGGATAAAGAGTTCAAGTTCAGCGAACGCTACAACGTAGAGTTCCTGGTGGACCTGTTCAACCTCACCAACCGGGGAAATCTCTACTCCAACCCGGACAACTCCGCATTCGTGGACCCTGTTCTAGCGAGCACTCCGCAGCCGGGGCAGCCAACTACGCCGTCCAGTCCCGGCGGCGCCTTTACCCGCTACCGCACGCTGGACCAGATTTCCCCGGGCAGCTTGCCGTTCGCGGCGCAGTTCGGATTGCGGTTTAACTTCTGACGGGACCGAGTCAAGAGCCGCGCGGCATGCCTGCGGGTTTTGCAAAAAGGCGACAGGTTTTGAAGGGCATGGGCAGCGTGGCTGCGCTGCCCGTCGCCCTGCGGCTCGCGTCGGGAGCGGTCGTCCAGGCGCCATCGACCGCGCCTCCGGCTGCACGCTGGCCCAAGCCCATCGGCAGCCCCGTTCTGGATAGTCTGCGGCCGGTCATCGAAGGCTCCCGCGATGTCTCCACAGACCTGGCACGCATTTCCGAGGTGGCCGGGTGGATGGCCTACGAGGAACTGCCCCTGCCCGAGTTCGCGCTCCCCCTCGGGGTGGGAGACGATCCCCCGCAGGGCATTGATTTCACCCTGGTGGCCGATTCGATTGACTTCGCCTTCACCGACTTCGCCACCAACGTGAAGTTCCAGGTGGACTATGCCGGGCGTCACTGGTCCGATTCGGATGCGATGTTCGCCTGCCTGAAGCGCGCGTTGGATGCGGGAATTCCCGTGCTTGACGGCAGCTACCTGGCCAAAGTCACGCCAGAGGACTTGCGGCGAATCTTTCGTGGCAACATTGAGATGCCCATGGCGGAGGAGCGCGCCGCCGTGATGCGCGAGGTAGGCGGCGTGCTCAACCAGCGCTATGGCGGCCGCTTCTCCAACTTCGTCAAGTCCTGCTCGCCGCGCTGCTACGACAACGGTAAAGGCCTGGTCGAGAAGCTGGTGGCCGAATTCCCGCGTTTCCGGGACGTCAGCCTCTACAACGGCCACGAGGTGAAGTTCTACAAGCTGCCGCAGCTGGGCGTATGGATGCTCTACAGCACCTTGCGATCGAGCGGCGCATTCAAGCTTGAAGACCCCGGCCGCATGACGGCTTTTGCCGACTACATTGTGCCCGCTGCCCTAAGGCTCATGAAGATACTGCGGTACTCGCCCGCCCTGGATACCGCCATTGAGCAGCACAACATAGTAACGCGCGACAGCACGCAGGAAATTGAGATCCGGGCGCATACCCTCTACGCCACGGCGCTGCTGGCCGAGGAGATCAACCGGCTCCGGCCGCCCGAGCTGCAGATCATCATCCCGCAGGTGGACGCGCGCCTGTGGACGCACTATCACACGACGTTCTGGCCGCACCACCTGACGCGCACGATCATGTATTGAGCGGGTGGCAAGCGAACACGCGAGCCAAATTATGAGACACAAGCACATGGCCAGGCGCTTTGCGGTTGCGATTCTGCTGCTGGCAATGACCGCCGGCGCTGCCGCACAGCAGCGGCAGAAAGTTATTTTCGACCAGGACTGTCGCGGCCCGGCCACGACGGACTTGCAGTCGCTGCTCATCTTCATCCAGTCGCCGCAAGTGGACCTGCTGGGCATCACGGTCGTGAGCGGCGATCAGTGGCGCGATGAGGAAGTGGCGCACACACTGCGCCTGCTGGAAATCATCGGGCGCACCGATATCCCGGTCGTGCCCGGCGCCGTGTTCCCGCTCATCAACAACAAGGAAGAGATCGAGCGCTGGGAAAAGCTTTATGGCCGCGTTTCCTACAAGGGCGCCTGGAACGATCGTCCGGTAGGCAATTATGAGGGAGCGTGGAACCATCTGTACCATGGGCCTTTCGAAGTGCCCACCCTTCCCGAGGGCAATCCCACCACCAAGCCCGCCGCGGAGGACGCCGCGCATTTTATGGTGCGCATGGCGCGGAAATACCCGCATGAGATCACGATCTATGCCGGGGGACCGCTCACCGATCTCGCCCAGGCTGTTTCGCTCGATCCGGGATTTCCGGCACTGACCAAGGGCCTGGTGGTGATGGGCGGCAGCCTGAACCCCGCTCCTGGCGATCCCGAGTTCGCCAGCGATCCCCGGCGCGAATTCAATTTCTGGTTTGATCCTGAAGCCACCCACATAACGCTTCGCGCCCCCTGGCCGAGCGTGGTGGTGACACCGGTGGATATTTCGATCAAGACCCGGCTGAAGAAGGCAATGATCGAGCAGATTGCACAAGCCGGCACCCCCGTGGCCAAGTACCTGGGCAAGTGGGCCGATGAGGAATACATGTGGGATGAACTGGCCGCACTCGCCTGGCTCGACCCTTCTATCATTACCAAGCAATATCCCGTGTACATGGACATAGACATCAGCCACGGGGCCGGTTACGGCAACACGCTCAGCTGGCCCGAGAAAGAGCACCCTGGGCTGGGTGAGCGGCTCGTCACCGTGCAGCACGATCTGAATGCGGAGAAGTTTTACTCGGAATTTATCGAGTTGATGAAGCGACCCACGCCGGCTGCGGCGCGCAAGTAATCGCGGCGCCGTCCAGCACTGCGGCCGATATGGAAAAGGAATAGATTCCCCGGGGGCATTGTATGGCGGATGTAATCGGGCTCGGCAGTTGCACGGTGGACTTCTTCGCTATCGTGCCCAAGCTGATCGGCGCGGAAGAAAAGGTGAATGCCACGCGCCTGGAAGTGCACGCCGGCGGGGTCACCGCCAACAATCTGACGCAGGTGGCGCGTCTCGGCGCAAGCGCCGGATGGATTGGCCTGATTGGCGACGACGAGAACGGCCACACCATTCTCAAAGCTTTCGAAGATGATTCCATCGAAACGTCGGGCATCGAGGTACGCAAGGGCGAGCTCTCGTCGCTGACCTGGATCCCCGTGGATGCGGAAGGAGAACGCTGCATCTACATGTTTCCCAACGTGACGGCCCAGGTCACGCCTGAAGATATCTGCAAACGCTTTGCGCGGCACATCCAGTCCGCCCGGCACTTTCACACGGAGGCTTCGCAGTTGCCGCTTGCGCCCGTGCTGGAGGCGCTGGTGATCGCCAGGAACGCGAAGGTGCGCACCATTTTCGACCTCGACGTGGCGCCCTCGTACTTCGTTCAATCCGGCCTGGGGACCGAGGCCGGGTTGATGGAGACGCTGCGCTCTCTTGACGTGCTCAAGCCTTGTAAGGCGGCAGCCCGCGAGTTGACGGGAGAAAACGACTTCGAGCGCGTTGCGAAAAAGATGCTCGCGCTGGGCCCACGCCTGGTGGCGATCACGATGGGCAAGGACGGCTGCCTGATTGCCGATCACTCCGGCATGGTCCACGTTCCCTGCTACACGGTGAATGTCGTGGATACGACGGGGGCCGGCGACGCCTTCATGGGCGGCCTTTCTTACGCGCTGCTGCAGGGATGGGAACCGCGGCGGGTAGGAGAGTTCGCCAATGCCTGCGCCGCGCTGTGTTGCACGCGCGTGGGCGCCCGGGCTATGGCCGACCGCAAGCAAGTGGAAGCGCTCATCCAGTCCGCCCCCGCCCGGGCGGCGGCGAACTGACCAGGAAAAAGCATGTTTACACCTCCCAGCTTCACGGTTGCTCTGCTGATGGTGATCACCAGCGCGGTTTGCTGGGGATCGTGGGCCAACACCTACAAGGGCACGCGCAATTACCGCTTTGAGCTCTTCTACTGGGACTATGCCGCCGGCATCGTCCTGATTTCCCTTGTCCTGGCTTTCACCATGGGCAGTTTCGGCACGAGCGGGCCTGGTTTTCTCGACAATGTGCGGGCGGCGGACAGAAACAATATTGTGCTGGCGCTCGTCGGCGGCGTGATCTTCAACGTTGCCAACCTGCTGCTGGTTGCCGGGATTGATATGGCGGGATTGGCGGTCGCCTTTCCTGTGTCCATCGGCATCGCTCTGGTTGTAGGCGTGGTGCTCAGCTATGCGCTGCAGCCCAAGGGAAGCGCAATGCTCCTGGCCTGGGGAGTACTGGCCGCCATCGTGGCGGTAATCGCCATCGGAAAGGCCTACGCCAGCCTGGGGAGCTCCGGGCGAGCGGTCACCCGCAAGAGCATCGTGGTGTGCGTAATCTCCGGCATTTTGATGGGCTCGTTCGCGCCCTTTGTGACTCGCGCTCTCACTCATGGAAACGCGCTCACTCCTTACTCGATTGCGGTCTTTTTTACGCTGGGCGCCTTCCTGTGCTGCTTCGTCGTGAATGTCTACTTCATGAGGAAGCCGCTGGTGGGAGTTCCGGTGGACTTCCGCGATTATTTCAAGGCGCGCGCGGCCGACCACATGCTTGGCCTCTTGGGTGGATTCATCTGGGGGCTGGGCACGGTGTTCAACTTCGTGGCGGCGGGTTTTACCGGGGTAGCGATCTCCTACGCCATCGGCCAATCGGCTCCCATGGTGGCAGCGCTATGGGGGGTGCTGGTATGGAAGGAATTCGCCGGTTCGGGCAGCCGCGCCCGTGTCTACCTGGGGGTGATGTTCCTGTGCTACATCCTGGCCATCGTGCTGATCGCGAAAGCGTACAATGCGGAAGCCGGCGTCCAGGCGTCGTTGCGCCTGCTTCGCGGAGCGCTCACCAGCTAAGGCCCCTGTGTACACCCCCCGTTTCACGGGACAAGATTCTCCGCCCATGCGCGCCTTCTGCCGGGGTGCACTACTCGCCACTTGCATCCTGCTCCTCCTCGCAACGAGCTTCGCCCAGGGTCCTTCCGCGGCGACACTGCTTACTCGTGCCCGTGCGGCCGTAGCTGCGGGCGACGCTGAGTCCGGCCTCAAGAGCTACCAGGAGGCCGAGAACCTTCTGCCCCACGATCCAATGGTCAGGATTGAGGCAGGCGCGCTGCTTGGGCGCATGCAGCGTTGGCCGGATGCCATTGCCCAATACCGTGCCGCCTTGGAGCTTGCGCCACGGAACCTGCAGGGAGCGCTAGGGCTCGCCGCAGCGTACCGCAAGGTCTTCAACTATGACGAAGCGCGCCGAGTCCTGGAAGGGGCGGCCCGCGCCCACCCGGCCAGCGCGGCCCCGCCGATCGCTCTCGGCGAACTTGAGATGCAGCTCCAAAACTACGATCAGGCGATCGTCGAGCTGAAGCGCGCGCTCCTCAAAGCCCCGGGCAGTGCGGCGGCGCACCGCGATCTGGGGATCTGCTACCGCGCCAAGAGCCAGCCCGACGAGGCGCTCGCCGAGCTGAACGCCGCCGTTCGCTCCGCTCCCCGCGACGCCTCCGCCTACTACTTCCGCAGCTCGGTGTACGCCGATCGCAACGACAATCAGCGGGCGGCGGCGGATGCACGCCGCGCATTGGCGCTTGATCCCGGCAATGCTCCCGCTACCGTGCTGCTGGGCAAGGTGCTGCTGCGCTCCGGGGATTGCGCGGGCGTCCTCAACCTGCTCCAGCCCTTGCGTTCTGCGGTCCCGCCCAACGCGGAAGCCCTGTTCCAGCTGGCGCGCGCCTATGATTGCGCGGGCGCGGCCGACAAAGCCAGCCAGGTCCGCGCCGAGTTCGAGCGGGCTGCCGGCCGTGAAGAGGGCAGCCGCAGCGGGAAGATGGACGCCGATCACCTGGCTCAACAAGCCGGAGACATGGCTCGCCAGAACCAGGTGCAGCCCGCGCTCGATCTCCTGGGCCGGGCGCTGCAGAAAGATCCTGAAAACGGACCAGCCCATGCGCAGCTTGCCAAGATTTATTTTTCGGCGGGGGAGGTTGGCAAAGCGCGCGATGAAGTCGAGGCCGCGCTGCGCTCAAATCCTTATCACCCGGAATACCTATACGTTCTTGGCCTGGTGCTGGAAAAACAAGGCAACCGCGAGGGCGCGCTGGACGCCTTCCGCCGCACCGTTCTGGTGGACCCGCGCGAAGCCGACGCTTACTACGAAATGGGGAAGATTTACGCCTCATCGGGTGAGCGCGCCCGCGCTGTCGAAGCTATCCGCCAGGCGCTGAAGATTGTGCCCGACGATCCGGATTACCGGCGCGCCCTCGAGAACCTGCGGCGCTGATGGCCCGCTATTACGCCAGCTAGAGGACGACGACAGCATCCGCGGCGCAAACCTCACGACAGGCGCCGCATTGATTGCAGCGTGTTTGCGCGATCAGGTGAGCGTGGCCAGGGTCCCCCACCACGGCGCCAGTGGGGCAAATCGGCAGGCAGGCGCCGCAGCCGTCGCACAACAAGGTATCCACCACGAAAGAGATGAGAGCGCGGCAAAATCGAGCCGGGCAGCGCCGTTCGCTGATGTGGGCCAGGTACTCGTCGCGAAAGTAGCGCAAGCTGGAGAGTACAACATCTCCCGCCGCGCGCCCGCGCTCGCACCCGGACCCCTCCTTAAGCAGGCAGGCAAGATCTTCGAGCAGCTCGATACTCGGTTGTTTCGCCTCTCCACTTCGGATCTCATCGAGCACCTCGACCATGCGGCGCGTGCCCAGCCGGCAAGGAATGCAGCGGCCACAGGATTTGCCCTGCAGGGCTGCGAGCGCGGCGTGCGCGGTTTCCACCATGCAAGTGTGGTCATCGAAGACGGCTATCTCGCCGGAGCCGAGCCCGGATCCGGCTGCGGCCAGCGTTTCATAATCCGCGGTAAGCTCGAAGCGATCCACGGGGATGAAGCCACCCGAGGGCCCGCCGCTCTGCACGGCTTTGCACTCGCGGCCCGGCGCCAGGCCGCCTGCTATCTGCTCGACCAATTGAGCGATGGAGATGCCTAGAGGAAGCTCCGCCCATCCGGCATCAGTCACGGCTCCGGAGAGCGTGAACACTCTGGTGCCGCTGCTCTGCGGCGTTCCGATGTCGGCAAACCAAGCCCCGCCCCGGCGCGCGATCACCGGAATGTTCGCCCAGGTTTCGGCGTTGCTCAGGCACGAGGGAGCTGCGGCGCAGCTCGCGCGTACCGTCTCGAGCGGCTGCAGCATCTGTTGGATGCCGTGAATTACGGCATTTTCCTCGCGACAGCCGGAAACAGGCTCTCCCCTCACGACGCGCACGTCAAACCCAAAGCCGGAATCGAGAATGTTGCCGCCCAAAAGGCCGGCCATCTTTGCGGCATGGATCGCGTGGGAAATCATCTGGGCGCCCAGCGGTTCCGTGTTGGGCAAGTAAATAAAACCCTGGCGTGCTCCGGTGGCATAGGCTCCCAGCGTCATGCCTTCGAGCACGCTGTACGGATCGCTCTCGAGGAGTGCGCTGTCGGGGGAGGGCCCGGGGCCATCTTCCCGCACGCAGCAAAAGAGTGACTTCGGGACAGCCGCCGCGTCCCGCAGGCGTTTCCAGCGCGCTTCGATGTAAGTGCCGGGAGAGCTCCGTTCGCGCAACCCGCTAGCACCAATTTGGTCGAGGAATTGGGCTGGAGACTGCATACGCAGCACGTGCCAGAGCGCGCTGTAGCCGCCGCGCGATACATATTCGGCCAGGCTCTCGGGATCAAGCAGGCCGCAGTTGCGCATCACCACGCGCACTTGGTTACGGAAGCGTGGATGTTCCTTGTAGGGAAGCAGGCCTTCGATGTTGCCCAGTTGCGAGCAGTCGTAACGCGTGTACACGCCGGTCAAAACATTGTCGTCGCCTGGCAAATAGGCGAGCGCCAGTTCGGGTAGCGAGTTGGGGATGGCACGAACGATCTGGCGAGCGCGGCCGGGGGTAACCCGACCATAGGTGATGCGCCCGCGTCCGGGCACCCACACGTCCAGCAGCGGCTCCTGCGAGCACCAGCCAATGCAGCCGGTGGGAGCGACGGTCCATCCCATCTGCAGCCGCTCAAGCTCCTCCCGGACCGCCTGCAGGAGTTCGAGAGCTCCTGCCCGGCGGCCGCAGCCGGCCATCCCCGCGATAATCTTGGGTCCTTCGGGGTAGAGCTGGGAACGTCCCTCCGCGGCCAGTTTGTGGAGGTCATCCAGGCAGCGTACTCGCGAGGCTGGTGCGCGGCTCATAGGATGTCTGGGTACGGGCGTACGTTTTCGCTCGAAATGAGCGCTGTGGTCATTACACGTCGAAAGGGGAGGCGGAACAGTGATTCCAATCACCGGGTGGGGTGAGTGGCTCCCCATTCTGGGCAATGAGTCAAAAGGAAAGCCGGACTTCAAGGGCTCGCGGCTTGGGAGCGTTCAGCTAGGCAACCTGCGGGCTGAGTCGTTTCATCGTGTGCGCGCTCTCGGTTTCCCCGCAGGATAGCGACTGAGGCGCAAGGCGGGGAGGCTCGGAAGCCGTGCCGCCCAGAACCTTGGAGATGCTGATGATCGCCTGGCTGCCGCAGGCGACACAGTGTCCATTGGTGCCTTCGCTGATTAGCTCGCAGTCGGCGCACAAGACCGCCTGCAGCAGAGGGACGAGATTGATTTCGGGCTTGGTAGGCGTCTTCGCTTTCATAGTTTCCCCGCAGGGAACTCAGCCGATCCAGCAACGAAAACCCGCTGCGGGAGGGAGAGTTGTCCGCCTCACGATTTCAACCCGGCCGCCGGTCACCGACAAGTAACCTTCTGAGATACCCTGCAAGTCCGGGCTGCGTGTAAATCGTGCAGCATTCAATGTAAGCATAAGAAATAAAGGTATTTAAACGGAATCAATAACTCTGGCGTGCGGTTATAGATGGGGCGAACAAAAAGAGAAAAATTAACGGGTACGAGCGAGCACGAGGGTAATGTCGTCGGCCTGCTCTTGGCCCCCGGTCCAATCGTCTACGGCGCTGGTGATGAGTTCGGACAGCCGGGCGAGGGTAAGATCGCGATGCTCGCGAACCAGGTCGATCAGGCGAGCCTCCCCGAACTCCCCGAAATCATTCTCTGCCTCCGTGATGCCGTCGCTGTACGCGAGAAAAATGTCGCCGTCGTTCAGCTGCATGGAGCCTTGTTCGAAGGGGGTTGGGTCGAAAAGGCCCACCACCGTGCCGCCGATGTCGAGGCGCCGGACCACGCCGTCACGGCCGATCAGCATGGGAGGCAGGTGTCCGCCGTTGCTGTAATCAATGGTGCGGGCGTGAGCGTTGTAAGTCCCGAGAAACAGAGTGGCGTACTTTTCCGGGGGCGTGCTCTCGAAAAGCTGGTGGTTGAGGAGAGACAGCAGGGCGGCAGGCGAAACATTGCCGTGGCCGTTGTTGCCGGGTTTACCCGCGGAACCCGCCCCCACCGCCACGGCAGCCGGAGTCGCGAGCACGGGAGCGGACTCCAGCGAGTAAGCGCGCACGGCGGAGTGGATGGTGGCCATCAGCAGTGCGGCGGAAATTCCTTTTCCGCTGATGTCCCCCACAGCCAGGATGAGCCTCTCGGGAGACAGGGTCAGAAAATCGTAGTAGTCGCCACTGACAGTACGCGCGGGACGACAATAGCCGAAAACCTCGAGCGAGGCCAACGCCGACATGTCGCGAGGGAATAGCTGCGCTTGCACCTCCTGCGCGATGGCCAACTCGTTCTCGATGCGCTGCTTCTCCTTTTGCTCCGCCAGCAGCTTCTGGATGGAGTCGGTCATGGAGTTGAACGAGCCTTCCAGCGCGGCCAGTTGGTCCTGCGAGCGAATCACGATGCGATGGCCGAAATCGCCGCGGTTAATGTGCTGGGTAGCGTTGTACAGGGCGGCCACGCTGCTGGTGATGGTGCGGGTAAGGCGCACGCCGATGAACAAGGCCAGGAGCTCAATCAGCCCGAACACAACCGCGATCAGCGTCAGGAAGTACTCCACCGCCGGGGCAAAGTCGCCCAGTGCGGCAAACAGCCGCTGATAGAGGCGGGATACGCGCGTCTGCACGCTGATGGCGGCGGGGCTATCGTCCTTGCCCGTCTGCCAATCCACCACAAAAATCGATGTGCCGAAGTTGACTTCGCTGTCGAGAGCGTTACCCGCAGCGGGCAGCCTGCCGGCCTCAATAGAGGGCACCAGGGGGGCGCTGCCGCTGTCGAGTACGTAATCCTGGCCGCCCTTGCGGACGCTGACGGCACCGGAGTTCGGGTTGTATTGGTACGAGGTGGTTGGCTTGTCCTGAGCAGAGGGGACGCGGGGCGCGCTGGATTTTGTGTTTTCAGGAACCACGCGCCGGAACCCGGTGCCATAAATGGAGATGCGGCCAAGATTTGCGGCAAAGGTTTCCAGCTGGGATTTGTCCAGAGGCTCGCTGGAAACGATCGTGAGCTTGTCGTTACCGATGGGCAGGGTAGTGAGCGCCCGCAGGTAAAGGTGACCACGGTCGCGGACCACTTCGCGGAATTGCTCGCTGCTGAACCCAGGGGCGGATGAAACCTGGACGGCTTCGCCTAACGGTGAAGCCAGATTGGTGCGATGGCCGCGAACCCACGCAACCACTTCGCGGCGGGTCCAATCCTTATGGCGGCGGCTGCCTTCGAGCGTGGCGGATGCCAGGGGGCCGCCCTGTTCCAGCCGGACCAGCAGTTCATGGGCAACTGCGTCGTTGGCCGTCTGCAGGCTCTTCAGTTCGGAATTGATTTCCGAGGTGACCAGGAAGGTGGCGAATTGACCAGCAAACAGATACAACGAACCCAAGGCAATGGTGAGCAGCAACACCACGGGGATGACGGCCATAAACACGTAGGTCACGATCAGCCGGTTGCGCAAGCGCCACATGAACGTGCGCCGCAGCCAGCGCAAGCCCAGGAAAAGCAGCAGCACAGCACAGAGGACGGTGAGGAAGGTTATCCAGCCCCCGAGCAGGTTGCCGGGCCTGGCGCCCGCGAACCTCAGGACCTGGGCGACGATCCAGAGCAGCAGATCAACTCCGAGCAGGTAAAGGGTGAACCGCCCCAGAACAGTGCGCGGAGACCACGCGCGCAAGTCCGGCTTCGAGCGTAGGGAGCGATAGACTGGCAATGCCATGCGAGCAGTTACCGCTTCGATTATAGGGATGCGCGCCGCCCTTTAGTAGAATGCCGCGGATGCGGAAAGCCTGGTTGTGTGTGGCGGCCTTGGCGGCGCTGGTCCCGGCGCTCCTGGCGGCACAGGAGAAGAACCCGCCGGTGCGAGTGAACGTGCTGGACGTCTGCACGCCCTCAGCGGAGGAGCAAAAAGAGTTATCGGCGGCGCTCAACCGCATTCCATCAAAGCCCCCTTGGGGTGAGGATTTCGAGGTGGCGCGCGGACGCAGCAGCCTGGCGGCAGGTGCGGTGCAGATGGAGCGAGGCACATCTTCGCCGGCGGTCTCGTCCAAGTGGGCGCGCATCCGGCGCGAATTCGCCAACGACTCGCCCTGGGCCAACGTGCAGTACTCCTTCAGCGTGGATGCGGGCTCCATGGTAGAGACCCTGGTCTTTCGCATTCGCGAACCCAAGGATCTGCTGCAGGTGTCGATCGAAGACACCATGGCGGCCGTGATGAGCCCGGCGGCGGCGCTCGCCACCAATACGCCCCCGGAAAGAATCCAGCTGGAGCGGTTCGGGAGGCCCTCGGTGGTGCTGGCGCGGTGCACGGCCGCATCCGCAGGGCGGAATGTGGACCAGGCCGCGTACGAACCGCTGTTCGCCTCGGCAGCGCGGGTGCTTGCCAACTACCGCGAACTGCTCAACGCGCGCAAGACCATTCCCGATGAATTAGCGCGGGTGGGCGTGGGCGCGAGCGCGAAGCCGGCGCAGCGCCGTTGAAACCGCCGTCAGCGGCGCGGCCCGGGGGCGCTGCAACCAAAACCCGCCGGCACAATCTAAAATGACCACATCCATGGAAAACCCTGTACGCGAAACTGTGATCATGGGGTCCGGCTGCGCTGGACTCACTGCGGCGATTTACGCTGCGCGAGCGAATCTTAAACCGCTGGTGCTCGGCGGCCATGAACCCGGCGGCCAGCTCTCGCTCACTACCTTGGTGGAAAATTTCCCCGGATCTCCGGAGGGCATTCAGCGACCCGAACTGGTCGAAAACATGAAGAAGCAGGCCATGCGCTTCGGGGCGGAGTTCTCCACAGGACATGTGACCGCGGCCGACCTGATGCGGCGACCCTTTACCCTCACGCTGGGCAAGGATTCCATTCGGACCCGTACTCTGATTATCGCCTCAGGGGCTTCCGCGCGCTGGCTCGGCCTGCCCAACGAGCAGGCTCTTATCGGGCACGGAGTGTCGTCATGCGCCACCTGCGACGGGTTCTTCTTCAGCGGCAGAGAAGTCGTGGTGGTGGGCGGCGGGGACTCGGCGATGGAGGAGGCGTTGTTCCTGACCCGCTTCGCGACCAAGGTGACCCTCATCCACCGCCGCGAGCAGTTTCGCGCCTCGAAGATCATGCTGGATCGCGCGCGCAAGCACGACAAAATCGCTTTCCTCACCGATACGGTGGTAGAAGACGTACACGACGTGGCGAAAAAGGAAGTGACTGGGCTCACGCTGCGCAACCTCAAGAGCAACGAGGTGAGCGAGTTTCCCACCAGCGCGCTGTTTCTCGGCATCGGCCACGTCCCGAACGCCCAGATGTTTGGCGATCAGCTGGAGAGGGATGTGGACGGCTATCTGAAGACCGTGAATTACGTTTTCACCCGTGTGCCTGGGGTATTCGCCTGCGGAGATGTGCAGGACCGACGTTACCGCCAGGCCATCAGCGCCGCCGGCACAGGTTGCATGGCCGCACTGGAAGTGGAGAAATACCTGGAAGAGGCGGGACGGTAGAGGTCAAATGAATTACCGCAGGTTGGGGAAAACCGGGCTGAAGGTGAGCGAGGTCGGGTTTGGCTCCTGGGCGATTGGCGGCCCCAGCGAAGCCGTGGGCACACCTTGGGGATGGGGAGAGGTTTCGGAACGCGACGCCATCGCGGCCGTGCAGCGTGCCCGCGAGTTGGGCGTGAATTTTTTCGACACAGCCGACGTTTACGGCAACGGGCATAGCGAAGAGTTGCTGGGCAAGGCGCTGGGACCGGGCTGGAATTCGGTCTACGTTGCCTCCAAAACCGGAAACGTGGTACGCGGCGGACAGGAGGCCAAAGATTGGTCGCGTGAACACATTACACGCTCCTGCGAAGCCAGCCTGCGGCGGCTGCGCAAGGACGTGATTGATCTTTACCAGCTCCATAATCCCGCGGTCGAGGACATCCGCAAAGGCGACTGGCCGGAAACGATGGAGCGCCTGCGGGAGCAGGGAAAGATCCGGTGGTACGGGGTATCTGTGTTCCTTCCGGAAGAGGCGATCGCGGTGCTGGAACGTGGCGCCGGGCATGCCATCCAGCTTGCCTACAATGCGCTGCGGCTGGAGATGGAGGAAGCGGTGCTGCCGCGGGCGCGGGAGCAGGATTTTGGCGTGATCGCGCGCGTGCCGCTGTACTACGGCATCCTGGCCGGAAAGTTCCTGCCCACGACCCGCTTCGGCGCCGACGATCACCGCTCGCACACCCTTCCCCCTGAAACCATGGGCGCGCTGGTTCCCCGGGCCGACCGCCTGAAGCCGCTGGCCGGCGCAAGCAGCTTCGCGCAGTGGGCGCTGCGCTTTGTTCTGGCCCACCCTGCGATTGCCACGGTCATTCCGGGAGCGCGCAATCCGCGCCAGGCGGAGCAGAATTGTAAGGCAGCGGAGGCGCCGCCTCTTTCCGGCGAGCAGGTAGAAGCGGTGCGCAAGTTCTGGAGAAGCGATCCCTATTTGTGCGGCCTGCGCACGGAACTATAGGAAGGTACCCCGCGGTGTGACGCGCGTCCTACCATCCGCGGCGGCCCCCTGTGATACAACAAAACGTCATCCTATGAATGGAATGGCTCCCCAGCTCCTGATTGATCCGGTCCTCCCGGCGGCGGCGTGCTGAGAGCGGCGCTCATTTCTCTCTCCGAGAACCGCGCCCTGCGCGCCATGGCGGAGCGTTCCGCGGCGGGACAGCGCATGTCGCGCCGATTCGTCGCCGGCAATACCATTGAGGACGCGGTGCGGGCGACCAGCGACATGAATCGCGCCGGCATGTCGGTCTCCCTCGATAACCTTGGCGAAAATGTCACCAATGGGGAAGAGGCCCGGCATAGCGCGCGGCAGTATCACCAGATGCTGGATCAAATTGCGGCGCAGCGGCTCGAAGCCAATATCAGCCTGAAGCTCACCCATATGGGATTGGACGTGGATGAAAACCTGGCCCGGGAACTGGTGTCAGGGCTGGTGGCCCGGGCAGCTTCCGCCACACCGCGCAATTTTGTTCGCGTCGATATGGAAGGTTCTCCCTATACGCAGCGCACCCTGGACTTTGTGCACTGGCTGCATCGGCAGCCGGGCCATGCGGGCGCGGTGGGAACCGTCATTCAGTCTTACCTCTATCGCAGCGAGCAGGACGTGCAGGATTTGCTGGCCGCGGGCATTCGCATCCGGCTCTGTAAGGGCGCCTACAAGGAGCCGCCGGAGATCGCCTTCCAGAAGAAAGCGGATGTAGACGCGAACTACGTGAAGCTGATGAAGGTGTTGCTCAAGAGCGGCATCTATCACGGGATCGCGACCCACGACGAGAACATGATCCGCCAGACTGTGGCCTTCGCCGAGCAGGAGGCGATTGCGCGCGACTCCTTCGAATTCCAGATGCTGTACGGCATTCGCCGCGACCTGCAACGCATGCTGGTGGAGAAAGGATGGCGTATGCGCGTCTACATTCCCTTCGGCACCGAGTGGTACCCGTACTTCATGCGCCGCCTGGCCGAGCGCCCCGCCAACCTGTTCTTCCTGATGCGAAATATCTTCCGCGGGTAATTTTTCGGAGGTTGCAAACACTTGCGCGTAAACTGCGCACTTCTGCGGATAACCGCCCATCCCGGCCGGCCGGTTTTGCTAGCATAAGGAAGTGCGTGGGGATGGCGAAAACGCGATCGCGGAGTCCTTTGCCGCGCTCGTCGGACAAGAGATCGAGGATGAGCGCATTGACCTTTTGCGCGCCGCGCTGATCATCGCGCGCACGGAGTATCCCGGACTCGATCCCCAGCCGTACGTGGACCATCTTCATCGCCTCGCCGAGCGTGTGGCTCGCAAGGTGCGCGACGTAGGCGATCCGGCGCAGAGCATCGCCGCGCTCAATGGCGTGCTTTTCCAGGAAGAGAAACTGCGCGGCAACCGCGAGGATTACTACGACCCGCGCAATTCATTTCTCAACGACGTACTCGACCGTCGCCTGGGAATTCCCATTACCCTGGCTTTGGTATACATGGAAGTCGCGCGGCATGTCGGCTTTCCGCTGTTCGGCGTAGGCATGCCGGGTCATTTCCTGCTGAAGCACTATGATGTCGAGGGACGGCAGGTGCTGATTGACGCCTTCAACAACGGACACATTCTTTCCCCCAGGGAATGCCAGCGCAGGATCGACCAGATCTACTCCGGCCAGTTGAGCTTCCAACCCGAGTTCCTGATGCCGGTCAGCCGGCGGCAAATGCTGACCCGGGTGCTGAACAACCTGAAAAGCATCTATCTCTCCACCCGCAATTTCCGCAAGGCGCTGCCCATCGTGGACCTGGTGCTGGTGATTTATCCGCGCTCGCCGGAGGACGTGCGCCAGCGCGCGCTGCTACGCTACAGCCTGGGGAACCTGGCGGGGACGGCGAGCGATCTTGAAGACTACCTGAAAATGTCGCCGGAAGCGTCAGATGCGGATGAAGTCCGGCAGACAGCGCTATCCATACGGCGAACGCTGGCTATGATGAACTAGGCCTTACTCGCGCGCAAATGCCGGGCGTCCTGGCGCACTTCTCAGTTTGGCTAGATCTATGGCTGAGGAGCGGAGTCCTCTACCGGCGGCGCTTCCTTCTTGGGCACGGGACGAAGAGGAAGATCGAGCACGGTCTTCAAAATGCCGCGCTCCTGGTCGTTGTAGGTGGAGCGGAACTTATCGGAATTGACGAACTGCTGGCGCTCCTCGGGGCTCATCTGGCGCAAGTCGTGAATGCCGCTGATGAGCTGATTGCGGCGGTCGGGGGGTAACTGGCGGATGCGCGCGTAAACCGACTTGGCTTCCTGCTTCTGCGCTGGAGTCAGGTGCTCCCACGTCTCCATGCGATCGAGGATGGCGTTCTGCTTCTGCGGAGGCAGGGTCTTGAAGTGTTGAAGGCGTTGCTGCAGAAGCTGCTGGCGCTCCGGAGGAAGGCGGCGGAAGTCGGGATCGCTCTGCAATGCCTTCTGCTGCTGCTCCGGCGTCATGCTCTGGTACTTGCGGAGCCAGTCGCCGGAGTGATGCTGGGGATGGCGCTGCGGGCGGTTGGGAACCAGGTTGGGACGCGGCGGACCTCCGGCCGATCCCTGTTGCGGCCCAGGAGCAAGCGGACCAACACCCGCGCCGGCCGCACCGGCGGCCAGCAATACCAGGAGCGCGAGTTGGCGGGCCAGCCTCATGAGATTAGTCGTGCCGGCCAATTACGGCATCACGTCGTGCTGCACCTGCAGATCGTCGAGCACTTCGAAGTCGTTGAACAGGTCGTGATTTCTGTCGAGCGCGTTCAAGTCGCCGACCGGCGTGCCGGGTTCGGCAGCAACGACCACCGTGCTGTTGTTGAGGCCACGCTGGCTGTTGTACAGGCTGAAACCGGTTACCACCAGCAGCGTAAGCGCCACCGCCAGGGCCGGCTTGCGTGCCCAGCCGAACCAGGCGCGCGGCGCGGCCCGTGCCTTTTCCTCGCGCAGGCGCGCGAACAGCCGGGTCTCGAAATACGGCGATGGCTCCGGCGCTTCCCAGTGCTCCAGCAGCGCCAGGGTGCCGCGCAGGGCTGCCAACTCCGCCGCGCACGACGAGCACTGACGCAGGTGCTGCTCCGTCTCTACCGAAACAGATTGCACCCCGGAGGCCAGATCCGGCAGGAACTGTTTCATTCCGGTGCAATTCATGACTACTACCCCTTCTCCCCTAGATAAAATCCTTCAGCTTCTCGCGCAGAGTTTCGTAAGCGCGAAATAGCAGCGACTTGGTGGCGGACTCGCTTAACTGCAAAACCTCGGCAATCTGCCGATAATCCATATCCTGATACTTGTGCATAATGACGGCCAGGCGCTGCCGCTCGGGCAAGCCCTGAACGTGACCGCGAATCGCCGCCAGGCGCTCGCGCCGCACCAGGTTCTCCTCCGCCGTCAACGAGCCGTCAGCAACGTCCACCGTGAGCCCGGTCTCCCGGTCCGGCTCGTCCAGGCTGACGCTGCTTTCCGGTCGCTCGTGGCGCGTGTCGCGGGCGTAGTTCACGGCCAGGTTGGTCGCAATGCGGTACAACCAGGTGGTGAACTTGGCGTTGGCCGCGTAGGTCTGCCGCGAGCGGTACACGCGCAAAAAAACTTCCTGCGCCAGGTCCTCCGCCGCCGCTGGGTTGCGCACCATGCGGTACATGAAACTCATCATGGCGCGGCGAAACTTATGGACGAGGAACTCGTATGCCGCCTCGTCACCTTCCTTGACCCGCAGCATGACCTCGGCGTCGGTTAATCCCTCGAGGGATGCCGGAGTGGTCTGGATCCCGCGCGCCACCGGCGCCGTGCCCAGCAGACGCTGCTCTAAAGCGACGCTGCCCACATTCCTTAAAACCCTTTGTGGGGCAGAAAGTTGCGGGCGGTCGCCGTTCTCCGCCTCGGGTGCGGACGGGGGCTCGGGGTCGGGAACTGCAGGCCGTCGTTCGGGTTGTTCAACGCCCATTGCGTTCGGAGCTTACAGCCCGGGCCGCAGCAACCCCGGGGGGCGGGTGCCGGCATGGATTAAGGCTACCACGGCCATCGCATGCCGCGCCGCTGACGCCGGGCCCAAGGGACCGGGGAGTGTCAGGCCGGAAGTCTGTGGAGTCCGAACGGCGCAGAACGAGGGGCATACCGGGTGAGTGTCCAGAATCAGGACACCACCTCGCTGCGGCGGCCGAATTTCCTCCGCTTAGGTTTGGTAAAATAGCAGACTGTTTCAGGACGGGCGCTTAGCTCAGTTGGTTAGAGCGCGTGCTTCACACGCACGAGGTCGCAGGTTCGAGTCCTGCAGTGCCCACCATTGGCTTTCCTTCGCGTCGGCAATACTCGAGCCCGCCCGAACTGCGGCGGCAAACGGCCAGGTGGGGTGCTCATGCCGGTACTCATCGTGGTGCTCGCGGCGTACCTGTTCTTTTTCGCGATCATTTCGCTGATCGCGATCGCCGAGTACGCAGATGCCCGGGAACGGCGCCGGCGTGGGACCACTGCGGTCGAGCCCTGGACAATGGCGGGCCTGACCGTGGCGCAGGCATTCAGCCCGGTTTACGTGCGCTTCTGGGAATCGCAAGTGCCGGCGCTCCTGGTGATCAGCGCGGGGGGAAGAAGCGGGGTTCCGGTAACGCGGCTGGCCGCCAGTTTTCGCCGGACCTCCAGCCGGTTTCCGGAATTGTTCGACGGGTGCGGCCTGGACCAGTGGATCGCGTTCTTGCAAAGAGAACGGCTGGTTAGCTGCCAGACGGAGCGCGTTTCCATCACCCCCCAGGGAATGCAATTCCTGAAGCACGGATTTACTACGGGGGCGGGGGTCAACCGTTGACAGCTGCGGAAGATTGCAACCTCGGCCGGGGGCGGTACATCAATTACTTTAGTTAATGGGGACGTGGTTTTTTGGGCTTGCACGAAGCCGCTCCTCCCAAGTACCATTTCCCGGTACCTCTTTAACGAGCCGCACGCTCCCGTGCCGGCATTCCGCGCCAGACTCCGAGGCTTTCCGGCGCGAGACGAACGAGAAGAAGCCAGAAAGAAATTTCCAGCCGTGGGTGATGGGAACTGTTGCCAGTTTGCGCCAGACTACAAGCTGGCCGCCTGAAGGAAATCAAACCCGCGATTCTCGTAAGGTGAAACAAAACGCGTATGAATTTTGGACCGACTAATTCCTCCGGTGGCGGGGGAAGAGGCAGACGCCGCCGCAATCGCCGCGGCGGGCCGAGTAACCGACCCGGGCGTAAGAGCGGTGGCGGAGGCGGGCAGGGCTCGCGTGACCGGCACGCCGGCATTTACACCGCCCCCATGGACCACAGCTATCGCGCCGTACTGAATTCGGAAAATGGGCGCGGTTCCAACAGCCGCGGGCGAGGGGGACGCGGAGGCGGGCTACCAAGCTACCTGCCGGCCGATCCCGAACCGGTTCCCGTAGCGCTGAACGGCGATGCGGCGCCTCGCATTTTCGCCTTCGTTGACGATCTCTTCTTCCTCGCGAAAATTCAGGAAATATCGCGCAAGCTCAATATCAAGGTCGAGTTCGTCAAGACCGACAAGGACCTGGCCGAGCGCATGGAACAGAATGGCGAGGAACAGCCTTCTCTCATCATTTTCGATCTGAATAACGCTGGGGCCAAGCCGCTTACGCTCATTCCCAAATTGAAATCCAAGCTGAAGAAGGGCACCAGCATCATCGGCTTCCTCTCCCACGTTCAGGGCGACCTGAAGCTGAAGGCGCAGGAAGCGGGATGCGACATGGTCCTGCCGCGTTCAGCATTCTCGCAAAATCTGCCCCAACTGCTGCGCCGCCACGGGGTGCCCGACGAAGCGGACGCCATTCAATAACCGGTTGTTGCCGTCAACAAATCCCGGCCCGCGCGGGCCGGGATTTGTTTTTGCACACGCTGCGAGCGCGAGCGGCGGATTAGCCGGGGGGCCAGCGCAAATCCCGGCCTCCCAGCAGGTGCAGGTGCAGGTGGAATACCGACTGGCCGGCGCCCGGTCCCACGTTGTAGACCGTCCGGTAGCCGTCTTCCAGGTTGCGCTCACGCGCGATCTTGGCGGCCACTAGCTGACAGTAGCCGATCAATTCGGCATCCTCGGTGGTAGCTTCCTTCAATCCGGCGATGTGCCTTCGCGGAACGATCAGCACGTGGGTGGGAGCTTGCGGATTGATGTCCGCGAAGGCGACCGTGCGGTCATCCTCGTAGACTCTGCGGGCGGGAATCTCGCCCCGGACAATGCTACAGAAAAGGCAGTCGGAGCTCACGCCGGAAGTTTAGCGCATCTCCAGCAGCCTCTGATTGAGCTAAAGAAAGACCTCAGTCCAAGCGCACCAGGAAGATCGCCCCTTCGGAAGTGTGCGTGTTGCGGGCGATCTCTTCGGCACGACCCTTATCGTCCTGGGGAACCCGCACGCGCACCCACCAGTCGCCAATGGGGCTGCTGAACTCCGACACCTTCGCCGTGTGGTAGCGGCGGA